>JAZGFD010000069.1:0-62106 GCA_036479115.1 Saprospiraceae bacterium | reverse complement strand
ACAAGATATTGAGTACTTGGTGCCTGAACGAAATCATATAACCTCAGATATATCATGTGTGTATTTAGTTGATTGTCAGCATTTGGTTCGATTTTCTAACAAATTATTCAAAAAAATATTAGAACTTTTATCCATGAAAAAGTAATTAGAACAAATGCAACTCCTTTCTCATTTACTTTTTTTAATGGCTCAAAAAGCAGCAAAAAGCCCACGCCTAAATAGATTTCTCAACGTGTTTTCAATACATTTTTACTAAACAGTACAAAACTCGCATTTGGCTTTTCATTTCTATTTTAGTAACTACTCAGGTGGAGTCAATTTTGGCTAAAAAAAGTTCTTTGTTCATTATTTTTTGGCTATTTTTATAACAATAGTTCTGCTATTCTGATAAAAATGAGCCTCGTCTAATAAAAAAATAACAAATTTTTATCTCAAAAACACCCACCTGAGTAGTTACCTATTTTATTCATCATTGATTAAGACTTTGGGTGCATGAATTTTGTTCTCTCTTGCATTAGACACAGTATTAAGCTGAATACTATTTGTCACCATCAAGATAATAAGTGTCAAAGAACAATCTATATGACCTTGTAGATTTTTGTTTTACAATCTCACGATAGTTCTTTTGATTTACAGAGAAAAGATCATAGGAAAATATACCAGGATCAAGGAATTGTTCTACGTCTTTAGTAATTGCCGTAAAATAACTCATTGATACTTCTTTATTTTCAAATCTTCTGAGAAGAATCAAGTGTGTTCTCTTTTTTTGGTTTAAATAGATAGATGTGGATCTTATTCTTTTGTCTTTATGATTGGCTTGATTGTACTTATTAATAGAATTTTTAGCCTGATTTACAATGTTTCCATCGGCTTCAAATAAAGCCACAACGATATAGTGTAATTTGTCATCTTCTTGGCTAAAGTCTTGAATGTCTTCACTTGTTATCTCTCCTTCAAATGCATCACCATCTCCTTTTAAGAAGCGCAACATCTCTCTTGCTCTGGTCTGTTCTGGTGTATTGCTATGTTTAATTACCACCTTTCTCAATGCACTTATATAATCATTTTTACCTTTGATATTACCAATGCACATGGCTTCTAATAGATCATATTTCGACACCAAATGGTGATCTTTTCCATAATCAGATTTGGCTTTTTTCAACGCGTCAAAAGCACTTTGAAAATCAGCCTTTTCAAATAATTCATAGGCAGAATTATAAGCTTTTGAAATTTTCTTTTCTTCTGTAAGTAACTCTTTTGCGTAAGCCGGGTTTTTTAGCACTTTAGCGTAATCGCTTTCAGGATAATTATTGATTAGTATATCATAATACTTCTGTTCCTCCGCGTTTCTGCTTAGGTCTTGGGCATTGAGATAAAGATAGTAATAGGCATCAGGGAGGTTTTTGGCATTCGGAAAGCGAGTCACATAAGTACTTAATGTTTTTGATGAACTTTTGTAGTTTTTTATATAATTACGATAACCTATTCCCAGGTCAAAAAAAGCCTGTTCTAATTTGTCAATAACTTTTTCTCTTTCTTTTTTGTTTTTAGGAATAACTCTAAGAATTTTATCAACATCCTTTTTTCTATCGCCATCTAATTCGGCCAGAGTTTGTACATCTTCAATATTTTCTATTGTGCTTGATTGCTTGTTTGATCTTCTCCAGTCATCCTCTAAAATCCTACCTCCCCATCTCGAATTAAAAGAATTTTTACCCTTACTAATAGATCTGGTATTGTAAGCAAAAAACTTACTCGTTCCACCACTAGTTGTAGCAGGTGGAGGTGTACTATTTTTTATTCTATTGGCTTCTTCGGCATCCTTTTCTTTTGCTTCAATGATATTGAGCGCATATTGTTGAAGTTCTTCCTTTGACATTTGCCCCATCTTTAATAGACTGTCCTGATCAGATATAATTGTAATGTTCTTGGCGATCTCTTTTAAATTTGTCTTTTTCCTTTGCACTTCCTCGTATCGGTTATCTCGCTTTTGCATAGTTGTGGCAGTACTATCAAAATACGATTTAGCTTTTAGGTAGTCTTCAAGGCCATAATAGAGTGACGCTAATCTGTAATAACTCTCAATGGTATTGGTATTGTTGACACTGGCAGCGAGTGCTTTTTCAAAGTCTTCTACTGCTCCTGAGTTGTTTCCATTGGCTAGTTTGACTTCCGCTCTGGTAAAATATATAGCGCCTTCAAAACCCGCATTTTTCTTATCGCGCTCCATCCGGTTTAACTTTTTTATAGTGCGGTCATATTGTGCTCGACCACTGGCCCATTCATTTTTTACTTGATTGAGTCGGGCATTGAGGTTCATATTATAATTTTTGCTAAATTTTTCGACTTGTGCAAAAGCATCAGCAGCGGCTTGTGTATTTCCATTCTTTTGGTGTATTTGTGCCAAAATAAAGGCATATCTGGCCTTTAGCCCTTTATTTTTAGTACTTTCTATAGCCTGGCGCAATGGGTCTATGGCATCTTCATAATTTTTCTGGCGGATAAAGAGGTCTGACCTTACCACAGGTAATTCATTGATTACATGGGCTGGCACACCTTTATCTACCTCTTCTTCTATTCTGTTGATATAGTATTTAGCCTGCACGAAATTTTCACGTGAAATGTATGTTTTAGCGAGCCATAGCATTCCTTCATAATATGCAGGTTGATGCTTAAGAAAGCCTCCTTTTGCCCTGTCCTCAAGAGTATCATCATTGTTTTTCTTGGATTTTTTGGCATTCTTTTCTGATAAAGCTTCTTCCTTTTTTCGGCTTTCTTCTTCCTCTATTTCCTTCTTCTTGGCCTCGACTTCTTTCTTTTGTTGATCAGCCCTTTCTTTTGCCAATTTTTCTTCTTCTCTTTTATTTTGACGTTCTAATTTTTCGCTTTTTCTTTTATTTTCTGATGCTTCTCTATCTGCTGCTTTTTTTTCTTCTTTAGCCTTTTTCGCCGCATCTCTTTCTTCACGTGTTATTTTAGGCTTTTTCTTCTTTTTATTTGACTCCTTCTTTCTATTTTTTATTTTCTCGTTTCTGTCTTTGATCTTCTGCTTTCTTAATTCCTCCGCTGATAATTCTTTTTTCTTTTCTTTTTTAGCAGAATTTTTTATTGCTTCCTTTCTTTCCTTAATTTTTTGCTCCCTAGCATCAGTATCGGCTTTGTCTTTATCTTGATTGGTTTTTTTTATTTCTCTATCTTTCTTTTTCTGATTTCTATCTTTCTTTTCCTGATTTTCTTCTTTTTTTCGGTCTTTGATCTCTTTATTCCTTTCTTTTTCTTTTTGTTTTCTTTCTTCGAGTTTCTTCTTACGGACTTCTTTTGCTTTTTTCTGCCGTTGTTTTGCTTTAGTCTTTGAGCTTACTTCTTTTTCAGAATATAGTCTTGATTTAGGATCTTTTGGATTAAAATTATTAATAAAATATTCAAAAGTTTCTTCAGCAGCTTCAAAGTTACCTTGTAAATATTGGGCTTTCCCCATTAGTACATAGCAATCATCTACCCATTTACTGGATTCATGCAATCTGGATACTTTCGTTGCTTTTTCAATAGCTCGATCAAGCTCTAACTTGATAACCTCTGGACTTTCCATAGATGAATAAGGGTACACAGGAAGTATTTGATTAAAGTTGTCTTCATGGCCTTCATTCATAGCCACCAAAGTCTCATTCAAAATAATATCAGCATTATAATAACCATTGTATTGGGCCGTCATGTTATGATATCGCTTTGCTAACCAACTTAGTTCGCTACGCTTTTTTTGGGTAGCACATGATGATATCATCATCAATGCAGAAACGAAAATTAAAATGATTGACTTATTTCTCAAAACCTTAATACTTTTGTCCTTAAAATGTCAGTTGGAATAGAGAAAACCTATCCTTTCTGATAGCACCATTTAATAACAGAAAAGAAGTGCAAATTATTTTAATTAAGGACTAATCTGAATGGAAGAGAAAAAAGCTAAAAAGAATGGCTTCTTTTCATTGTTGAATGATTCTATACAACTTAGATTTTATAGAAAAGAAAATTTTGAACAAATCGGCTCTCTTGATTTGTCCCCTAGAGCCATATATATCTTTTTAAGTAGCCTGTTATTATTGATGTTAGTTGTGGTTTTTGTCCTTCTGGCTTTTACCCCACTACAGCGATTAATACCAAGATTATCTAGCATCGAAAATGCCAATAAATTTATAGAACTCAGTAACACTTTAGATGGCATTGAAAAAGATATAGACGCTCAAAATATTTATAATAATGCTTTCAGAAAGGTTTTGGTTGGGGATGTGACTGTAGACTTATCAGATTTGAATATTATAGAACTGAATGCCCTTCCTTCGGAACCTCCCAAAACCCCAGCAGGTGAAAACAGGACAATTGTAGTATCAAGAAATAAAAAAGGAAAACTTAATTTGGAAACGGGTAGCATATTTGATGATATGGAGGAAGTAAATTTTTATCCTCCTATTTCAGGTATTATTAGTGCAGATTTTGATCCACAATTAGAACATTTAGGAGTAGATATAATTGCTCCTTCAGATACTCCCGTAAAAGCAATTAAGAATGGCCATGTTTTTATCTCAGAGTGGAATATTGAGACAGGGCATATCATAGGTGTACAACATGACAACAATATTTTGTCATTCTATAAACATAACTCTTCCTTGATGAAAGAAAAAGGCGATTATGTTAAAGGAGGAGAGATTATTGCAATCATAGGCAACAGTGGCCGCCTTACTTCTGGCCCACATTTGCATTTTGAAATATGGCACAATGGAAAGCCTGTAAATCCTATCGACTATATAAACTTAAAAAATGAGTAATCACAGTTTAGAAGAAATACTGGGAGAAGATGGTAAAAAGATAAGTCCAATCTTACCAGAAGATGTAAAAAATTATCTAATTGATATAGATGGTACTGTAACAGATGATGTGCCAAACGAAGAACCAGAGAGAATGGTCACTTGTGAGCCTTATCCTGATGCGTTAGAAATACTTAATAAATGGTATGATGAGGGACATATTATTACATTTTTTACTTCAAGAACAGAAGAGCACAGGGTGGTAACAGAAGAATGGCTTAAAAAACACCACTTCAAATATCATGGTCTTCTAATGGATAAACCTCGGGGTGGTAATTATCACTGGATCGATAATCACATAGTGAGAGCTACTAGGTTTCGTGGAAAATTTACAGAATTAATTACACTCAACAAAGAAATAGAAGTTTTTGATGATTCTACTCATGGGTAAAAAAGACACCATTCAATTTATCCTTGACAGAACAATAAGGGAGGTTTATCCGAACTACGCTATCTTCTCACTTGTAATTTCTGTTTATTCGATATTTCAATGGAGGATCAGGTAAAAAATTCTTGAAATCAATAATAATAATGCCTAATTAAATACATTTGTTGGATTAATGCCGATGTGGCGGAATTGGTAGACGCGCTGGATTCAAAATCCAGTATCTTCGGATGTGGGGGTTCGATTCCCCCCATCGGTACAAAAAAGTCAAGATGAAAATCTTGACTTTTTTTCATTTAGCTTTCACAAGCTATTAGTCCTGGCAAGTATGTTAATATCATGAGTAACCAGAAAGATTCGTTATCATTTTTTGGTCAAAATTCCGCCAATTCACAACATTCGCTACTCTACTAAGGGCGTTGCCCTTGGCTATCTGCTTAAAGGCCTTCAGCCTTTCTATGATGATTACAATATTGAGTTCTTACAAATACTTAGTTATACCTGGCTGAAAATCGGCTGTCTCTATTATCTTACCACATCTTCGATTTGAGATATAAATTGCCGGAGTATAGTGATAAAAGATCTTTTTTTTTCAAATTGATGCCACCTGAGGAGTTACTACATTTTAATATCCAAGATGATTTTTTGTATGCCTTTGGCTTTCCTAGTAGCCTTACTTATGAGAGATGGCAGAGGAGAAGGCTGCCCATACATATGAGAAGGCAATACATACACCATAATAATTTCCGATTCGGTTTTAACCACGATATTGTTACTTTCTTTATAGGCATAAGTCCAACTCTCTGAAGGTTCGGTGTACGCTCTAGGAAAATCTCCATGTATCACATTTATATTACCTTTTAACATAGCTGCTATTGCTACTCCTTCACCGTTTACCCCGTTAAGAATTATATCTTTTAATAAGTACAATTTTTCCATTCTGAATACCACGTTTCCATCATTTATTATTGTGTCTAAATTGCCGAATACTAACCTTTGATGTTGTGTAGAAGAAGTGGATAACGGATTTCTGTTTCCATCAGTAGTGGTGGCAATATTTTGAATATGGTTTGGACTGGAAGTGCCAGAATTTTTAGAAACTTTAGAAAAGTCCCATCTCCATATTTCGGCACCATTTTTAGTGGCTCTTATTTGAGAGTCACCATTGATATAAAAGGATGTTCCTGATGATATTTCCTTATTTTTATATAACACCTTCCCGTTATTAACAAAAACAAATCCATGCTCGCTATTAATATTAATCATTATCTCAGGCCCAATTTCTTCAGTATAAAAAGCAAGAATATGACCTTCTGTATTTAATGAAGAAAGCTCGGTGTTCTGATTTTGTTCTATTATTTTACCCTTACATGCAGTTAATCCTAATAAGAAAAGCAAGAACAACACAATTAGCGAAATAGGAAAATTGTTACGTCTAAAAATCATGACCACAAAGTAATAAATTGCATTGTGGGCATGCAATTATTAAAGTGTCCTTGATTTTAAATATTCTAGTAACTCCTAAGCCACATCTTATTTCGTAAAAAAAGACGCTTTGGGTATTGTTCTTCTGTCATTATCGCCCCATATCTAAGATGTAGAAACTTAATCGAGATTCATGCGCTCATAAAACAGGTTAGTAATAACGCTGCTCTTGAAGTTGTTTAACAAGGAATTTTAAAATTACAACTCAAATGAGCCTTGATTAATAAAAAACAGCCCATTTTTATTCAAAAAGAACTACAGCTGTGTAGTTACACTAAAACCCCAATATAAAATCTTCATACATTATAGAAATCAATTAATTATATTCGCCTAATAATGAGCCCATTCTGAAAATAGATAATTTTCACAAATGAATTGTTTTGGATGATATTATCATTTTTTGATAATTGTCGATACCTGATTATCAACAGATTGAAAAGTGTGATAAGATTGCTAAAAGAGTTTATGCAGAGCTTGTCGAAGTAAACATTTAAGATTTTGTATGTTTTCAAGGTGGGCACAATGATCAATGATATAAGAAAGCATGAGTGCAGAAGAAACAGAAGTAAAAGTCATTCCAATAGGAGAGATGTATGAGGAGTATTTTCTGGATTATGCCTCTTATGTAATTTTAGAAAGAGCTGTACCCACCATCAATGATGGACTAAAACCCGTACAGCGACGAATCCTCTATAGTCTTAGAGAAAAAGATGATGGCCGATACCACAAAGTGGCTAATATCATAGGACATACCATGCAATATCATCCCCATGGTGATGCTGCTATTGGCGATGCCATGGTGAAACTGGGGCAGAAGGATCTCATGATAGACACCCAGGGCAACTGGGGCGATGCGCGTACGGGAGATTCTGCTGCCGCTCCAAGATATATAGAAGCAAGGCTTACAAAATTTGCCCTCGAAGTAGCATTTAATAACCAAACGACCCAATGGCAACTCTCTTATGATGGGCGTAATAATGAGCCCGTTAACCTTCCCATGAAATTTCCATTGCTTCTCGCTCAGGGTACTGAAGGAATTGCGGTAGGCCTAAGTACCAAGATAATGCCGCACAACTTCAAAGAACTGATAAAAGCATCTATTAGGATATTAGAAGATAAGAGCATTAAAATTTATCCTGATTTTCAGACAGGAGGGTTTATTGATGTCACTGAGTATAACAGAGGAAAAAGAGGAGGAAAAGTAAAAGTAAGATCACGGATAGAAGTAGTGAATAAAAACACTTTATCCATCAAAGAATTGCCTTATGGTGTTACAACAACGGCACTAATAGATAGTGTGATAAAAGCCAATGAAAAAGGCCAGATTAAGATTAAAAAAATTATTGACAATACGGCAAAGGATGTAGATATACAAGTAGATCTGATTTCAGGAGTATCTCCAGAAGTCACTATGGATGCACTTTATGCTTTTACACAATGTGAAGTAAGCATATCACCAAATGCATGTGTAATCATTGATAACAAACCACATTTTCTTACAGTAGAAGATATCCTTAGAACTTCTACCATTCAGACTAAAGATCTCTTGCGCCAAGAATTAGAAATCAGACGAAAAGAACTGGAAGAAAAATGGCATTTGGCATCGTTAGAAAAGATTTTCATCGAAAATAGGATTTATAGAGATATTGAAGAAGCTGAAAGTTTTGAAGCAGCAATAAAAATTATTGATAAAGGCCTTAGAAAATATGTAAGCACCCCAAAAGACAATAGCAAAAAAGGTGACGATCGCCTCATGCTAATGAGAGAAATTTCTGATGAAGATATCATCCACCTTACTGAAATAAGAATCAAGAGAATATCAAAATACAATAAGTTTCGGCACGAAGAGAATATGGTAAAACTTGTGGCCGAGCTAGAACAAGTAATCTACGATTTAGAACATCTCACCGATTATGCCATAGCTTACTTTAACAAACTGCTAGAAAAATACGGAAAAGGAAAAGAACGTAAAACAGAAATTACGAACCTTGAAACCATTAAGGCCGTGGCAGTAGCAGCCAATAATACCAAACTATATGTAGATCTTAAAGAAGGGTTTATTGGTAATGGTTCTGCAATGAAAAAAGAAGAATTTGTGGTAGAGTGTAGCGATATAGATGATATTATAGCTTTCAGAAAAGATGGAAAATTTCAGGTAAGTAGGATAGGAGACAAGGTATTTATGGGCAAGAATATACTCCACGTAGGAGTGTGGAAAAAAGGAGACGATCGTACCACCTATAATATGATATATGTGGATGCAAAGTCTGGTAGAACCATGGCCAAAAGATTTAACGTTACAGCCATCACAAGAGATAAGGAATATGACCTTACCAAAGGAGAAAAGGGCTCAAAATGTCTTTATTTTACAGCCAACCTCAATGGCGAATCTGAGATTGTTCAGATAACGCTTTCTCCTGGTTGTTCGGCAAAAAAGAAAATTTTTGAATTGGATTTTGAAGAGTTGAGTATAAAAGGAAGAGGTTCGGGAGGGAATATTGTCACTAAATATCCTGTCAAAAAATTGATACAACTTTCAGTAGGCAAATCATCATTAGGCGCTATTAAAGCATGGATGGATCAAAGCAGTGGAAGGTTGAATAAAGAAGAAAGAGGATTGTTTTTAGGTGAATTTGATACTGGAGATCAGATCGTTGCTATTTATAAAAATGGCAGTTACGAAATGAGAGATTTGGTAATCGATTCTAAAATTGATGTGGATGGGCTTCTTTATGTTGCGAAATATAAAAAAGGAGATGTCATTAGCGCGATGTATCATGAAGGAGAAAAAGGATGGACAATGGTTAAAAGGTTTGAAGTAGAAACTACTAAAAATGATCAGCGGTTTTCATTCGTCACTGAGTCTCGTAGTAGTAAGCTCTATTATGCTACTACTGAGCAGGTCCCTATTGTTATTTATTCCTATAAAGAAGGAGGTAGTAAAACAGAAAGAGAGATAAACCTTGCTGAGTTTATCGATGTGAAAGGATGGAAGGCTCTTGGCAACAAACTAGGTGAGCACAAAGTACTTTCTGCGAAAGGTGTTAAAATAAAAGCGCCTAAGTCTATAGCGAAGACCAAAAGTGACACATCAAACAGAAATAATGACAAGTTGCTTCCTGGCACTACCATTGAGATGGACTTTTGAAGAATTAACAAAACGTAACTACAAAGTTCACATCGGCAAGTTCTGCATAAAGCTTTTGGCGAACTTTATTGCTATAGTCCATCATATTGCAAATGAGAATGCAATTGAACCTATCAAAGTCGTCCTCACCAACGGAAACTGGTGTAGATATAGCAAGTTTTTCTAGTGTTGATCGCGTACTACCCCTTCCTTATCATATATATTCCTAACATTATCAAAGCCAAACTTACATAGTGCCCCATTCCTATGAATTCATTATCTACAATACCCCATAACAAAGCAACAATGGGCACCAGGTAACTCACAGAAGAAGCAAATACAGGGTTGGTATCTTGCACGAGCTTGTAGAATATGATTAAGGCTATCATCGTACTGATGATAGAAAGCAAAGCAACATAATAGAAGGCTGTCATACCTTCTGGGGTAATGATAATCTTAGGAATGTCGCTACTAAACACATAAAATAAACACGGAATAGTTACCAAAACAAACGAAAAAGAGCTAAGACGGACACTATTTTCTTTTTGAAAATGTGTTTTCACAAAATTTAGATTTATACCATAAAGCACAGATGCTATAACAATAAAGCCAGCATACCACATATTACCAGATGTTCCATCATCATCTTTGCCCAAAAGAATCAGTGCAATGGCACCTCCAAAACCGAAGATAACCCCAAGTATTTGATATTTATTCACCATCATTTTATAAAAAACAATTCCTACTAGGATGGTAAAAATGGGAGTAAGTGTGTTCATTATACCAGCTGTACTACTGGATATCTGCGTCTGGGCTATGGCAAACATAAAAGCAGGAATAGCGGTACCCGTAAGCCCAACAAGAATGTACTTCCATACCGAAGTGATCTTTTCTTTTCTTATGTGATAAATGAAAAAAGGAATGAAGCATACTCCTGCAATACAAATACGTAGACATGCCATCTGCAAAGCGCTGAAGGCAATCAATCCTCGCTTCATTAAAATGAAGGAAGTACCCCAAATTAAACTCAGGAAAACAAGAGTGAGAATCTGCTTAACGCCGATTTGGCCTTTTACATCCAATTAACTTCTTTTAGAAGCGGCTGCATGTGCTTCCACTTGACTCCACACTCTCAATAGATTACCAGAGCATATTTTAGATATTTCTTCCTCAGAATAACCTCTTTTTATCAAAGCTAGAATCAAGTTAGGATAGTCTGATACATCTTTAAGTCCAGTGGGCAAACTATCACCTACTCCATCAAAATCTGAACCAAGCCCCACATGATCGATGCCTATAAGACTTACCACATGATCGATATGATCCGCTACTTTTTCTACATCGGCAAAAAGAACAGGATGTCCCTCACTAAACCTTTCTACTACGGCTTTTCCTTTTCTAGAATCGGGGTCGAGCTCCATATCTTTTAGCATTTTATTGATCTTTTCTTTGGTTGCATCTGCTTGATCTCTGCTTTTTTGATCTAGAAATGTAGAGCCAAAATTGATCATTATCACACCACCATTTACTCCAAGAGCCTTTACAAGATCATCAGACATGTTTCTTTCAAACCCTGGAGTATAGCGTCTTACCGATGAGTGAGATGCTATCACTGGCACATTTGTTAGTCTCATCACGTCAAAAAAAGTGCTGTCAGACACATGTGAAATATCTACCATGATGCCTACTCTATTCATCTCTTTTACTACTTTTTCACCAAAAGGGCTCAAGCCTAGCCATTTGCGCTCAGGGTCATATGACGAATCACAGATGAGGTTGACCTTAGAATGGGTAAGTGTGATGTAGCTGATACCTCTATTTTTAAAATACTTAACATTCTTGATATCATCTTCTATTCCTGCACCATTTTCCATTCCCATAGGCAAGGCTATTTTTCCTTGTTTTTTTATTCTTCTTACATCAGCTACTGTTTTGGCCACTTCAAATTTATCGGGATGTTCTGCGCATATTCCGTCTATCATGTCGATGAGTTTCTCTGCATGTTTTTTAGATTTCCCCGCTTCCTTCTGATTGTCGGCAGGAATATATATTGACATGAACGGTGCATCCAGCCCACCTTCTTTGCTTCTCATATAATCAAAATCTCCTTTTTTAGTAGATATCGGTATACCCAGATATTGCTTTTCTAATTTAAAGTTAGATATGGCTAATCTGTACGGTAAATCCACATGTCCATCTACTATGATATATTTCTGTGCTAGTTTATTGGCCGTTGCCAATGTAGGCGTAAGAGGGTCATTAGATGTTGCCGTTTCATTAGTTTTGCAACCAATAAAAAATGTCATCAACATTAGGAAAATGAATATTCTCATGTATATTTTTTGTTTTGTTAAGTGTTAATAAATAACCCTCACCTCTGAAGAGATTTGGGGCATAATAGTTGAACGAAAATTCTTTAAAATTAATAGTTCAGCCTCTACATATTAAACCCTATTCATTGGGAATGAAAATAATAAACGTATTTATTCTAATCATATGATATAAAAGAGATTGTATTTGTGAAGATACTACGACAATACATTTGTTGCTACCAATTCTCCACTTACAAGTCCTTGGGCATTTATACTTATTAATCTTACAGCTCCTACTGTATTGATTAATACTTTTTCATATGGAAGTTCTATTTTTATATAATTATCAGTAAATCCCGTAATCATGCTGGCTTTCCGATCTCTTTCAAAAAGAACAGATCTCGTACCTCCAAGATGAGCGCGATAAAACTGTTGCTTTTTCTTTTCTGACAGTCTTCTTAGCGATTGATTTCTTCTGCGTCTTACCTCCATGGGCACTTTTTCAGACATGGATGCGGCAGGAGTATTGGGTCTTTCAGAATAGGTAAATACATGAAGATACGACACCTCTAAGTCGCTAATAAAATCAAAGGTCTCTTTGAAAAAATCATCTGTTTCACCTGGAAACCCTACAATTACATCCACTCCTATACAAGCATGAGGCATAAGCTGCTTTATCTGCACCACCCTTTCTTTGTAAAGTCTACTTTTATACCTTCGCTTCATTAGAGCAAGCATTTGGTCACTTCCTGATTGTAAAGGCATGTGAAAGTGAGGGACAAACCTTTTTGATTCGGATACGAATTTTATCACTTCGTTAGAGCACAAATTGGGCTCAATAGATGATATTCTAAATCGCTCCATACCCTCTACTTCAATATCTAAAGCTTTAATCAAATCAATGAAAAGTGCTTCTTTTTTAGGTCTTGTGCCTTCTATTACTTCAGTGCCATTGCCAAAATCTCCTATATTTACACCCGTAAGTACGATTTCCTTTGTGCCTTTAGCGGCTATTTTTTTAGCATTATCCACCACACTTTCTACGGTATTACTTCTACTCGCACCACGGGCCAAAGGAATGGTGCAAAAGGTGCATTTATAATCACAGCCATCTTGCACCTTAAGAAAAGTGCGCGTTCTATCACCAAAAGAGAATGCTTCTTCAAAGCTATTTACCTCCCTTATCTCTCCTGCATTCACTAATCCTTTCGAAGGAGATTTAGAAAGATTATCAACATAGTTTACCACATTAAACTTTTCTGCAGCTCCTAGCACGAGGTCCACTCCTGGTATTTCTGCTATTTCATCTGGTTTGAGTTGAGCATAACATCCTACTACCACTACCTTGGCATCTGGTGCTTGACGCAAAACCTTTCTTACTGTAGATCTACATTTTCTATCAGCAAAATCTGTGACAGAACAAGTATTGATCACATACACATCAGCAGCCTCATCAAAAGGAAGTGTAGAAAACCCTTTTTCTTCAAATTTACTCCTTATTGTAGAAGTCTCCGAAAAATTGAGTTTACAACCGAGGGTGTGAAAAGCTACTGTCTGTGGTGTTGCCATAGTTTCCTTAAAATGATTGCAAAAGTAGGTATGTTAAAGTCCAAGTATCAAATAAAAATGATCCTTCCCCTTCAAATCGAAAGTGAGCCAACATATTCAAGATTCACTAAAGCATAAAACAAGTTAGTAATCGGGCTGCTATTAAGAGGGAAATAGCTGCTTTTAAGTAAAAAAACCAGCCTTTTTTTTACTCAAAAGAGTACCATTTGAATAGTCGTTATTTTTTTATCAAAGCATACTCCATTATATAATCGGGCACTTCTATTCCTTTTTTTAATGCAGGATCGGGTTCTATCTTTCCAAATACGGTACGCATTGGCATGACTCCTGCCCATACATCAAGATTATAATCAGGCTTGTCATCACCAGGAGGGCCTGTTCGTATCTTTGCAGAAGCCAGATCGATAGGAATCTTTACGACATTTGTAGCTTTCAGCTCTTTAGTGCTGGGTTGTCTGACATCATTCCATCTTCCTGGCACTAGTTTTTCGGTGATTGCTTCCAAAGCTGCCATTTTTTCATCATGATCTAGTATAATTTCTCCTTGTCCATAAATTACTGCAGACCGATAATTCATAGAGTGATGGAAGGCCGATCGAGCCAAAACAAGGCCATCTAAATGCGTAATAGTTATACAAATTGCGTTGCCTCCTCCTGAGTTATTCATCAGCCTACTGGTAGATGCTCCATGAATGATAATATTGTCTTGTAAACGAGCATGAATAGTCGGTATAACTATTGGTTGACCTTCATGTACCAACCCTACATGACAAATAAGAGCTGCGTCAATGATAGGATATATGGTAGCTTTATCATAATGGCCTCTTTTGGGGATTCGTTTTACTCTGTTGAGGTTTGTTTTTTCAAATGAACTCATGCCTACATTGTTTGTTACGTCAAATTAAACCAATAAATAGATACAAAGTTAAATATCAAGTAATGTTGAAGGCTATTGAGATAAAATCGTGTATTGAAGGCCAAAATAATTAAATATGACTTTTTATCAATCCGAGATTGTGGCTTAATATTAAATATTCATCATCAGCCTCATAGGGTCTTCGAGTAGCTCTATCACTTTGACTAAAAATGTAACTGAAGTGCTACCATCAATCACCCTATGATCATATGAAAGTGCCAAATACATCATAGGCCTAATTTCTACTTTCCCATCTACTGCAATAGGTCTTTGTTTAATGGTATGCATACCTAAAATAGCTGATTGTGGCTGGTTTAAAATAGGGGTACTCATCATGGATTCAAATATGCCGCCATTGGTAATAGAGAAGGTACCACCTTTCATTTCATCTAAAGATAATTTGCCCTCTTTGGCTTTGGTTGCCAATGCTTTAATTTTAGTTTCTATTTCATGAAAATCCAAAGATTCTACATTATGTACAGGTGGTACTACAAGGCCAGTAGGTGTAGAGATAGCAATAGAGATATCCACAAAATCATGATATATTAACTCGTTACCATCGATTATTGCATTTATTTGAGGCATTTCTATGAGCACATTTGCACATGCTTTAGAGAATAATGACATGAAGCCCAATTTGATGCCATGCTTTTCTACAAACTGTTCTTGGTATTTCTTTCTCAAGGCTATGATATTTGTAAGGTCTACTTCATTAAAAGTAGTGAGCATTGCAGTCTCATTCTTGGCCGAAACCAACCTTTTGGCAATGGTTCTCCTCATTCTGGACATCTTCTCCCTTCTCGTATTTCTACTGAAAGGCGTACCAATAATTACTGCTTCTTTACCAGAAAGAGAACTGCTTGATTTTTCGGGATGTAGGTTCAGATTCGCTTTTATTGCATCGTTTTTAGTAATTCTTCCATCTTTGCCTGATCCTGATATGTCTTTGGGTTCTAATCCTTTCTCTGCCATTATTTTAGCGGCAGAAGGAGAAGGGTGGCCTTTGGCATAAGAAGCTTTTTTTACAGAAGTATTAATACTTTCAGAAGTCATAGAATCATTCTCTTTTTCTATACCCTCAGGGGTCACTATTTGCATCACATGGATTATAGCTACTAATGCTCCTATAGCCAAATCATCACCTTCTTTGGCTACAAATTCTATTTTTCCTGTTGCCTCTGCCGGAAATTCTAAAGTGGCCTTGTCAGATTCAAACTCACATATAGGTTCGTCCAGATGTACAATACTTTCATTTTCAACAAGCCATAAAGAGAGTGTTACTTCTGATATGGACTCTCCTATTACAGGCACTTTCATTTCTACTTTAGTTCCGGTGACTTTAGCAGTAGAAGAAGGAGCTGTAACAGTTTTGGCAATTACATTCTCTTCCTCTTTTATTTCCTCTGTAGCTGTATTCAAATTTTCTACTATGCTGGTATCTATTGTTGCTACTAAGGCCCCTATTAATAAATCCTCCCCTTCTGCAGCAACATGGATAAGTTTTCCACTTGCTTCTGCAGGAAACTCAAGAGTGGCTTTGTCAGATTCAAACTCACATATAGGTTCATCAAGATTTACATATTCTCCATTGGCTTTAAGCCATGATGAAAGTGTCACTTCTGATATAGATTCTCCGATGACTGGAACCTTCATTTCTACAACCTTCATTTTTTCTATTTAGATGATTACTCGACAAGTGTTCTTATTTTTAGCCAAATTTAACAGCGATCGAGTAGATGCAAATTTAGACTAAAAAAAATATTTTGGGAAAATCAGTTTTAACTTTTTTATAAAAAAAGCAAAAAATAGTGCCAAACAAAGAGGAGGTGATTATTTCAAAGCAGAATTTGCGTTTTTTACATATCAATTCAGCTTAATAACCCAATGTTGAGTCCACTCCGAAAACTCACTAAATCAAAAAAGTTATTTTTGGCGAACTTTACATTTTTCTCAACTCGCTAATACTCAGGTGGTGTGCTTTTGAACTTAAAAATTACATTTTTTTTGATAGACACAAGCTATTTTCGCATTAATACGTAACCCAGAGTTGAACCTGAAGGGTTCATATGATTATAATAAATAGACGATAATCGGTATCTACGACCCCGACAGGGTCGAATTTCTTAAAAAAACCCCTACGAATATTAAATCCCTACAGGATTCATAGATATCAGGTGGTAACTACTCAGGTTGATTTAATGTTTAATAAAAGCAGCTACCAAATCTCAACTTGTTTACGATGAAATACTTGAAGAAATAAAGAAAAGTATATATGTAGGAGAGGATGAAACGGAGATAAAAGTGAATGGGAAGAAGTCGTGGATTTGGGTATGGCTAAACGTAAAAAACACTTATTTGGCAGCCTCAGACAATAAAGAATTCCAAACAAGTAGAAGCCCTATTTCCAAAAGGAATGCACAATACAATAGTAGGCACTCAACTATGATGCAAATAGTCCAAACTTAAATCTCGTTTAATAGTATCTGAGTAGTCACTCAGGCTTTAATCAAAACCACTGGTAAACATTTTCAGCAAAACATGGGCTCAGGTGTTACCTTTGCACTTCAAAATTTGGGAAGATATGGCACAAGAAGTATTTGATGAAGTAAAAGAAATGATGGCTTCCATTAGAGCAGAGAAAGTCAAGGATGAGGCAGAGTTGGAAACATTTAGAATAAAATACTTAGGTAGTAAAAATATTATTAAACCATTTTTTGGTCAAATTAAAAACTTAGACAATGATAAAAAGAAGGATTTTGGCCAGTTACTTAATGAGTTAAAAAGGGTAGCTGAAGACAAATACAACGAATTAAAAAACAACACTGGAAGAGCTGCCAAAAAGGGTAAATCACTTGATTTAGACTTAAGTGCACCACCGCCACCTCTTAAAGTAGGATCAAGACATCCGGTGTCTTTGGTCATGAATAAGATGATTGATATATTTGGCCGTATAGGGTTTGAAGTAGTAGAAGATAGAGAAATAGAAGACGATTGGCACAATTTTACTGCCATGAATACTCCGGAAGATCACCCTGCACGTGACATGCAAGACACTTTTTACTTATTAAATTCCACTACACAATTACTGCGTACCCACACTTCATCAGTTCAGGCTCGTACGATGGAAAATTCCCAGCCACCAATTAGAATCATAGCCCCTGGGCGTGTATATCGCAATGAAACCATCTCAGCAAGGTCACATTGTCAGTTTCACCAAGTAGAAGGTCTCTATGTAGATAAGGATGTATCATTTGCAGATATGAAGCAGACTCTTCTCTATTTTGCAAAAGAAATGTATGGACCCAAAACGAATATCAGACTGAGGCCCAGTTATTTCCCATTTACTGAGCCAAGTGCTGAGATGGATGTATATATGGGTACTGCCAATGAAAAATCAAAACGACTTACTAAAGGTACTGGCTGGCTCGAAGTATTGGGATGTGGTATGATAGACCCCGCCGTGCTGGATAATTGTGGTATTGATTCTACGGTTTATTCAGGTTTTGCTTTTGGAATCGGGATAGAGCGCTCCGCAATGCAAAAGTATGACATAAGCGACATCAGACTTCTGTTTGAAAATGATGTAAGATTTTTAGAACAATTTAAATCTGCTGTTTAAATTTTGAAACCTACACTTCCTAAAGGCACCAGAGATTTCTTACCCAGTGAGGTGAGAAAAAGACGATACATTTTTGATACCATAAGGTCGGTATTTGAATCCTATGGCTATGATCCTATAGAAACTCCTGTGATGGAAAGCCTTGCCACCCTTACGGGAAAATATGGCGAAGAAGGGGATAAATTACTCTTCAAAGTATTAAACAATGGAGATTATCTCAACAAAGCCGATACTAAAGCACTTGCTGAAAAAAACTCTAAAAAACTTACACCTAGCATTTCAAAAAGAGGATTGAGATACGACCTTACTGTTCCTTTTGCCAGATTTGTAGTGATGCATCAAAATGACATCCAGTTTCCCTTTAAACGATATCAGATACAGCAAGTATGGAGGGCTGACAGGCCACAAAAAGGCCGCTATCAAGAATTTTATCAGTGTGATGCTGACATCGTAGGTTCTGATTCGTTAATGTATGAAGCAGAATTAGCGGCTATTTATGACGAAGCCTTCCACAAATTGGGAGTCAACATTACCATCAAATACAACAATAGAAAAACCCTTTATGGCATTGCAGAATCTGCCGGTGTGGCTGACCAGTTTAGAGATATAACAGTATGTATTGATAAAATAGACAAAATAGGTGAAGATGGAGTGCGCAATGAATTAATAAAAAACAATATTGATAAAAATGCCGTAGATAAAATAATTACTCTTCTTCAAGCCCAAGACACAAACGACCTTGCAGAGGCTTTACAGAATTCGGAAACTGGTCAAAAAGGAATAGAAGAAATTAACCAATTCCAATCTTTTCTTGCAAGCTATGATGCTAAAAATGCCATAGTTTTTGACCCCACTCTGGCGCGAGGACTCAGCTATTATACAGGTTGCATTTTCGAGGTAGAGGCTAATGATGTTGTCATGGGTAGCATCGGAGGAGGGGGAAGATACGCTGATCTTACAGGCACATTTGGACTAAAAGATGTTTCTGGTGTTGGCATTTCTTTTGGAGCGGAGCGGATATATGATGTAATGCTAGAGTTAGATCTTTTTAAAGATATTGCAGAAGTATCAGCCCAAGTAATTATTTTAACATTTGACGAAGATTCGCATTCTTATGCTTTCGCGAAAGCTAATAATTTGCGACAAGCTGGTATATGTACCGAAGTATATCCTGCTCCTGTGAAAATGAAAAAACAAATGAAATATGCACATAGCAAAGGTATTCCCTATGTAATAATAATAGGCGATGAAGAAATGAAAAGCGGAAAACTCACATTAAAAGAAATGTCGTCAGGAAAAACAGATAAATACACAATAACAGAGATCATAGAAAAACTGGAAAACCTATGAATCCAGGCCAATCTTTAGATAAAATACAGGAACAAATAAAAACTGGTAAATACACCATTGTGCAGCTGGTAGAATACTATTTACAAAAAATAGAAGACTCCAAACACCTCAATGCCTACCTAGAAATATTTGAGGATGAGGCCTTAGAAAAAGCCCAAAATTTAGATCGAAAATTAAAGGAAAATCCTCAAAGTTGCGGCAAGGCTATAGGTGCCATAATCAGCATCAAAGACGTAATTTGCTACAAAGACCACAAAGTATCTGCTTCTTCCAAAATATTAGCAGGATTTGAATCCCTTTATTCAGCTACTGCTGTACAAAGAGTACTAGATGAAGATGCTATTATTATAGGTCGTACCAATTGTGATGAATTTGCAATGGGCTCTGGCAATGAAAACAGTGCTTTTGGACCAGTAATTAATGGAATAGGAAAAAACAGAGTGCCCGGGGGCAGTAGTGGAGGAGCAGCAGTATCAGTACAAATGAATACTTGTGTGGCTGCATTAGGAAGTGAGACAGGAGGATCAATAAGACAACCCGCAGCATTTACAGGCATATTGGGTTTTAAGCCCAGTTATGGCCGAGTATCAAGATATGGACTCATAGCATATGGGTCATCTTTTGATCAAATAGGGGTGTTTTCTAAAAATGTGAAAACCATAGCTGCCTTCTTAGAAATTATTGCTGGCAATGACCCTTTTGATGCCACATCTACCACAATAAAAGTGGACAACTATAGTAAACTTCAAAATCTGGGCCCACAAAAGATAGCATATATAGAAGATGCACTTACCCATCCTAGTATCAGTCCAGCTATAAAAACCGCAACGCTAAAGACCATAGAATCATTAAAAAAACAAGGCCACCAACTTTCACCTGTAAAGTTTAAATACTTAGATGCCGTAGTGGCGACTTACTATGTTTTGACTACCGCTGAGGCTTCTTCTAACCTTGGAAGATTTGATGGGATCAGGTATGGACACAGGAGTAAAAATGCCAAAGACATACACGAACTGTATATTAAATCCAGGTCCGAAGGGTTTGGTGATGAGGTAAAAAGAAGGATTATGATGGGATCATTTGTACTTAGTGTAGGTTTCTATGATGCTTACTTTACCAAAGCTCAAAAGGTGAGAAAACTAATAAAACAAGAACTTGAAGAAATTTTTAATACATTTGCCTTCGTTTTGATGCCCACAACCCCCAATGTGGCATGGCAACTTAACGAAACATCAGCTGATCCTCTTAAAGAATATCTAGCTGATATTTTTACTGTTATAGCTAACTTGGCTGGAATTCCAGCAATTTCTTTTCCGGTACAATACACTGATAATGGCTTGCCTATTGGCATGCAACTTATGGCTCCTAAATTTAAGGAGAGACATTTGCTCTCTTTTATAAGTAGTGTGACTTAAGAGTATGTTAAACATGCTGTATGGCATGGTAATTGAAAGTTAATTATTTACAAATAAGGGTTATGTATAATATGAACCCTTGATTTATTGTGGAATTGCGTATACATTCGCGCCACTTTTTAAACATAAGTGTCTGATTTTCAACTTTCTATTTTTCTTTAATCAATGCTTACCCCCGATTAGCATAAAGAATATATAGTAGCAAGGCGAAATAAAGGCCATATGATAATAAATATATTCCCATGAACAATATTATAATCGTCGCAAAGCGATTTGTGATATGTATTGTAGTGATGTTTTCTATGACAAATGCCGCCGTAGCTGAGGTTCATAATTCTTACTTGAGGTCGAGAATGACAAAAAGTGAATTGCAGCAACGATTGGGCAACATTTCCTCTGAGGTATCTTTAAGGTACACCGAGGAAGTACACGAAATCGTGGATACTTATATCAGAGGATATAGGAGAGGAAGTGAACAAATATTGGGTCGCACCAATGTGTTTTTCCCAATCTTCGATTTAGAGTTAGAAAACAATTTACACATTCCAGATGAGGTAAAGCACTTGGCCATCATTGAGTCCAGTCTTAAAGTACATGCAGTGTCCCGAACGGGAGCAGTAGGCTTGTGGCAGTTCATGAAAGAGACTGCTAAGTTGCAGGGGCTTTCAGTAAATGATAATGTGGATGAGCGAAAAGATCCTTACCTATCTACTAAAGCTGCCTATAAGTACCTTACAAAACTTCATAAAGAATTTGGTGATTGGACATTGGCCTTGGCGGCTTATAATTGTGGGCCTGGTAATGTAAGAAAGGCCATCAGAAAGAGTCAAAGTAAAGATTTTTGGAAATTAGAACGGTTTCTTCCGAAAGAAACCAGAAGATATATCCCTAAATTTATTGCTACATCTTACTTAATGAATTATTTTGATTTTCATCAGCTTACGCCAAATGTAGAACCACCGATATTTGAAAAAACGGCTATAGCGCGTATATATGTCTACACTAATTTCTCTGACATTACTAAGGTGACTGGGGTAAATGAAAGTACTATTAGAAAGCTAAACCCTGCTTTTAATAGAAACTATATACCCAGAAGTACAAAAGGATATCTTCTCACCCTTCCAGAGCAAGAGATGTTTCATTATCTCATATTTAGCGATAAAATAGAAAATCTAGAATTCACACTGACTAACCCTCAGGCGAGTTTTGAAAAGACAATAATTTTTAGTGGCTTTCAAATGCGGCATGCTGAATTAGAGTCCTTAAATAAGATGCCAGTATTAATGCATGTTGTTAAGAGTCCTATTCAAAAAAAATCGTCCATTATCAGTGGTACATCTTTATCAGCTATTAAAATAGAAGAAGATATTGAATACCACAGGATGATTATAGGAGAATCATTATCAGATCTGGTAGCTAGGCGAGCTAATACGACATTAGAGGAGATAATTTCACTTAATAATATCGATATAAATAACCCTCCAAAACCTGGAGACTTTATAAAGGTCAGAAAATAAATGTTCTTGTTAGAGCTTTTTTATAAATATAAATAAGGTAACTACTCAGGCCGTGTGCTTTTGAGACCTTTCTGCTTCTAGGCATAGGCTATTTTTGTGTTAATAGTAGCGCTATTTCTAACATATTTTATGTGTTAGTGAATCTCGTTTATGTTGCCACATCTTCGATTTGAGACATAAACTGCCGAAGTATATTCTAATATTGTTGAGTTTTCGTTCAGACACTACATTAGGTCGCAAAGAAGAACGAAGGCAACTCAGCGTACTTTTTTCCACTCTTTAAGATTAGTGGATAGACTAATATGACTCATGCCTCCTGCTAGATGATAGGCTCCAAATCCATAATCAAAGGCAATCTTCTTAATCTTAAATCCAAAACCGAATGACAGCCCATTCAAACTTCTAAAAGTAGAAATAGCCAGTTCTTTTTTAAGTTGATGATTGTACCCAAATCTCAATCTAAACACTTCATTTTGTCCTATTAAAAACTCTCCTGATACGATGACATGGTGAAAAAAATTGTCAAAAGCCTTAGAAATTGCGCCATTTTCTTGTGTCTGTTGATCTATAAAAATGGCGTTATTGTCATCAAGCCCATCCGTTCTAATATTCCAATTATTGAGGTCGTGCAAAATGAATGACAATCGTAAAGGAAGATACTTTAATCGTTTAGAAGTACCTATCTGGATATCCAAAGGAAAGGCTTCTCTATTTTCATTGTACGAAGAAAACTGAACGCCAATATTTTTTATTACAAAAGTAGTAATGGTGTTCTTTACTGGATTTTGATAAGTGACTCCAAGGTCTATTCCTATCCCCGAAGAATTGAACCTATCTAATCTTGAGTTTGCCCATTTTATATTTATTCCTGTAGTAATACGTTCGTTCCATTTTTTAGACCCTCCAATATTAACCGCAGTTTCTTTACCAGTAAAACTGCCAATTATATTGGAAAATTCGTCTGTTCTGGTAAAATTGCCATATGAAAGATATGAAACTGCTGCTACAGTACTCACTCCCCATTTTTCAAAGTGGTAACCCAATCCAACATTTCCAAAAGAGATATCTGCTAAATGGAAATTGTGATTAATCCCTAAAGAGTTGTGCATAGATGGATTAAGTAGAGATGGGCTTTGAAGACCCAGAAAAATATCATTGTCTATCGTAGCGATCTGGCTGCTCCCTAAAGCAGTAATGCGGGCTGAATGTGGGAGGTTGAGAAACTGAAAAGCAAATTTGCCGCCTATTTGCGAATGAACGACAAATGGAAAAAGTAAAAAGAGAACTATGGATGAATAATTTTTCAAAATGCTTTCTAAGAATCAGGGACTAAGATATAACAATCGCAAAAAGAAGCAGGTAAAAATTATTATCATTTTACAAACCCATCTATCGCATCTCTACCGTAGCAAGGCCTCATACAATCTCTTTCCCTTTCTTAGAAGCCTCTTTTGTTTTTCATTTCTTCCCTTCGTGTAGAGTTACTTGTAGAAGTTGTTTAAAAACCTTATTGTAACTATTCAGGTAGGCACTTTTGAAGCCTGTATGCCAAACAGGCTGGTAATTTTGTTTTTTTTTGCCATATAAAGAACTTTATTTGAGGTATACCAGAGCTATGCCGAAGAAAATAGTTGGAATAGGGTAGAAAAAGGGCTTTATTTATTCAAATTTGGCTACCCTAGAGTAGTTGCCCTTTTGTTAATTTATTTGCAAGTCATTGCTTGTCCATGGTAGCCGTTTAGGGCATACTTCGTCTTTTTCTCGAACTATGGCTATGAATCAAGAAAAGAGATTCGTATTGATAATCAAGCACTTACAACTAATTTTAACACACATATATAAACAACGTCATGTTTTAACACAATAAAAAAAGCACCTAATATTGGTATCATTGAGGTGCTTTTTACTTGGTATAGTAGGGTAAAACTAATTTTAAAATCTCAAACTCGACTTTTCGAACTTGTTTGTTTTTGGTTTTTGGGGCAATTTTCAGTTGTACTTATTAGGCAACTTTTTCTCTTATGTCCCCTATCTGTTATCTATTTTAACACAATAAAAAAAGCACCTAATATTGGTATCATTGAGGTGCTTTTTACTTGGTATAGTAGGGTAAAACTATTTTTAAAATCTCTCAACTTTTTGAGGGATGATTGGTAATTCTTGGGGTGATTAAATCTATAATTACGTCTATAAGACAATAATTTGGCAAAGCACCCCTATGTTTTGGAAGAGCGATTATTGGAAACAGCTTCTAACATTAGAATGATTAAAACGCTTAACATCCCAATTAATAACAAAGCTCCTAAAACATACAGGCTTCTAAAAGGCCCTGCTTTAGATACGGGTATGTTAGCATTCTGGACAACATGCATAGTTGAAATATTAGATTCAAGAGCTGATTTCAAGCGGTAGGTATTAGATTGATAATTTACCAAGTTTTGTGTGGTAAATTCTATCTGGTCTTCTAGTGATTTCACATGAGAGATTCCTTCAGTGTAAGTGTTTACTTTTTGCTGAACATTTGTCATACTTCCCGGCTTGCTAGCCATTATAGCAAAGGCTTCTGCTTGAGAATCTGTATTATATACACCGTATTTCTTCCTTTCTATTTTTAGTTCTTCTTTTAGGGTATTAATTTCGTTTTGAATAATCTTTAGAGAATTTTCTGCATTCTTGAGTACATTTTCTTGCGCGGATTTAATAATATTTTGTGTCTTTTGATCTACTTTTTCTCTTGCAAATTTAGTCACTTTTGCTGCCATATTGGGGTTTGTATCTCGAAATACTATTTGGATTGCATCATACTCCGTCTTCATAACTTTGTACATTTTGCCAAAGGTTTTATATAACTTTTCCGTATCTTTATTTTCACTGCCAAAGCCATAATGTGACCTTAAGTCATTACCTTCTATCACTTCCTTTTTTATATCAATTGAGGTAGCTATTGATAACATTCTATCCACATCATGATCATCACCATAGTAATTAATATTTCGCTGTGCTTCTGTGAATACTGGTTTTTGGATCGCTGTGCTGGCTGGGTAAAAAATAGTGGTAGATTGAAAATAATTAGGTTTGCTTAGCATTACGACACTGACTAAAACAGCGGTAGCAACCAATATAATGAGAAGGTGTTTTCGCCACTTCCACAAGATATCGATCAGATGTACAAACAAAGGTTTTTCTTGCATGAGGTAAATTTAAGAATAAAGATATTACCATCCAGAAGTACCTCGTACAATTAGCCGGATTAATTAGTGGCTGAATGAAAACACATCAAATTAAAAATGACAGTTGAGCCCACTCTGAAAACAGATAATTTTCACGAAAAAATTATTTTAAATGATATTTTCATTTTCTGAGATTTGTTGATGCCTGAGTATCAACAGGTAGAAAAAGAGGATAAGATCACTAAAAGATTTATACAGAGCTTGTCGAAGTAAACATTATAGACTTTTTATATTTTCGAAGTGGGCTCACATTTCTATATCATCCACTAATTGTGATATAAAAATGTGTAGCTATTCAAGTGGGTGCTTTTGCAGTAAAATTTTGTTATTTTTTACCAGATAAAGCTCATTTTTTAAGGCCTATCAGAGCTGTGGCGAAAAAAATAGGTGGAATATGGTAGAGAATGAACTTTTTTTGTCCAAAATTGGCTTCACCTGAGTAGTTACAAAAATGTTGAGCATTTAGAAGTTGTAGAATACAGAAGCCCAATGAAAACGAATAAACTCTTCAGATTTCTTCTATCAATCTAAATCCTACACTATGTACATTTTCTATTTTTAACCTTATGTCTGACTTGAGGTGCTTTCTTAATCTGCTTATAAACACATCCATGCTCCGCCCTAAGAAATAGTCATTTTTTCCCCACAACCTTTCTAAAATCTCTTCGCGTTTAAGGATATTATTTTTATTTTTAATCAACTCCTTGAGCAAATCAGCTTCTTTTTGAGTCATAACTTGTTCGGAGTCTGCTGATCTTAAAGTAAGGTTAGCATAGTCAAGGTTAAAATGGCCAATTTCTAAATTTAGTTCATTTTCATCACTATGTACATACTTCCTCTTGAGGAATATCTGTACTTTAAGTATGAGTTCTTCTATACTGAAAGGCTTAGTAATATAATCATCAGCACCAATCGTCAGGCCTTCTAATTTATCTTCTTTCAGGGATTTTGCAGTAAGAAAAATAATAGGTACCTGTGAGTTTAATTTTCTAATTTTTTCAGCTAATTCAAAGCCATCCATTTCAGGCATCATCACATCGAGAATACATATGTCAAAAGATTCTTTTTTAAATCTTTTAAAAGCAGCTACACCATCTTTTTCTAACACCACCTCATAACCTTCCTCTGAAAGGGTATCAGCAGTAACAAAACCCAAGGTCGGGTCATCTTCTACATAAAGAATTTTTTGACTCATGTTTTTAAGGATTATTTGCTATTAGGAATTTTAATGGTAAAACAAGTACCCTCTCCTATTTGAGAAATCACATCTATTTTCCACCTTTGGGTATCACATATATTTTTTACATAAAATAGTCCCAAGCCAAAACCTTTCACGTTGTGAATGTTTCCTGAAGGCACTCTATAAAACTTAGTGAATATTTTAGCTAATGTTTCTTTATTTATGCCATGACCATTGTCTGAGATATTAATTGCTATATCGTCTTCTGAGTTTACTATTTCCACACCTATCCGTTTGGGTGATCCGCTGTATTTCACAGCATTGTCTATAATATTTGTGATAATATTATTAAAGTGTAATGGATCAGTGAAGATTATTATTTTTTCTCCTGTAAAATATTTTTTTATATCAAAAAAAGCAATGTCTTGGTGCTTTAGCAATTCATCATTTATTATTTTATCTAATGTCTGTTCTAAATCAATACTAATTTTCTGAAGTTTAAAATCACTTCCTTCTAATGTGGCTAGTTTTAATACTTTTTCTACCTGGCTATTAAGTCTTGTATTTTGGTCTCTTATAATTTGAGTATAATTTTTCAGTCTTTCATGATTTTTGATATATTCATTTTTAATGAGCACATCAGCTGCCACCTTGATTGAAGAGATTGGGGTTTTAAACTCATGGGTCATATTATTAATAAAGTCTTTTTGAAGTTCTGAGAGTCTTTTCTGTTGAAGAATTACCCATGTGGAATAAATAAAAAATCCCAATGCCAATACAGATAAAAAACTAAGAAGTATATTTTGTTTGATATTGCTGAGCAAGTAGCTTTCCCTAGAAGGAAATTTTACAGCAAAATAATAATTTAGGTCTTTGAATGCAGGCAGCTTATCTGACCTTTCATATTGACGTTCGCCATCAGTGAGCTGACAATAGTTACCATACACCAGTTCTTGACTAAAACAATCATATACTGCATATTCAAAATCAGTATCAATTCCCCTTTTTTCAAATTCACTGATAAGGTTATCCTCCAAAATGGCAGCATTGATATTATCGTTAATATTTACAGTGTAATAATTAGAACTACGTCGCAAGATAATGTCTTGTTTTGGAAGCTCAGAATTATTAAATTTAGCAATTGACTCTGCCACATTTCCTAGTGCTATAGAAATCGTCTGGTGAAACTCACTATCCTTAAGATTGTAAGCCTTAACAATCCAATATGCCTGAGTACTGATAATGCCTAAAATGGATATCGCACCTAAAATAACCAGCCTTCTTATCATTTCATTTGTCATAGTCGCATGGAAATTCTTTCATTTTTATTATTTTTCGCCCAAATGAAACTATTTTCTCTCATAATATTTAAAAAACTTGGCTACTCTGCCCTCTTTATAGTCATGGTCACATCTCTATTGGCTCAAAATCCTTTAGATTTAAAATCTAAAAAAGATGAATCTATCGCAACCGAAACAATATCAACGATAAATCAAAAAACCAAAAACCCGTCCACTTCTAACCCTTTAGATGTCAAGAAAGAACCTAATAAGCAAAAAACCAAATCACAAACCAATAAAGAAATCAAACAAAATGTTAATGATGGCTATGTCCAAATGAGCAAACCTATTAAAATATCATTGCTATTAGCAAGTATTATTTTCTTTGTCTTAACGAGAAATATTAACCAAATAGGATTCCAAAAGATAAGCCAGAGTTTTTTAAACCCCCTCAAATTAGTAAGTTATAACAATTCTCTAAATAGGTTTTTAAACAGACAATTGGGCTTATTTTATTCGTTTTTCTTCTTTAATGCCGCTTATTTTATTTATCTGTGTTTTGAAAAGTATAGTATAACCCCACCAAATATCCTGGGAGGTTCGTTTCTCTCTATTCTCCTCATTATTCTAGTTATTTATATAGTAAAATACGTTGTTCTTTATATCCTTGAGTATGCATTAAGTATACGGAGGGCAATAGCAAATCACCTTTTTTCTGTTTCTATTCACAACATATTACTTGGGTTTATACTTTTTTTTATCAATTCCTTTTTAGCTTTTACCACAGCGGAAATTAGTAGTGCATTGATGTATGTCGGCTTAGGCTGTATTGTGATATTCTACCTTATAAGGCAAGTAAAAGGACTACAATATTTGTCGGATTTGAGGCACTTTAACATCTTTCATTTTTTTATTTATCTTTGTGGCTGCGAAATTTCGCCATTGCTTGTAGCGGTAAAATTTGCAACAGGTTAATAATCATTAGGTTAAAATATATCTTTTGAAAAGTATGCCGAAGAGTGAAACATTGCAATATAAAGAGTCACATCTACCCATTAAAACAATTCTCATTTCACAGCCGAAACCCGAGCGGTCAGCATATTTTGATTTGGCAAAAAAATGGAATTTACAAATAGATTGGAGACCATTTATCCACGTTGAGCCTGTGGCTGAACGAGAATTTAGAAAAAATCGAATTCGTCCAGAGGACTTTTCAGCCATCATATTTACCAGTAAAAATTCTATTGATCATTTTTTTAGAATTTGTGAAGCTATGAGATGTGATATGCCGCAGAGTACAAAATACTTTTGTATCACAAAAGCTATTGCTGATTACTTACAAAAATTTATAGTCTACCGAAAAAGAAAGGTCTTCGTAGGAATACGAAAAATTGAAGATTTGGAAACCTCCTTTTTAAAACATCGAGAAGAAAAATTTTTGCTTCCCTGTAGTAACCTAGGAGCAAAAGATGTAGTATCATTTTTAGAAAAAAATAATTTGGATTATTCTGATGCTATGATGTTTAAAACAGTAAGTAGTGATCTTAGTGATCTTTCCAATGTAAAATATGATGTATTGGTGTTTTTTAGCCCTTTGGGAATAGAGTCATTGTATGAAAATTTTCCAAATTTTAGTCAAAAAAAGACCAGAATGGCCATATTTGGAAATTCTACTAAAAGTGCCGTTGAAAGAAAGGGGCTTTATATTAATATCCTCGCTCCTTTGCCAGAAGTCCCGTCAATGACTGTGGCATTGAAAAACTATCTTAAAAAATCTAATAAAAAGTCTTAACCTTCGATTGTAAAGTATCAAGTTAAAACAAGTAACTCTGGTAGGGCGTTTTGACATAAAAATGAGCTATTTTTTTTAATCAAGGCTCATTAGAGTCGTAATAGCAACGTTATTGTAACTTTAATAGCTGAAAAAGAGTCGTTTTTAACAAATTTGGACTTTGGGCCTGTAGTTACAAAAAAAAACTTTAACACCCTTAAAGTGGTTTTACACCACTTTCTCTGGCTTCTCCAAGGTCGGGGTTTTTACTTAGCATACTACTATTATGAACGAAGCAATTAGTCGCTTAGAGCACCATTTGAAAAAGCCTTTGAATGACAATGGTTTTCAATCTGACATGGCACCAATAGTTTCAAAAAAATATAGCCAACCAACAAAAGACGCTTCCCCTGCATCTGTGATGATATGCCTTTATAAAAAAAAGGATGTAGGCGGATATCACATTATTTTAATGAAAAGACCCAATGTAAAAAGAGACAAACACTCAGGACAAATAAGCTTCCCTGGAGGTAGGTATGAAAAAGAAGATATTGATCTGGCATCATGTGCATTACGAGAAACCGAGGAAGAAATAGGTATTGATAGAAGTAAAATCAAAATTATAGGGCAGTTATCAAATCTGTTTGTTTTTGCATCCAACCATTTAGTACACCCTTTTGTAGGAGTAATGGAAAAAGAAGTTCCATTTGTGCCCGATAAAAGAGAAGTACAACGAGTAATAGAAGTGTCTATGCAACATTTGGTACGTCCTTCTACTATAAAAACAACCACACTAAAATTAAGCAGCGGCGCTTTAAAAAATGTACCTTATTATGATATTGATAATGAAATAGTGTGGGGTGCAACGGCAATGATACTCAGTGAGTTTTTGGCATATTGGAAATTGTCTTTATGAATAAAATACATGTTTTGGCGCTTACCATGTTATTGTATCCATCATCTTTTCTTTGCCAAGACGAATGGAAATTTAAAAAAGAAAAATATGAAATAAGGGCATTTACCAGACCACATCCTGATTATAATATCCATGAATATAAGGTAGAAACAAAATTGTCAACATCTATAGCAGATATCATATCAGTAATGATGGAGGAGTCTTCTTATCTAAAAATTTTTAAAGACTTAAAAGACATTAAATTTTATAATAAAAGTGACAATCATCTTGAATTGTTTCTCGTTAACAAAGCTCCTTTTCCTACAAGGTACAGAGATGGTTATTTTATCAGTGAATTTTCTTATGATCCCATCAAGAAGACAGCCCGCATAGATATTACTTGCCCTAGCACCAAGTATCACAATAAGAAATATATAGAAATCACCCGATGTCAAGGGTTTTGGGAGTTTTATCAAAAAGAAGAAAATATTGTCAATCTGACTCACCAGTTTGTTGCTGACCCTGGTGGTTTTCTACCCGGCTTTATCCTAAATATATTTTTAGTTAACAATCCAATTAATACAGTCAGAGATTTGAAAATTATTTTAAAGAAAGGAAATTATCAAAAGAAAGAATTCAAGTTTTTGACCAACAAGTAAATTTAGCATTGTATTTTTGTAAATACTCAGGTGGAACCAATTTTGGATACACAAAACGCCCACATGAGTAGTTACGTATTTTTAATATTAAAAAAAATTTATAAAATACTATATCTACCATGATCATATTTATAAACAAAATGAGCTGCTTAACTCTTATCATTCTTATCGCTTTTTCATGCAAAGAGGTTGTGCCTGCCGTGAATAATGCCAACAAAGAAGTCTTTGACCAATATGATGATTTACCACTCGAAAAAATAAGTTTGCCAGATGGATTTAAAATTGAATTATATGCCACAGATGTGTTGAATGCTCGCTCTATGGCCCTTAGCCCAAGTGGTGTTCTATTTGTAGGCACAAGATCAGCTGGAAATGTATATGCTCTGGTAGATAGTGATGGTGACAATAAAGTAGACAAAAAATATACTTTGCTAGAAAAAGGAAACATGCCCAATGGTGTAGCTTTCAAAGATGGTGATTTGTATATAGCTGAGGTCAATAGAATACTTAAAATATCTGCTGTAGAATCCAAATTAGATAATCCAGGAACACCTGAAGTGATATACGATAAATACCCTGAAGAAAAACATCATGGATGGAAATATATTGATTTTGGCCCAGATGGAAAATTGTATGTACCAGTGGGTGCACCGTGTAACATCTGCAACTCAGAAAAAGATATATATAATTCTATCACAAGAATTAATTCAGATGGTACAGACATGGAAATTATACAAAGGGGAGTAAGAAATACAGTAGGTTTTACATGGCACCCTGAGTCAAATGATCTTTGGTTTACTGATAATGGCAGAGACATGATGGGAGATGATGTGCCAGCTTGTGAACTGAATAGAGCCAATAAAGACAATATGCATTTTGGATTCCCTTTCTGCCACCAAGGAGATTTGCCAGATCCTGAATATGGAAAATTAGGAGATTGTAAGGACTATATCGTTCCAGCTCAGAACTTAGGTGCCCATACAGCGCCACTCGGCATAGAGTTTTACACAGGAAACTCATTTCCAGAAGAATATAAAAATGTGGCAATGATAGCCGAGCATGGCTCTTGGAACAGAACAAAAAAACAGGGTTATCGTATATCTATGGTAAAGCTTGATAATAATTTCAATTCTCAAGGTTATGAATTTTTCGCCACTGGATGGCTCGATGAAGAAAATGATGAAGCTTGGGGAAGGCCAGTAGATATAGAACTGATGCCTGATGGGTCAATGTTGATTTCTGATGACTTTGCCGATGTAATATATAGAATTACCTACAAGGGATGAGCAATGTAACTATAAAACCACAATGCATTTCGTCTCAAAAAAGATCTCTTTTTAGTCAGAAATCACAGCGGCTTTGTACTTATTAAGTAATACCTTTTGTAAGTACTCAATATTGTAAACATCATAGAAGACTGAAGACTTTTAAGCTGAATAGCCAAGGACTACGTCCTTGATTGAGTAGCGATTGTTGTGATTTGGTGGCATTTTGACCAAAAATGATGACAAATATTTCTGATTACTCAAGATGGAGTGCTTATTATTTTTTCTACAAAGTAGTTGAACGAGAACTATCATTTTTGAAGAAATGAATTATAAGTCCGCTCCGAAAACTTACAAAATCAAAAAAGTTTACTTCTACAAGATCTGTATAAATCTTTTGGCGAACTTCACATTTTTTTAATAAGCTTTCGTACATCCACTGCGTACATCCAGTTAATATAGACGCGCTCTAAATAAGATTTTAAAAAGAAACCTGATAACCTATACTTCTATATGAATCAAAGGTTACTATCTTTGCACAAATTTTCAAAGCAGCTTATAAATGCGCTCAAAAAATTCATCAGGTGTGTGGCCCGTCATTACCGCTTTTATTATTTCGCCACAGTTACTTTTTGCTCAGTCATCTACCAATGACATTACTCTTATCGGTGCACTTATAATCGTAGGGGCATTAATATTAGTGGCGGCAGTGATAACAGTAAGTGAAAATCTTCTTCAGATAGAAGCCAAAAAACATGGTGTAAGCGGAAAAGGCAAAAATGTTTCCCTTTTCCCTACTATCTCAGAGATTATAGGTGATAAATTTCCTTCATACACAAATGGAGAAGGAGGCTATGTATTAAAAAAAGGACATGATATTAACTTAACAGGCAAGCCATCGGATGAGGTGTATAAAAGATCTGTAAATACTTATGCCGTTAGACCTACTAATTTTAGAGGCATAGCGCCTATTCCAAAACTAGTCGTGAAAGAAAAACACGAAGTATTAGCTGGAGACGTATTGTTCTATGATAAATCTAATAAAAATATAAAATACTGTTCACCTGTGAGCGGAGAGGTCATAGAGATCAGAAGAGGTGCAAAAAGAGCAATAAAGGAAGTAATTCTACTCGCTGACAAAAAACAAAGGTACAAAGGGTATAAAGCCCCTGATATTAATAAAGCGAGCAAAGAAGACATAGTAGACTTTCTTATGGAAAGCGGGCTATGGGTATTGATAAATGAGCGACCTTTTGATGTTGTACCTGACCCTGCTAAAACTCCATTTAATATTTTCATTTCCACGTTTGATACTGCTCCTTATGCCCCAAAGACATCAATTATCATGGATGATAATGAAGATTCGTTTCAAAAAGGAATAGATGTTCTTTCAAAACTTACAAAAGGAAAAGTTCATTTAGGTCTGGATGCAAATGGAACAGAGGCTCCACCAGAAGCCTTAATGGCAGTAAAAAATGCCGAAAAACATTGGTTTATCGGCAAACATCCATCAGGCAATGTAGGGATGCAAATACATCATGTAGCGCCTATCAAGTCAGGCCAGTCCGTTTGGACACTTCCTTTACAAAATGTGATTGCGATAGGAAGAATGTTTCTATATGGTCGTTTTGACACTTCAAAAATTATCACCATAGGAGGAAAGATAAATGGTAAACAAGCACACTATAGTACTATAATGGGTGCTAATATTAGCAACCTTTTAGGAAATATAGAAGTTCAGCATTTAAGGATCATCAGTGGCGATGTGCTCACTGGAAGGAAGGTGAGCAAGAGTGACTTTCTAGATGCTAACGCTGATCAAATCAGTATAATAGAAGAAGGAGATTCTCATGAAATGTTTGGGTGGTTATTGCCTATCGCTCCGAGACCAAGTATATCAAAAACTTTTCCTAATTTTCTCTACCCAAAATTAGAAATGGACGGAAATACAAACACCCATGGGGAGAAAAGAGCATTTGTGATGACAGGAGAGTATGAGAAAGTATTGCCAATGAATATATATCCTCAACATCTAATGAAAGCCATTTTAGCTGGTGATTTCGAACAAATGGAAGGCTTGGGCATTTATGAATTAAGTGAAGAAGATATAGCCTTGTGTGAATTTGCTTGTACTTCTAAGATACCACTACAAAAGATTTTGAGAGATGGTCTTGATATGATGAGAGAACAAGGATAATTGAATAGAATAATTACAAAAAGGAAGTTTTTCATTTAGATGGGATTATTAGATTACTTCAAAAAAATAGAGCCAGACAAGAAGAAGAGTCCATTTCTTCACACCTTGTATGATGGCATTTTTACCTTCTTGTATTCACCAGATAGTGTGGCTAAGAGTGGTGCTCATATCCGTGATGGTATGGATCTTAAGCGTACCATGATACATGTGGTGATAGGTATGCAGCTTTGCTATTTGTTTGGCACCTACAATGTAGGCCATCAGCATTTCGTGGCAATGGGTGAATACTTGGGCTTATTAGAAGGATTTCATCTCAAACTAGCTCACGGTTTGGTAAAAATGTTGCCACTTTTTATTGTGGCTAACCTCGTAGGCCTTGGGATAGAATTCTGGTATGCTGCTAAAAGAGAGCATGCAATAGAAGAAGGTTATTTGGTAACAGGAGCATTAATTCCTTTGATTATGCCTCCTGACTTACCCATTTGGATTTTGGTATTGTCTATTATTTTTGCTGTGATAATATGTAAAGAGGCCTTTGGAGGCACAGGGATGAATATTTGGAACATTGCATTGATGTCAAGGATGTTTGTTTTCTTCGCCTACCCTACTACGATATCAGGTGATGAAGTATGGGTATCGGGATTTGAAGCATTAAGAGAAGGTGCAGCGACTTCATATGGGTATGGTCATTCAGTATTTAACTGGATCTTTGGAATCTTTGATCTAAAACCGTTCACAGCAGGTACTGTAGTAGATGGATATAGTGGAGCCACACCTCTGAGCTTGGCATATCAAGGAGGGTGGGAAGCCGTAACCAGTGCTTATACCACTTCTCAGATGTGGTGGGGTATGATACCAGGTTCTATAGGAGAGACTTGTAAGCCTTTCATCATTGCCGGGGCATTATTTTTAGTGGTTACGGGTATTGCAAGTTGGAGAATAATGCTCAGTATGATTGTTGGCGCAGCTTCTATGGCAATGCTCCTGAATGCATGGGGCGCTACGCCATTTATGGAAGTACCTTGGTTCTATCAGTTTTATATGGGTAGTTTCTTTTTTGCTATGGCATTTATGGCAACGGATCCTGTCACTGCGGCATCAACCAATAAAGGCAAAATAGCCTATGGCTTCCTAATAGGATTCATAGGTATGATAATAAGGGTACTAAACCCCGCCTATCCCGAAGGATGGATGTTGGCCATCATTTTCATGAATACATTTGCAGCATTGTTAGATAGATTGGTAATTGATACTCACATATCTAAAAGATTAAAAAGTGCGTAGTACAAAATACATTTTCACATTTGTTGCCATAATGACCGTTGTTGTGGCTTTAATATTATCTCTCATGGCAGTAGGCCTCAAACCTATACATGATGAGCAAGAGGCTATTTTTAATAAAAAAGCAGTATTAGCTGCTATTGAGACCGAACTCGGTAAAGACGTGAAAGCCAGAAAAATGGCAGATGATAAAGTCTTGAATATTTTTGACACTCAAATCAAGCAACAGGTAATTGACTATCACGGCAATGAAGTAAATGCTGAAGAAGTAGAAGCCAAAGGTTATAAAGGGGGGTTGGCTGAGCATGTAGATATGGGAAAAGAAAAGAAAAAATCTAAAGAAGACCGCATATTTCCACTTTATACATACACTTCTGATACTGGAAAAAAGTCGTACATCGTAACAGTGATAGGCAATGGACTGTGGGATGAAATATGGGGAAATATAGCTTTAGAAGATGATCTAAAAACAGTGGTAGGCGCTTCATTTGGTCATGCTGGAGAAACGCCTGGTCTCGGAGCAGAGATCAAGGACAATACCTCTTGGGTAAAACAATTCCAAGGAAAAAAAATATACGACAAGGTAGGTAATTACACTTCAGTAAACGTCAGAAAAGGAGGAGCTCGCAACCCAATTTTTGAAGTCGATGCTATCTCAGGAGCTACCGTAACTTGTGATGGAGTGACTGATATGCTATATGACGGAATACAATATTATCTACCATATCTAAAAACACTTTCAACGAATTAATATGGCCGAAGTATTAGCACCAGAAAAGAAAGAAGGGCTTTTTAGTAAAGGGAACAAAAAATTGCTTACTGACCCTCTTGACGATAACAATCCAATAACAGTACAAGTATTAGGAATTTGTTCTGCTTTGGCAGTTACCACCTTGGTATTTCCTTCAATTGTTATCACAATAGCAGTAATTTTTGTTTGTGCATTCTCAAATCTAATCACTTCACTTTTAAGAAAGTCTATACCAAGTCAAGTAAGAATGATCGTACAGCTCATAATAGTGGCTACTTTGGTAACAGTAGTAGAGCTTACACTAAAGGCGGTACAATACGAAGTATACGATCAACTTACCGTTTTTATCGGCCTCATCATTACCAATTGTATAGTAATGGGAAGATTAGAAGCTTTTGCAATGGCCAATACCCCTTGGAAATCATTTCTTGATGGAGTGGGAAATGGTGTAGGGTACGGTGTAATTTTAATAATGGTATCAATAGTAAGAGAGCTATTTGGAAAAGGCTCTTTACTAGCTGGCACTCCTCTAGAAATGAAAATGATAGGCGCCACTCCAGAATATTGGATTAATACAACAGCTGATGGTTGGCAAGGAATTTTCTTTGGATGGTATCAAAATAATAATTTGATGGTGCTTCCAGCGGCGGCAATGTTCCTCATTGGAATAATAATTTGGATACAAAGATCTAGAAATACAAAATTGGTAGACATCTCATAATTGAGATCAAAATTATATATCTGTGGAATTAGTAAACGTATTTATAAGAGCGGCTTTCATAGAGAATTTGATTCTCTCCTATTTCTTGGGCATGTGCTCATTCTTAGCCGTTTCAAAGACTGTCAAGACGGCATTTGGCCTAGGACTAGCTGTAATATTTGTGCTGGGTATTACCATGCCGATTAACTGGTTAATCTATACTTTTTTATTAAGTGAAGGTGGTCTGATTGGTATGGATTTAACTTTTTTAAGGCTGATCCTTTTCATCGCTGTAATAGCCTCAATGGTACAGCTTGTAGAGATGGTAATAGAAAAGGTATCTCCTGCATTATATAATTCATTGGGTATTTTTCTTCCATTAATCACCGTAAATTGCGCGATTCTAGGAGGTTCATTATTTATGGTATCAAGAGCGTATAATTTTAGCGAATCCGTGGCATTTGGATTAGGAGGAGGTTTTGGATGGTTTTTAGCCATCGTAGCCTTGGCGGCAATAAGAGAAAAAATAAGATATTCTGCTGTTCCTGCTCCTTTGAGGGGTTTGGGTATGGCATTTATCCTTACGGGATTAATGGGCATGGCATTTTTAAGCCTATTAGGCATCGATCCTTCAGCATTTAAGTAACAGAGCGTAGAATCACAATGAAAGTTGTCATCTATTAACTCTAGAGTAATAATAAAAAATAGATAAAGAGATATGTTAGCATCTATAATAATGGCGGTTGTTGTCTTTTCGGCTACTATCATTGGGCTTTCATTCATGTTGATATATGCCAATAAAAAATTGGTGCCTCAAGGAGAAGTAAGCCTTGTGATCAATGGCGACACAGATAACCCAATGCTGGTAAAGCCAGGTGTCACGTTATTGTCAGCATTGTCAGAAAAAAGTATTTTTCTTCCATCGGCTTGTGGTGGTGGAGGTACTTGTGCTATGTGCGAATGTCATATAGATTCTGGAGGAGGAGATGTATTGGCTACTGAGTTAAACCACTTAACAAGAAAAGAAGCAGCCGAAAATAAAAGATTGGCATGTCAAGTGAAGGTGCGAGAAGACATGGAAATCAGAATACCTGAGGAGATATTTGGCATTAAAAAGTGGGAGTGTGAAGTCATCTCTAACCACAATGTGGCCACCTTCATTAAAGAGTTTATTGTAAAACTACCAGAAGGAGAAACTCTTGATTTTCAAGCAGGAGGCTATATCCAAATCGATGTGCCACCTGTGACCGTAGATTATAAAAATGACATAGATATTACTGCTCATCCAAAATATCATGAAACATCAGATAAATTCCAAAAAGACTGGGATCAGTTTAAACTATGGGGCCTTAAAATGGTCAACGAAGAAGAAATATTCAGAGCTTATTCTATGAGTAATCACCCTGCTGAGGGGAATATTGTAGCACTTACCATAAGAATAGCAACACCTCCATTTGATAGAGCCAAAGGAGGATGGATGGATTTAAATCCAGGTATTTGTTCCTCTTATGTATTCAGCAGAAAGCCTGGAGACAAAGTGACTATATCGGGGCCTTATGGCGAATTTTTTATCAAAGATTCTCAGGCAGAGATGCTCTATATAGGTGGTGGTGCTGGAATGGCGCCTATGCGGTCTCATTTGTATCACTTATTTCATACCTTAAAAACTAGGAGGAAAGTAACTTTCTTTTATGGTGGCCGTACAAAACAAGAATTGTTTTACATAGAAGAATTCAGAGAAATAGAAAAACAATTTCCAAATTTTAGATTTGCTGTGGCCTTAGATAATCCTATGCCAGAGGACAATTGGAAGATCAAAGAAAATCTTGATGATCCTGAAGGAGATGGGTTCAAAGGTTATGTACATCAGGTAGTAATCAATGAATTTTTAAGTAAACATCCTGAGCCAGAGGAATTAGAACTCTACTTTTGCGGCCCTCCTATCATGAATCAGTGCGTTATCCAAATGGCTGATGAATGGGGCATACCAGAAGAAAATGTCGCATTTGATGACTTTGGCGGTTAGGTAGAAAAGACATTACGATAAAAAATATTCAAAAAGGGCGGCAAAATTTTTGCAGCCCTTTTGTTTTTTGGGTAACTTATTTTAGAATTGTACCTGTTATGGTTAATAAGTGACGTTTTCACTATTAAGATAACGGTATCAAACTTAAGAAGCTATGATCGTAAGTTCTACAGGGCAAGACCTACATGTTAAACATTGGAGTGTTGATAAACCCAAAGCTCAAATTTTCTTTGTTCATGGTTATGCTGAGCACATTTCGAGGTATAAACACTTAGCGAAAAAACTAAATAAGGAAGGATATTCTGTCATAGGCTACGATCATGTTGGCCACGGAAAGTCGGGCGGTGAAAGGGCTTATATTGATAGATTTGATCAGTTTGTTTGGGATTTAAAAAGAGTGATGGATGAGTATAGAGATGAAGAACTTCCGCAGTTTGTTTTTGGCCACAGCATGGGAGGCCTTATAGCCACTGCTTATTGCACCTTGTACCGTCCGGACAACCTAAATGGGGTTATTACTTCAGGTGCTGCTTTAAAAGTAGATGATTCACCAGTGTTACAAACCATTGCCCCATTTCTTAGTGAGATTATAGCCCATGCCAAAACCAAAAGTATAGGAAGTCAAGATATATCAAGAGATGCTGATGTGGTAGCTGATTATGATAGTGACCCTAAAGTATATAGAGGTGGTATCAAAATGCGAACAGCTTCAGAGATTCTCTTAAGAATAAAGAAAACCAACAGAATAGCACATTTGTTTACGCAGCCTGTTCTTTTTATGCACGGGAGTGCTGATCAAATTACTAATCCAGAAGGCACCATTCATTTCTGCGAAAAATGTAACTCTGTAGACAAAGAACTGAAAATGTGGGATGGCTTTTTTCATGAGTTAATCAATGAACCTGAAAAAGAAGAAGTAATAAAGTACATGGTACAATGGCTCAATGCTCGTCTGCCAGAAGAGACACCCGAATAATCTCTTTTCTTAATCTATTTTCAAAACCAGTAGTGCCTGTGTGTTGGTAATCTTTTAATGTAGGCAGCAATTCGTGGCGTAATTCTGGGTGTTTGGCACAAATATTACACATCACTGTCATGCCAAATACCCTTAAAGCCGTAGGGGCCTTAATATCACAAAATTCTTCTAGGCATATATTATATATTTCTCCTTCTAGGTTTTCTGGAATATCTACAAACTGTAATGTACGCAGCACATTTCTTTTGTATGCATTGTGGGGAGCCTTATGATAAGCTATCACCATTTGTGACAAAAATGGTAGCAATAGATCAATTTTATTATCAGCTATCGCTATGATAGGAAACGATGCCATTTGACAAATCCTCAAATCATCTGAAAAAAAATATGTCATCAACTCATCCATTTTTTCTGGATTTGCAATTACCTCTTTTGCGAAAAGCACAGAATCTTTTCTTGACAAAAAGGAGGTTTTCATTTGTAAAAATAAGTCTGAAGTGATAATCTATGTATTGAAATGAGCAAGAATGAAACTTTAACTATAAAGATCTATAAAACAGATTAACAAATTACCTATTAATAAAATATGTATTTCTATTTTCGCGAATATTTTTTTTATGGTCAATCCATCAAGATATCTTATCACCTCCGCACTCCCATATGCCAACGGCCCTTTACACATCGGTCACTTAGCAGGAGCATATTTGTCGGCTGATATATATGTGCGCTATCTACGCATGATGGATAAAGATGTTGTTTGGGTATGCGGATCTGATGAACATGGAGCTGCTATCACAATAAAAGCGCTAAAAGAAAATACTACGCCCAAAGCAATCATTGATAAATATCATGATTTATTCCAAAAGGCATTCGAGCAGATGAATATATCATTTGATATCTATCATCGTACATCAGAAAAGATACACCACGAAACATCTCAAGAATTTTTTAGCACCCTCTATGACAAAGGAGAATTTATTGAAAAAGAATCAGATCAATATTATGACGAAGAGGCCCAACAGTTTTTAGCAGATAGGTATATCAAAGGTGAGTGTCCCAGATGTGGAAAAGACGAAGCCTATGGTGATCAGTGTGAAAATTGTGGCAGTAGTCTCAGCCCTTCAGAATTAATTAATCCTATGTCTACATTATCAGGAAGCAAACCTGTGCTCAAGTCTACTCGACACTGGTACCTTCCATTAGATAAATACAACAAATGGCTAGACGAGTGGATAACAAGTGGCAACCTAGAAGGTAAAAATATTCATGATCCCAGCAAGTGGAAAAACCATGTAATAGGTCAGTGCAAAAGCTGGCTAGATACAGGGCTGATATCAAGATCAATGACCAGAGATTTAGATTGGGGCGTAGATGTGCCCCACAATGTACCTGGCCATGAAGGAAAAAAACTTTATGTGTGGCTAGATGCTCCAATAGGCTATATTTCAGCCACCAAACAATGGGCTATTGACAATGATAAGGACTGGGAGCCTTATTGGAAAGATGAGAATACTGCGCTTATTCATTTTATAGGAAAAGACAATATTGTTTTTCACTGCCTCATTTTCCCTTCTATTCTCAAAGCACACGGCGGTTATATCCTCCCCGTCAATGTGCCTGCCAATCAATTTGTAAATTTAGAAGGGCAAAAAATTTCTACTTCAAAAAACTGGGCCGTATGGGTAAATGAATATGTTGATGCCTATCCTGAAAGGAAAGATGAGCTGAGATATCACATGATAAAAATCATGCCTGAGCAAAAGGATAGCGAGTTTACTTGGCAATCTTATCAAGACTCGATAAATAACGAATTGGTTAACAATTTGGCCAATTTTGTGAACAGAGTAACTGTACTGACTCATAAATACTACGACGGCCTGGTGCCTGAGTTTGATCCAAACATGATGTTTGAATCACCTTATGAAGATGATGACTTAGCAGGATTTCATGAATCTGAGTTGTTGATCTTGCATGATGCCATCCATGAAATGAATCAATATCTTAGAGATTTTGATTTTAGAAGTTCCCTGCGAGTGGTATTGAAAATTAGCCAAAATGGCAATCAATTACTACAAATGAATGAGCCTTGGAAAGCCATCAAGGATGATAAAGATTTAGTCAACGTAATAATAAACCTCTCATTACAGATAGTCACTGTACTGAGCATTATTGTTAGGCCATTTTTACCTCTTACTTCTGACAAGTTAAGAGATCAATTGGGGCTTTCTAAGAACATTGACAGAGGATCATTGGTGAAGATGTTAGATCAATTGTGTGAAGGTGAGTTGCTAATAAATGAAGGGCACAGAATTAATAAAGCAACGCATTTGTTTTCTAGAATACCAGATGAGATGATAGAAACAGAAAAAGCCAAGTTAGTAGCTACAGAAGAAGAAGTCCACCCAGAAACACCTTTTGAACCCATAAAAGAAAACATAGAGTTTGCTGATTTTATAAAACTTGATCTGCGTACAGCGACCATTCTAAGTGCCGAAAAGGTAGAAAAAACCGACAAATTAATTAAAATGAAGGTTGACATGGGTTTTGAGAAAAGAACCATCGTGTCTGGCATAGCAGAACACTATAAAGTAGACCAACTAGTAGGTAAGAAAATTATGGTTGTGGCTAATCTTGCACCAAAAAAATTGAGAGGGGTTATGTCTCAAGGTATGATTTTGCTGGCAGAAGATATGAATGGCAAACTTCAATTTGTTTCTACCGAATCAGAATTTCCAAATGGAATGGTAGTAAAATAAAGTAACTACTTCTCCGTAGTGTTTTTTTGAATAATAATGAGCCCACTCCTAAAACTTACAAAATCAAAAAAGTTTCTTTTGGCGAACTTTATATTTTTTTCAACTCGTTGATATTCAGGCATCACCGTGTCTCAAAAAGTGCAGATTTCATGCAAAACAACTCTTTTTATGGACCGGCGGCGTAGGTAAAAGTGTTGGTTTTCAGAGTGGACTCGGTATTAAATCCCAAAACAATGTACCACCCGTTTTCAAATTTCGTTTCTTTGAATATTATGAATTCTATTACACTGCCTTTGTCGAGAATAATTTTATTATTCCTTTTTATTCTTGTATCTTTTAATACACTCCATGCTAAGGAAGTACTAACTGATGACACTAAAGTGTCTCTTCTTACCTGTGATCCTGGAGGAGAAATATACAGTCTTTTTGGTCATAGTGCCATATGGATATATGATAAAGAGCTGGGTATTAATGAAGTGTATAACTACGGCACCTTTGATTTTAGAGACCCTAAATTTTTATCTAAGTTTTTACAAGGAAAACTTTTGTACTGGTTGGCATTAGATGATGGAGAGCGGTTTTTATATGCTTATAACAATTTGAAAAGAGGGATAAAAGAGAATGTTTTTTTACTGGATTCTATTCAGAAAAATCAACTTTATCATGCTTTAAAAACCAATGCAGAGCCAGAAAACAGGGACTACTATTATGATTTCTTTTTTGATAATTGCTCTACTCGAATATTAGATCTTTTTGAAACTAATTTTGGGCCCTACTACATTCCTGAAGTAAGCTCAAAGACTTTTAGAGACCTTATACATGAATATTTAGAAGGCAGAGACTGGACGAAATTTGGCATTGATCTAATCATTGGATCCCTTGCAGATAAAGTCACCAGTGCAAGACAACAAATGTTTTTGCCTGAATATGTGCCACGACATATGAGTAAAGCTAAGGATGCTGATGGACAAAGTGTAATGAACAAAGGAACTCCTATTATTAATCACCCATGGGTAATGGTAAGTTCATTTTGGATAACTCCAATAGTCCTTTTTACAATTCTTCTTATTCTTGAGCTTTTAGTAATAACTTACGATCCAACTAAAAAGTGGTTGCGCACTTATGATACCATTTGGATGGTTATAATGGCCATTTGTTCGGCTGTATTAATGTTTATGTGGACTGGCACTAATCATCAATCATGTGGATTAAACTTTAATCTCATTGTCTTTTCTCCATTGATTATCATTTGGTTATTGGCAAAGAAGTTTGATAAAAAATTCCGCATTCTTAATTGGTTGAGTCTTTTAATTATTGTGCCGTATATCCTGCTTCCTTTTGTCAAAATGGGTGTTCAAAACATCCCATCAGCTGCCTTACTAATCACATTGATCACAGCAATGAAAATTTTTAGAAGTGGGAATTTGAAATCTTTCAGAAAATGGGTGTGATGGTTACTTATATTGTTATTACTCAGCCAGCATTAATTTTGGCTAAAAAGCACATCATCTGAATAGCAACTTTTTTATTTCTAAATTAGTAGGTTTACTGGTCTTCAACAATAGTTTTCGTTCAGAAAAATGCGATATTCTAGATTAAAACCGAAGGTGTTGCGAAACAATCGAGATTCAATAAAAAATGAGTGCCGATTGAATTATCAATGGCTCGCTAATAAGATAACGTAACTACTCAGATGGTATCAATTTTGGCTAAAAAAAGTTCTTTTATCTCAAAAGCACACCACCTTAATAGTTACAAAATAACTACTACCTATAATTATTTAATAATAGGCTTGTAATTCATAATGTTGCATAATGCTCAATGATTGTGTAACTACTGCAATAATATTCTGACCTCTTTGAAAAAATGATATGTTGAATTGCACCCTTTAATAGAAACTATGAAAGTACAAAATAGAACCGTTTGGATTACAGGAGCTTCGTCTGGTATAGGAGAGGCCTGTGCTTTGGCCTTCGCTAAAAGGGGGTGTAAACTGGTGCTATCTGCTCGTAATGAAAAAAAACTAAATGAGGTAAAAGGAAAATGTATTGGTGCCTCATCAGTGCACATTTTACCTATGGATGTAGAAGACCACGAAGGCCTAGAGGCGAAAGTCAAAAAAGCCATTTCTCTGGTTGGCCACATTGATATATTGGTGAACAATGCCGGTATTTCACAGCGGTCATTGGTTAAAGATTCTTCATTGGCAATGGATAAAAAGGTTATGGATGTCAATTTTTTTGGAAATATAGGCCTTACCAGAGCACTTTTGCCTCACATGCTGGAAAGAAAATCTGGAGCCATAGTAGTGACCAGTAGTGTGGCTGGAAAATTAGGGCCGCCCCTTAGGTGTGCTTATGCGGCCTCCAAACATGCTCTTCAGGGCTGGTATGATGTATTAAGAGCTGAAGTTGCTCCCCAAGATATTCAAGTGAATGTAATTTGTCCTGGTTATATCAAAACCAATATTTCTATTAATGCACTGGCCGGAGATGGCAGTAAGCATGGTGTCATGGACAAAGGGCAAGCAGAAGGTGTATCAGCAGAAGATTGTGCCGAGCATTTCGTAAAAGCTGTAGAAAAAAATAAAAGGGAGAGTTTCGTCGGTGGTAAAGAGGTGCAATTTGTCAAAATTCGTAGATTATCACCTAGGATATATTTTAATATGCTAGAAAATATGGCTGCTAAGTATACATCGAGATAAACTTTACCTTTTTGACTAAACGTAACTTAGTTTGTATCAATTTTGGCTAAAAAGCCGACCAACAGATTGAACAGTGGATAAGATCACTATAAGATTTATGCAGAGCTTATCAAAGTAAACATTTTAGCTATTTTAAGTTTTCGGAGCGGGCTCATCAGTGCCTTTTTCAATCCTAACTCAAATATTTTCCCACAATGGGCATTCTCCTTCCCATTCCAAAAGCTTTAGAAGACACTCGTAAAGTAGGTGCCGTCTGAAACCTTTTGAATTCATTTATATTCATAAGGCGCAATATTTTTTTTACCAATGTAGGATCAAATCCTAAGTCAATAATTTCTTGAGGGCCTTTTTTATTTTCTATATACTCGTACAGCACTTGATCTAAAATCTCATATTCTGGGAGACTGTCAGAATCTTTTTGATTGGGGCGCAACTCCGCTGATGGTGGTTTTGTGATTGTATTTATTGGAATAATTTCTTTGTTATTATTAATATGATTGGCTAGGGCAAAAACTTGAGTTTTATATACATCCCCTATGACAGACAAACCTCCACACATATCTCCGTACAAAGTCCCGTAGCCTACAGCGGCTTCACTTTTATTAGAAGTATTGAGAACAATATTGCCAAATTTATTGCTCATAGCCATAAGGAGTACTCCTCTGGTTCTGGCCTGAAGGTTTTCCTCGGCCACATTAAAAGGAAGATCGCCAAAGACGGGGTACAATTCTGTTTTAAAAGAATGGTAAATATCACTAATCTTAATAAGATCATACTGAATGCCAAGATTTTCAGCAAGTTCTTTGGCATCATTTATTGAATGATCTGATGAGTATTGAGAAGGCATCATGAGCACCCTCACATTTTCTGCTCCCAATGCCTGAGCTGCGATAACTGTAGTCACAGCACTATCTATTCCTCCTGACAGACCAATAATAGCCTTCTTAAAACCCAACTTTCCAAAATAATCCTTAACACCTAGAATCAAGGCCTGGTATATTTCACTGATATCATCTTTCTCCTGCTCTTGGGATTTTTGACATGCTATTACGCTGTCCAAATCATACACTTTCATTTCTTCCTGAAAATAAGGTAATTCATCCACGATGACTCCATCTTGATTCATCACCACTGATCCTCCGTCAAAAATTAGCTCTGTATTAGCCCCTACATTATTGCTATAAAAAATGGTCTTTTTGTACCGTCTTACATTCGCTCTGATCACATCAATTCGCTCTTCTGCATGATTATATGAGAAAGGAGAAGCAGAAATGTTAAGAATAAAATCGGGGTCTTCTTTAATCAATTTATCTAATGGACTAATCGTATACAAAGGATTGTCATTGCCTACATTCCAGATGTCTTCACATATTGTAAGCGCTATTTTCTTTCCTTTGAAGTCAAAGCAGGAAAACGTGCTATTGGGCTCAAAATAACGGTATTCATCAAATACATCATAGGTAGGAAGTAGCGTTTTATTTTGTTTGAAATGTACTTTGTCTTGATAAAGTACATAAGCGGAATTATATAGATCTTTGCCCTCTACCACAGGATTTCGACTCGGACACCCTACAATGATAGCCACCTGCTTTGAAGCCTTTTTTAACCTGCTCAAAGCGGTTTCGCACTTTTTGATAAAATCATCAAATTCTAAAAAATCTCTAGGAGGGTATCCTGAAATGGCCAATTCTCCGAAACAAATCAAGTCAGCGTTTTGATTTTCGGCCCATTCTACAGCATTGATCATCTTATCCACATTGCCATGAAAATTGCCAATATGATAGTTGAGTTGTGCTATTGCTATACGCATAAAAATAAATTATAACTTCGAAGATAGAACTGAGTTAACAAATGAATGTTCTATTTGATAATGAATATATTATGTTTGTCAAAGTAATACACCATTAATGAGTTTTGTAGTATCAGCACGTAAATATAGGCCTCAAAAATTTGAGGATGTTTTGGGCCAAGAACATGTCACATCCACCCTGAAAAATGCACTCATATCTGATAAATTGGCACATGCATTTCTATTTTGTGGCCCAAGAGGAGTAGGGAAAACCACGTGTGCTCGTATTTTGGCTAAGGTCATTAACATGGACGACCCTATAGCAGCCTTAAAAGATGGTTCATATGCTGATCATGATCTGGATATATCAATGAATATATTCGAACAAGACGGCGCCTCTAATAACTCTGTTGACAATATTCGTCTTCTTATAGACCAAGTAAGAGTGCCACCTCAGAAGGGCAAGTACAAAGTCTTTATTATAGATGAGGTGCATATGCTTTCATCATCAGCATTCAATGCCTTTTTAAAAACCTTAGAAGAGCCACCACCTTATGCCATTTTTATTTTAGCCACTACGGAGAAACATAAGATTTTACCTACTATCCTCTCTCGGTGTCAAATCTATGATTTCAAAAGAATCCAACCAAAATCAATTGTCGATCTCTTGGGTAAGATAGCAACCAAAGAAGGTATTTCGGTTAATGAAGAAGCACTATACCTAATAGCAGAAAAAGCTGATGGAGCCATGAGAGATGCACTTTCTATTTTTGATAGAATAGCAAGTGCTTCTGATAATAAGATAGACTATGAGCAAGTGGTCAGAAATCTTAATATTTTGGATCATGACTATTTTTTCAAAACTGTGGATCACATTTTAACACAAGATCACACAAGTTTGATTTTACTTTTTGATGAAGTGCTCAAACAAGGATTTGAAGGTGATCTTTATATTAATGGATTAGCAAAACACCTAAGAAATCTTCTTTATTTTAAAAATAAAAGCTCCGAGCATCTTTTAGAGATAAGTGCTACTCTTAAAGAAAAATATGCTGCACAATCACAAAACATTTCCCTTTCTAACCTTCTCACTTTTCTTAATCTTACCAATCAAACAGATATCGATTACCTAAGAGCAAAAGACAAAAGGCTACATATAGAAATATGCTTACTTAAAATTTGCTTTGCCAACTCAGAGGTTAAAGAGATGCCGTTGAAAAAAAAACTCTTGACTCCAGCGGCCTAAATATTAGTACTGCCTCTGACCACCCATCTCCATCTATAAAAACTGCCTCAAAACCCATTGAAAAACCAGAAAACCCTGCCTCCACGGCTTCTGAAAACAAAGATAATGTAGATGCTCCAACTGTTAAAAAAGATAATTTAGATAAAGCAGTCGAATTACAAAAAGACGATTCTGAGGCAGGAGCAAATAACCTTCCTGGAGAACATATCGAAGAAGGAAAATCCCCTGTAAAAAATTCAGACATTATAAAAGAAAAAAAACACGAAAAATCTGCATCCAATACATCCAAACTACTGCTTACGCCTAAGCTAGGTTCTATTGATGAGTTGATGAAAGAGACTGAAAACGAACTGGGCAATATTAAGCCAGAAAAATTAAAACTAGATTTAGAGCTGGTACAAAAAGCATGGAACGAGCATCGCAATACAGTATCATCTCCATCTGCAAAAGCTACTTTAGAAAAAGTAGTGCTCAGTATCAGCGAAAGTGTTATAAAAGTGGTTGTTCCAAGCGGCGTATCGAAAGAAGAAATATCGCAGGAAATATCTTTATATCAAAAATTGAGAAAAATTTTCAACAATAATGACCTAAATATCATTGTTGATATTGACAGAGGGCAATTTCCTGACATGTCAGAAGATCAAAGTGCTAAGATGTATACTATGAAAGAGAAATATGATTACCTCACAACTAAAAATTCAGAACTAGACAACTTTGTTAAAAAACTTAATCTAAAAATAGATCAGGAATAGTTTAATTTCGAAAATCGTTTCTTAAATTTTATAACCAATGGATACTCAAAATATTTGGTTTCTAGAAAATATTGATGTTACTGGCATTTTCTGCCCTACAAAAATGGAGTCTCGCGATTCGTCTTCTACACATGTGGACAAGCAATACAAAAAAGGTGATTACATCTATCTTCCAAATGAGCACTCTAATAAAATATACCTTATCAATAAAGGTCGAGTTAAAATCGGAAAAGTAAGTGAGAGCAACAAAGAGATTACCAAAGTAATATTAAGTAAAGGAGAGCTATTCGGGGAGTTGTCACTGATAGGTCAGGGCAAAAGAACGGATTATGCACAAGCTATGGAGGAAACTACTGTTTGCATCCTTAGTAGAGAAGAGATGACAAGTCTTCTCAAGGAACATAATAGTTTTTACCTATATATTATGAATATCATGGGAAATCGTACTCTGGCAATAGAAAAGCGTTTAGAATCATTAGTATTCAAAGATTCAAGAAGCCGTATTATTGAGTTTCTTTTAGACCTTAACACCAAAAAAGGAGAGCGAGTAGGTTACGAATGGGTAGTAAGAAAGTTTTTAACCCATCAGGAGATAGCTAACTTTACAGCTACTTCACGCCAGACGGTGACTACTGTACTTAATGAGTTAAAAGGTAAAAACCTCCTTACTTTCAATAGAAAAAGGCTCCTTCTCAGAGATATTGATAAAATTAAAAATGAGATAGCCTAAATGTAACTACACAGGTTATAATAATTTTTGCTAAAAAAGCTCTTTTGTCACTATAATTCACCAATTTTTGTTTCAAATCGAAGGTTGTGGCAACATAATCGAGAACTGCGAATTTCACATTTTTTATTATTTATCCGTGTGTTCATTCCATAGCCTAATCTCTTATTTGAGTTGTTTTTTTATCGTCCTTCGCTTTTATATTACATTAATCCTATCATTGCCTCGACGATTTATCTCATTTATATGTTGAAATAATGTACAGACTTATACGCACTTTTCTTTTTTTAGTTCCTGCTGAAAAAGCCCACTATTTAGCCATGAATACTTTTAAAATCATATGCTGCATTCCAATCATTAACTCATTTGTACGTCTTCTTTTTTCTTATGAAAAGAAAGAATTGAGATTGACCCAATTCGGGCTTGATTTTAAAAACCCAATTGGTATAGCAGCAGGCTTTGATAAAGATGCGCGATATATAAAAGTATTGGATATTCTAGGATTCGGGTTTGTAGAAGTAGGTACCGTGACTCCTTTGGCTCAAGCAGGCAACCCAAAACCACGTCTATTTAGATTAAAAAAAGACAAGGCTCTAATAAATAGAATGGGATTTAATAATGGTGGGCTAGATCAAATGGTAAAAAGGTTAAAAAAAGCAAAAGGTAAAAGCATTATTATTGGAGGTAATATTGGTAAAAATAAAGCAACTCCTTTAGAAAAAGCTCATCTTGATTATCTCAAGTGTTTTCAAAAACTGAACCCATATGTTGATTATTTTGTAATTAATGTAAGTTCCCCAAATACCCCTGGCCTCAGGAGTCTTCAAGATAAAAAACCATTATTAAAAATCATCAATACACTTATAGATGCAAGAAAGAAAATAGCAGACCAAAGACCCATTCTACTTAAAATAGCACCTGATCTCACCGATGGCCAACTTGATGATATTGTAGACATTCTGAATACTACAGAGCTCGAAGGTGTCATTGCTACAAATACAACTATAGATAGATCCGATCTCATTACCTCTAATAAAAAATTAGAAACAATTGGTAATGGTGGGCTTAGCGGTGCTCCCTTAAAAATCAAATCTGATAAGATCTTAAAGACCATTTCTTTAAAGGTATCTCGAGATATTACTTTTATAGGTGCTGGAGGAATAAATGATGGAGCAACGGCAGCAGAAAAAATTGAAAATGGAGCTGATTTGATTCAAATCTATACTGGGTTAATCTATAAAGGACCTTTTTTAGTGAAAAAAATAAAGAAATACCTTTTTCATGACATGGCCTAAATCTAAAGTTTTAGGGTATTTTTAACATGTCTTAACTTTACGCATAAGGCATATAATGTATAAGTCGGTTCTATATTCTTTTAATTATCAATGACTTATATATCCTTTTTTATTGCCCTCTAAAAAACTACCCAGAACCTCTACATCACAACAAGTACATTTCATATGATAAAATAAATAGATGGCATCCTTTTGGAAATAGAGTAGGTACAACCAACAATCAATGAGCCGCATTACGAAGGATTAAAAGAAGTCCTTTTTTTATGAGATCACTGCAGGGATATGAAAGCATATCCACGACGTAACCAAATTTTTTTTCAACAGACTAAAAGGTCACATGAAAAAACTCATATATGCAGCATTTTGACGATTATGTATTTAAAGATGTGCGATTTTATATGTCACTCATCTTTTTTGGGGCATTACTCGGCTTTCTCGTTCTTACATACCCCCACTGATTCTTAATTTATTTAATAATCTTTAAGCTAAGATCGAGACTGTGCGCTGAATGTGTTAAGGCACCTACCGAAATGAAGTTTACACCAGTTTCGGCGAGGGGTTTTACCACATTCAGCCTAACTCCCCCACTTACCTCAGACTCAAACTTTCCATTTATCTTTTTCAATGCCTTTTTTATATCTATCAGCTCAAAATTATCCAACATAATACGGGTGATGTTCCCTTCTTCAAGCACTTCTTCTAGCTCATTTAAATTTCTTACTTCTACTGTGATTCCCAGGTCAAGCTCATTTTTCTTTAAGTATTTATTTACCTTTCTGATTGCTTTGGTAATAGAACCTGCCGCATCAATGTGATTGTCTTTAATCATTATCCAATCATACAATCCATCTCTGTAATTGGTACAGCCACCCAACGCTACTGCCCATTTTTCTAAAAATCGCATCAAAGGGGTGGTCTTTCTAGTATCCAAAATTTTTACATCAAGGCCTCTTACTTCTTTTTGAAATTTCCTGCTTAGGGTACTCACACCACTTAATCTTTGCATAGTATTGAGAGCCAATCGCTCTCCTTTTAACAGTGCCTGACTGTTACACTCCAGATAGAAGGCAACGTCGCCATATTTTACATTATCGCCATCATTTATCCTTAAGTCTAGCGTTGCTTTGGGGTCCAAATGTTTAAATATCCTTTCTGCTACTGCAATTCCAGCTATGATACCATTGTCTTTTACTAATAATTTGGCTTTACTGTTCTGCCTAGGAGGAATACATGCAAGAGAGGTGTGGTCACCATCTTTTACATCTTCTTCTAGCCCATTGATGATGAATGCATCCAATTTGGTTTTGTCTAGTTTCGGTTTGCTCATGCGGATATTTATTTGGTAACCATTCAGATGGGCGCTTTTGAGATAAAATTTGTTATTTTTTTTGCCAGATGAAGCTCATTTTTTGACGCATAGCAGAGCTTTGGCAAAATAAATAGCTGAAATATGGTAGAAAAAGAACTTTTTTTATTCAAAAAAAACTCCACTTGAGTAGTGCTTTTATTTGTTTGAAACAAGAAAGGTAGAAAGTAGATATTTATCCTATTCATCTTTTCATAAATTATTCCTTATTCCAAAGTACTATTTTTACTCCAACAAATGATATGAAGAAAATACAACTGGTCGATACACAATATTGGGATCAATTAAAACCACTCACCCTTACTAAATCAATAGCGGATGTGAGATTAGGAATTTTAACTATCAAAGAAAAATGGGAACAATACTTTAATCAAAATGTAAGTATTCATACCCGATCCTACTTACAACCATTATACGGACCAAAACTTCCTTCAAGATATCAAATAAATAGTGCCCTTTTACCAAATAAAGACCTTACAAATGAAATTATAAATCTAAAAGAAGGTGAAAGTCTTTGGGTACATGAAGAATGGCTAGCCACTCATGGGGCGCTGGACACACCAACTTATCAACATCAACTTAATGAGCAAATTGAGTGTAATTTACTTAGGTATCCTGAAGACATTTTTATTAATGTAGGCAACGAAATAAAAAAGGATATTGCTTTGATTGAAAGCAAAACTGTGTTGCAAAATATTTCTGCTACCAATACAGTAATAGGTGACCATAGCGTAAATATTATGCACCGTGCCAAGATGGAATGTTGCATACTTAATACAGAAGAAGGTCCAATATATATAGGAGAGGGTGCTCATATAATGGAAGGCAGTATGCTGCGAGGCCCAATAAGCATTGGAGCCAATACTGTAGTAAAAATGGGAACAAGGATATATAATAATACCAGCATTGGCCCTTGGTGCAAGGTAGGAGGAGAAATAAAAAATTCGGTAATTTTGGGATATTCTAATAAAGCTCATGACGGCTATATGGGTAATTCAGTAATAGGAGAATGGTGCAATTGGGGGGCTGATACCAATAACTCTAATATGAAAAACAACTACACGGACGTAAAATTATGGGAGATTACCAATGAACAATTTAGAAATACTGGCCACCAGTTTGTAGGGCTAATTATGGGAGATTACTCAAAAACTGGTATCAATACGATGTTTAATACTGGTTCTGTAATAGGTGTAAGTTGTAATATTTACGGTACTGGTTTTCCCAGAAAATTCATTCCATCATTCAGTTGGGGAGGCGCTCATGGATTTAAAACATACCAGATAGAACGGGCCATACAAACTGCTCAGGCTTCTCAAAAAAGAAGAGATATCAATCTGCCGCAATCAGAAATAGATATTCTTAACTATATTTTTATCAAAAGCAGCAAATTTAGAATGTGGGAAAAACGGTAAATCACATACCTTATTGGCAACGATTGTGGAGTTATCTTTCACCCGTTGTTCTTGATTCTATCACTTCTGATATCAATGAAAATTTAGAAGTTTTACTCGTTAGAGGTCATATTCAATTGTGCACTCAACGGGCCGTATATTCTTACGAACATAAGTATGAAAATTTTAGGCTCCTTTTTGAAAAACTAGATTTTGCAAAATTCAAAGGAGAAAAAATATTGCTACTCGGGCTGGGTTTAGGGAGTATAATCCAAATTTTGGATAGCATTAAAAAAAATCTGAAATATACAGCTGTCGAATTGGACGAAGAGGTCATTTATCTGGCAGAGACACATATATTAAAACACCTCCATGTAGATCTACAAGTAATCTGTAACAATGCACACCACTATGTACAGGTAACAGAAGAAAAGTATGATATGATCTGTATGGATGTTTTTATAGACGATTGGATACCAGATGAGTTTTTAACTTTAGATTTTTGTCTAGGTCTAAAAAGTATACTATCAGAGTCTGGAATAGTTATTTTTAACACACCTGCATTCAGTAAGAAAAGCGCCAACACTTCTCATAGGTTTTTTACAAATCATTTTAAAAATGCTTTTTCTGGTGCACAACTTATCGATGTTCATAAAAATTACATGTTATTAAGTCATTCTGATTTGCTATGAGCAATGCAAGAATGTACTTTTGTTGTTGTCAGAACTGGCTATAACTACTCAGCACATATCAAATTTGGTTAAAAAATATTTGCTTATTTAAAAGTAGATTTGCTGCGTAATGACAATTGTCTTACACTAAAAAATTACAACAATGTTTAGTATCAATATTTATTTGCTTCTTGGCCTCATGGTTCTTTGTCTTTTAGGGGGTACAGTTTTAGCTTTGACAGTGAGTTTTTGGTACGCATTTCCTTTTCTTTTAATCGGTATAATATTACTTGTAGTATATGTTTTATTCGGATCAGTTAATGGAGCGGCTAAGCTGATTCAAGCTGAAGATTTTAATGGTGCTGAAAAACGATTAGGTCTTACCCTAAATCAAAAATATCTCTGGAAAACTCAACGAGCTTTTTTCTATATTATGAAAGGATCAATAGCAATGCAGCGCAATGATCTTAAAGGTGCAGAAGTGCTTTTTGATGAGGCGCTACATATTGATCTTCCCTCTGATAATGAAAAAGGAATGGTTTTACTTCAACTTGCTAATATCAATGCTGGTCAGCAAAAATGGCCTGCTGCTAAAAATTATTTTAGGGAGGCTTCAAAACTGAAAATAACAGAATCACAAATCAAGTCACAAATGGAAGACTTTGGCAAAGCTCTTAAAAATAGGGGCGCTGCTAATGTGGCTCGAAGCATGGGCAAACAAGGAATGAGAATGGCCCAACAAGGTGGTGGTGGAAAAAGGCGGAGACCTAAAATGAGATAGAGGGAAATGGTCAATCAAGAAAGCACTTTGCCAATGTAAATGGCTATGCAATGGTTATTTCAAAGTTGTATTTTAATTGTTCTCAGTAGTTTTGATATAATTCTCCGTTGAGTTTTATGCCGTTTAATATCCCAAGCCAGTTTTTTCCCTTGGTTGTTAAGACATTTTCAGGTATTTATTTAAAACAGAATTTTGAAATAGGCTCATATATACTTTTATTCATTTTGTAAATTATCCTGCTTTTTTGAGTTGGCTAAGAATCGGAGTTTTACTCTGGGTTTTGTAGCTCTGTAAAAACAAATTGTGCTTGATTACAGAATGACTAGACTTGTATTTAACCACTTATTCTGGTTCCTCTCTTTACATTTATTACTTTAGTTCATTGTTATTTGAGTAATTTGTAAACTTTGATTTTGAGCAGTCATTCTTTGTTATTAGCATTTTATAATGAAATCTACACCCAATTCGATAAATCTAAATAATCTCTGGATAGGTGATCCTGTACGCATCATTTCCTCTGGTAAAGAAGGAACTTTTGAAGGTGTAGGAAAAGGTGGGAAAGCACGGGTAAAACACAGTAAAAATATGTTGCTTGTATTGATTTCGAATTTAGAAATTATTAGCGAGGCTGAAATAAACGCAAAAAAGGATCATCTTTTAGAAACATCGCCAGAATTATATGCTTTCTCACATAAGAAACCAGTGCCGACAGCCAATTTCAAAAATGAAATAGATCTTCACATTGCGAAACTTAACCCTAGCATAGAAAATTCTCACCCACAACTCATCTTGGATCACCAACTGCTGATATGTCGAATTTTCTTAGATTTTTCAATTAATAAAAAGAAAAGTGTTGTGAAAATTATTCATGGAAAAGGAACGGGAGCCCTCAAAGAAGAAGTACTTCATATTTTGAAAGAATACAGCAGTGTACGATTTGCTATAGAGGTCAATGCTGGTGGTGCTCAAGAAGTATGGTTTAAATATTAAGTCATTTAAAAAATAGCCCTTCTATTTTTATCGTTTCTTTGTAGCCATTCAGTGGTGTGTTTTGGGGGCTTTTTTGATGTCATTTTAGCAGTTACGTTTCTATCTATTTAGCCATTATAGCAGATATATCTATGCGAGTTTTTCTTTTGATTACTTTGAGTTCCTTCTTAGCATTTGTCTCGTGCAATGAAACAAATAAGCCTCCAGATATTTCTAATGTAAAAATAGATTGGCAGTTTGTCTCTTTTCACTTAGAGCAAAAAAATATGTTAGAAGTAGAACTCTTTATTGATAAAACTCTTCAAAAATATCCACATTTTGGTCCACGTTTTTTTTTCAGTGTTATTCCACTTTCAGAAGCCACGATCAAAGAAAAAGAAGAGACACTTAGAGATGTTGGTTTTACTGCCTTAGTTGACACTTGTGCTCTGATATATCGTGATATTGATCTATTAGAGAGCAAACTAGAAAAAGCATTTCGCTACTATGCATATTATACTGGAGATTATTATGTCCCTAATGTATACACATTCGTGTCTGGATTTGCTTATCAGAATTTTATTTTTCAAGATGGTATTAAAGACGGTCTTGGTATTGGTCTTGATATGTATATGGGTACAAAATTTCAATACAAAGCTGTAGATAAAAAAAATCCCGCTTTTTCGGAATTTCTTACTCAATATTTTGATAAAAAATATTTGGTTCGAAAGTCACTCCTTTCATGGCTAGATGACAAAATACCTGCAGCACAATCGGGCCAGCTGGTTGAAATAATGATAAGAAATGGTAAAATATTTTTTATTCTTGAAAAATTATTACCGAATACATCAAAGGATATAATTGTAGAATATCAGCCCAAAGAATATCAGTGGTGCCTTATCAATGAGCCTGAATTGTGGACTCATTTGCTAAAAAATGATTTGTTATATTCTAGTCAATTTTCAAAAATTAATAAATTGATAAATCCAAGCCCAGGAGCTTCTGGTATTCCTCAAGAAGCGCCGGGTGGAGTGGCTAATTATATAGGTTGGAGAATAGTACAGGACTATATGATGAGGAGCAATTCAAACATAGCCGACTTAATTGAATTGACTGATTATCAGAAAATTTTGGATAAATCAAAATACAGGCCTAGAATGAGGAAAAGATAATTTGACTTTATTACAAGTCAGGGTTTCATTTTATTACAGCGACCTTGGAGAGCTGGCATCTATTCTTACTTTCTTTATTTCTTCTTTGTCAAAAGATGGCCATTGATGAACATACGACTTCTCCAAAGTCAAAGCAGGAATGGTTGAGTTCAATTCTGTCTTCAGCCTTTTTCAGTGGTTGGAAGTTGTTAACTTTCTTTACGCATATCCTATTTTTAAAAAAGAGGGGGGGATAATTAATTTCCGGCAGCCACTTTTATCCTTCTAATCAAAGGTATAGTCAAAAGACAAATTCCTACAGAAAGGTAACCTAAGATTTCATAATGCTCCCATAAATCAGCTTCTAATACTACTATCTGCCCACCTATTATAGTAGCAGCAAAAATGGCCAATTGTTGTAAAGCTGATTTGATACTCATAAAACTTCCTCTTGTGGTAGTGCCTACAGCTGCAGTGATAAGGGTATTGGCTGAAATCATTCTGCTACTTGCAAACACAAAAAAAAGTGTAGAATAAATCAGAGCATACCATATAGGATTAGCGCCCATATGAGTAATGGCAATGGTCGGGATAAATGATAATAGCACTGCCGTAACAAAGACAGGAAATACCCCAAAACGATCAACCATCTTACCTACAAAAGGAGCCGATATCACAGTAGCCAATCCTCCGAAGAAAAACATATAGGAGATTTCTAATTGAGAAAATCCAATATTTTTAATTAGTACTGGGGAAATAAAAGGGATAATGATATAATGACCCAAAATCAGTACCATGCCCAGTATCAACGCATTTACTTGATTGCTGTCTTGATAGATGTTTTTCAATACTTGGATGTGAGATTTGTTAAGGTTTTCAATAGTAAGATGATCTCGCATCTTTGGAAAATATAGATATACTACGATACACATAAGTGCCGAGAAGCCTCCCAATACTAGAAATGGCATAGTCCAATCAAAAGTGGCCGCTAACCAAAGACTAAAAGGCACACCCAAAACAGAAGCTGCAGAAAAAGCTCCAAAAATAACACCCATGGCATACCCTCTTTCATGAAACATATACAGATCAGCAACAATGGCAAAAATCAACGAACCTATGATACCACCAAAACACCCAGTAATAAATCGGAGTGCGATAAAAACATCAAAAGACTGCACAAATGAACACAAAAATGTCCCTATACTAAATCCTATAAATAGAGATACTAATGCACTTTTTCGATCAAAACGATCCATAAAAAAGATGCCCAGAATACTGGATATAAATGCTCCAAAGCTGTATGCTCCTACTAGATAGGAATATTCTTTAGCACCAATATTAAATTGATCTACAAAAATATCTCCCAAAGGCATTATAATCATAGCATCAATAATATGGGAGAAATTTACAACAGCCAAAATAAGTAGAATCAATGGTCGCGACACATAATAATTTTACAAGTCATAGAATTTTAAAACTATAACCCTGCTATGTTTAATAATTTAAATTGCCTTATGAAACTATAATCGAGTCCGATTTTCGAATACCCAAATGCACTAACAATGATAATATTCAAAACAACCTCTTTCCTTATAGCACAAAATCTTTCTGCCGCTCTAAAATAATACGTCTTGGTTCATTTCAACTTTCTTTCGTTCAAAATTATTGGTGTTTATAATATGTTTACATCTATGATAAGGCAAAGGCATAAAATTTGGTATATATTTGCCAATCGAATTCAAAAATATTTGTTTTTAGGATACGATATGGTCGGGTGGCCGAGTGGCTAGGCAGTGGTCTGCAAAACCATCTACAGCGGTTCAAATCCGCTTCCGACCTCTAAAAAAAAGCCCTCGTTGGAAAATTGAGGGCTTTTTTTTATAAAAATCACACCTACTCAGGTGGAGTCAATTTGTGCTAACAAAAGTTCTTTGTCAACCATATTTCAACTATTTTTTTCGCCATAGCTCTGCTATGTCACAAAAAATGAGCTTTTGTTGGCAAAAAAACGACAAGTTTTTACTTGCCTGTTATGCAGACAGGACTAAAAAGCGCTCATTTGATTAGTTACAAAAAATCAGTTTAAAACCAATTCTCTGCCAATACTAGAATAGTAAAAACCTTTGCCTTTCATTTCCTCTACTTCAAAAAGATTGCGACCGTCAAAAATGGCCTTGTTCTGTAGTATATCATTTAGCCTGGCAAAATCAGGTGTCCTGAAAGCATTCCATTCTGTGACAATGGCAAGTGCAACGGCACCTTGAGCAGCTTCGTAAGGATTCATTGCTAGCTTGATTTTATCACCGTATATGTCTTTTACATTCTCCATTGCCTCTGGGTCATATGCCGTGATCTCAGCTCCGTGATCAAGCAATCTATCAATAATATAAAGTGCAGGTGCTTCTCTTATATCATCGGTATTGGGTTTAAAAGCCAGGCCCCAAATTCCTATTTTTTTCCCTTTGATATCGTTTTGAAAATAAGATAAAATTTTATCAGCCAATACCACTTTTTGTCTCTCATTTACACTCATTACTGAGTCTAATATTTTAAAATCATAGTCATGTTGATTGGCGGTTTTGGCCAGTGCTTGTACATCTTTAGGAAAACAGCTTCCTCCATATCCTACTCCTGGGAAGAGAAAACGCTTACCTATTCTATTGTCACTACCCATTCCTTTGCGTACCATATCCACATTAGAGCCTACCTTTTCACACAAATTAGCGATTTCGTTCATAAAAGTGATACGTGTAGCGAGGTACGAATTGGCAGCATATTTGGTCATCTCTGCCGATCTTTCATTCATAAATAATACAGGGTTACCTTGTCTTACAAATGGTTTATACAAGTTTGTCATGACATGTTTTGCTCTTTCAGAACTGGTGCCAATTACTACCCTATCTGGCCTCATAAAATCATCTACTGCCACACCTTCTCTGAGAAACTCTGGGTTTGATACCACATCATAAAGATTTTTTGACAAATTTTCGTTGAGCACACTTGCCACTTTTTCTGCTGTACCAACAGGTACCGTGCTCTTGTCGACAATCACTTTATAATCCACAATTATTTTTGATAAATCGTCAGCCACACCTAAGATATACTTAAGATCAGCTGAACCATCTGCTCCTGGGGGCGTAGGTAAGGCTAAAAAAATCACCTCCGCCTCTTCGATCCCTTCTTTTAAAGAAGTTGTAAATTTTAGTCTGCCTAATTTTGTGTTTCTATTGAAAAGTACATTTAAACCTGGCTCGAAAATTGGTACTTCTCCATTCTTCATTTTATTAATCTTCGCCTCATCTATGTCTACACATATCACATGATTGCCGGTCTCAGCAAAACAGGTGCCTGTTACCAAACCTACATAACCAGTGCCAACAACACATATTTTCATATTGCAATAGTTTTAAAATTTGGGTGCAAAAATAGGGATAATATGTTGATGATTTGGAATATCATTTCCAAAAACTTGACTACTCAGATGGTGTGCTTTTTCATCCAGAATTGATACTACCTGAGTAGTCTTCTAAAAAGAATAGTCGTATACAACAGATAAATAGTAAGAGATATCAACTAGTGCTCTGCCAAGTGTTAAATGACGGGTTGGCTTTGCCGCATAATTTGATCCTGAACGAGGCAAAAAACGCAGTCATAGCAGTAGATATGGCGAGTATTTTTAACAAAGAGCAGGTTCAAAAGATGCCAAAGTTACCCGTCAATTTATCCTTGACAGAGCACTA
>JAZGFD010000068.1:0-6742 GCA_036479115.1 Saprospiraceae bacterium | reverse complement strand
ATTGGTTCTACCTGAATAGTTATAATTATTGAGTCCACTCCGGAAACAGACATTTTTCACAAAATGAGTTGTTTTGGATGAGATTTACATTTATTGAGATTCGGTGATGCCTGAGTATCAGCTAATTGAAAAAGATATAAAGATCGCCAAATGAAACTTTTTTGATTTTGTGTGTTTCCGGAGTGGGCTCATTATTGTGACTACTAGATAAAATGAATATGAGGATATACAGACTCTTAAGTTTAATTTTTATTCTTTCAGTTAGTGCAGATTTATTCAGCCAAACCGAACCTTTATACATTTCATATGGGAAAAACTCGATACCACTTCTAAGGGATTTATTATCTATTCCCAATGACGCTCATTATCCTTTGGACATAGAAAAGAATGTAAAATGGTGTGAAAATGAGTTTTCAAAACGGGGATTTTCTATTTCACGCATTGATACAAAGACTGTTCCTTTACTATTGGCTGAAAAAAGATGCAATATTGAAAATGCTAAAACTGTACTTATATACCTTCAAATTGACGGACAACCAGTTGATTCTAATTTTTGGTACCAAAAAGATCCGTATAAGGCTGTTTTAAAAGAAAAAAGTAAAGATGGTGATTGGGAAAAAGTAAGTTGGAATCGACTAGAAATAGATGAACCTGACCCAGAACTGAGGATATTTGCCAGATCTACTGCTGATTCTAAAGGTGCAGTAGTAATGTTTTTAACAGCCTTAGATATAATGGAGAATCTGGGTGAGAATGCAGATTTTCATATGAAAGTGATAATGGATTTTGAAGAAGAGCTTGGTTCACCTCATTTACCACAAGCTGTGAAAGATAATATCAGAATATTAAAATCAGATATGTTAATCATTTTTGATGGCCCCCGACATTTGATAAATGAGCCTACACTCAGTTTTGGAGCAAGGGGAATTATAGATGTTACCATAAAGGTTTTTGGACCCTATTTTCCTCAACACAGTGGACATTATGGTAATTATGTGCCCAATCCGGCATTGAGGATGTCCAAACTTCTATCTAGTATGAAAGATGATTATGGCCGTGTGACAATACCTGGGTTTTATAAAGGAATCAACATTTCGGAGCAAGTGAAAAAGGTGCTAAGAGCGGTGCCTGATGATGAGCGTAATATTAAAAATAAATTGGGAATAGCAAGTGCGGACAGAGTGGGAAAGAATTATCAAGAATCTTTACAATATCCATCGCTTAACATCAGAGGTATGTTGTCAGGATGGGTAGGAGAGAAAACCAGAACTATTGTGCCTTCTTCGGCAACTGTAGAATTGGACATAAGACTGGTATTAGAGAGTGACCCTAAGCGATTAATAAGATTAGTAAAGGAGCATATTATCGATCAAGGCTATCATATAGTCGTCGACAAGCCTACTATTATTGAGCGTGTAAAATATGAACGTATATGTAAATTTTATGCGAATACTTCCTATGGAGCTTATAGAACAGATTTTAATTCTGATGTGGGTAAATGGTTAGAAAAAGCATTGGTGAAAGCTTTTGGTAAAAATCCAATAATGCAAAGAACTTCTGGAGGTAGTATCCCTATATCTCCTTTTGTTATTGAGCTGGGTATACCAGCTGTAGGTGTGCCTACGGTAAATAGAGATAATAATCAGCACAGTCCAAATGAGAATATCAGATTGGGAAATTATTTTGATGGGATAAAAACCATTCATGCAATATTGACAGAACCGTTAAGTAACTGAAACCTTTTCTTAAAAAATAACCCATATGATTTAGAGATAGAGGTATTGATAAAAAAATAAAGCCATGAATTAAGACTATACCAAGTAGAGTTATAGAAAATTCTTGCCGATCGGGCATTACTATTAATATTACTTTACCTATCGCTTTTGGACTTCCAGAAATTTTGATTAAATTATTTTTCTTACATCAGGATATGAATACTGCTCGACTAACCAATGACATGTGGTTAGCATAAATTATATCAAAATCACCTTAATAAAATAAAGTAAAGATGATAACTAGAAAAGAGGCCAGAATTATGCTTCATGAAATGACAGAAGGTTATTCGTTACGTCGACATGCTCGAACAGTGGAACTGGTCATGGAGGCTTTGGCTAAAAAATATGGAGAAGACATTGAGAAATATGCTATTACAGGCTTGCTCCATGATGCTGATTATGAAAAATTTCCTGTACAACATCCATCTGTAATAGTGGCAAAACTCAACGAAATGGAAGAGAAAGAAATAGCTCATGCTATAGCAGGCCACTATACCAAATGGAATGTACCTCGCAATACACTTTTGGATAAATGTATAATTGCTGCAGATGAGATAACAGGATTTATTGTAGCAGCGGCACTTATCAGACCTACTAAAATAGTAGGGATCAAAACAAAATCTGTGATGAAAAAATTTAAATCCGTAAAATTTGCTGCCTCGGTTGATAGAGAGGAGTGTATCAAAGGGGCTGAAATGATAGGCATGGAAATTAGGGAATTGGTAGAATTTATCATTCCTGTTTTAGAAGAAAATAAGGAAGAATTGGATTTGGGATGATTTAGATTAAATCTTGAGTAGTGTGAGTAGACTTTACAACTAAATCTATTTATAACAAGTATGATCCGATTATTTTTTTCATTCCATCCAGTTTAGTCGAACAGTCAATTTAAAAAATAGAGTGCTATATTGACAATATCTTATAATTTCTGTCAAGAAAATTCAAGTAAAATAATGTTTTGAATGAGGAATATTACAGACCCATTGAAGAAAACACGATCAAATCAGTTCTAAGTACAAGATTCTACTTTATATTTGGCATCTAATAATATTAATATATCATGCGCTACTTAATATATCTGCTTACCATTACTCTTATATTGATGACATATTCGTGCAAGGACAATGATGCCACTTCTAATGCCCCTGTAGCTTCTGTAACACCTGGTACGAGTCCATTACCTAACTCAACGGTATCTTCCACAGGAGGTATTGAGCACTATGCTTGTCCCAATGGCCATGTAGGTCAAGGTGGTGATGCAGCAGGAAGCTGTAACGAATGCGGAGCAGCACTGGAACATAATTCTGCATTTCATGATTCTGCTCCACCAGCAGATCTAACAGATCAAGCAAATAATGCTGAACCAAATACTGCGGTGGCAGGTACTAATTCAAATGTGGAACATTATATTTGTCCCGAAGGTCATGTAGGCAGTGGAGCAGCAGGAGCAGGGCAATGCGCACAGTGTGGCGCAGAACTAACACACAATGATGCTTTTCATTCTACGTCACCTCCTTCTGATCTTGTAAATCAAGTAAATAATATAGACCCTAATGTAGCAGCACCTATTAGCAATAGTGGAGTAGAACATTACACCTGCCCCAATGGCCACGTAGGGAGTGGCGGTGCGGGAGAAGGAACTTGTGCACAATGTGCAGCAGCATTGGTTCATAATGATGCATTTCATAATAGCCCAGTAGATGGAGACAATGCTTTACCTACTTCAGCTACTACACAGGAGATCATACCCCAACCTAGTGGAGCCCTAAACCCAGTATTTCAAAATGTAGGAGCAACAGGAGCACCAACAGTAGGAGGGGCCGCACCTGCATTGGAACCTGCACAAAATACTGTAGGTGTATGGCATTATGTATGCCCAGATGGCCATTCTGGAGGTGCAGGATCTGCCCAATCATGCAGTGCCTGTGGCAAGACATTAGAGCATAATGCAGGCTATCATAATTAAGGAATAGACTGGATCAAAAGAGGAATAGAAAAAGGACTGAGGGAATTATACCTTAAAGTGTTCTATTTTATACTTCTCAGATTATAATTTGCTCCCCTCAGTCTGAAAAATGATCGACGAAACCAATTTCGATTCAAAACTAAGATATATTACTTAAATAGTCTATATTATATCATGTTTTCATTTTTCAAATCGTTATTTAGTTGGGTTGCTTATTAAAAACATTATGAATAGAATAGTAAATATTACTTATATAATGGTATTCGTTTTTTCATTCTTCATCAAGGGAAGTATGAACGGACAAATAGATAATCAAGGAGATAAAAAAGGACAATTTGATTTTTGGAAAGGAGATTGGGATGTGTTTAAATATGGAACAGATACATTATTAGGCCACAGCCACATTGAAGTAATTCTTAATGGTTTTGTAATAAAAGAAAGTTACTCATCTAGCAGCAGTGCTTATGAAGGTACCAGCCTTAGTAAGTTTAACAGCTTAATTGATAAATGGGAACAATATTGGGTAGATAACACTGGTGCCACTTTACATCTCAAAGGCCATTATATCAATGATAAAATGATCCTATCAAATCAAGAAACCCATAGGCAAAGAATAGTACACAATAGGCTGACTTGGACCAATCTAAATGGCACTGGTGTACGACAAAAGTGGGAGCAGAGTCGTGATGGTAAAAGATGGCGTGTCATCTTTGATGGCCATTATTTGCCTAAAAATTAAATAAAGTGTGTGGTAGATATACATTAGTAAAAGAGATAAAACTGGTTGTTAAAAAGTTTAACCTAGAAGTTTCCCCTAAAATTGAGATGTTCAAATCTTATAATATTGGGCCATCTCAATATGCTCCCGTAATTGCTTCGGATAAGCCCACAGAGATGCAAATGCTCATGTTTGGCTATATACCTGAGTGGCAAAAGACAAGAAGGTTTTTAATTAATGCAAGGGCAGAAGGAAGTGGAAAATACCACAATACTGAAAACGATCCTAATTATTCTGGTGCTTTCCATATAAAAGAGTCAAGAGAATTTAGATTCATGATAAGAGAGCGGCGGTGTTTGGTTTGGGCCAATTGTTTTTTTGAAGGGCCAAAGGAAGAGAAACTAAATAAGCCATATGTAGTATACCTACAAGGAAAGAAGATTTTTGCTCTCGCGGGGATTTGGAAAGAATGGGCAGATAAATCAACAGGAGAAATAAAAAAGTCTTTTGCTATATTAACTACCTATCCCAATAAATTAATGAACAAGCATATAAAACACCATCGTACACCAGTGATAATCAAAGAGCATGACTATTATAAATGGTTGAACCTTGATACACACCTCAGCGATATTATGGGTATGTTACGCCCTCTAGCAGATCACGAGATGAATGCATATCCAGTGAGTAAAAGAGTAAAAAATGTAAGAAACAATGACCGACAAATTATTGAACCCGTTGGGCAGAGAGTATACCAAGAGAGTAATTTTGAAATTGATGAAAGGCTACACAAAACGGGCTTCGGAGACAGTAATGCAAGAAGACGGAGAAAAGAAGAGGAAGGTGACAACTACGGATAAGATTGTCGATTTCATTTGAACAATATTTTTTTTAATGGCGCTACTATTTATACTCATCTACCAAAGCGTATAACTCAAAAACCATGAGCATAGGGTATAGCTTTCCGTTGGTAAATGAATACACTTTGTTGCTTACAAATTTCACTAATTCTTCATCTTTTTGTATCAGAACTGACAGTGTATGACATACTTTTACAAAACGATCAATATCTTCTTCTTGAGGAGAGTATTTACTACCTACCTTATCCATGAAGGTCTTGAAAGATAAAAAATTATACAAAGAATATTGATCAGGAAATTTAAAAGCAAGGTAAGTGAATATCATTTCTTTGTTGGCATGATAATGTGGGCCAGCTTTTTCGTTTCCATCGTTCTCTAATTTGTAAAGTAAATCACACTGAAATATAAAGCGGTTAATGCGCTGAGTAAGGTCCTTCTTTTCATTAAGTAGGTCTTTAAATATTGCTTTTGCTAGGTCTTCATTTATATTGATATATCGCTCCATGGCTTTCTTGGGGTAAAAGAAATCACGATGCCATAAAGGAGAATTAATTTCAAAACTAGCCTTATAAATATCTTGCAGACGAGAGGCATCCATATCCCAATTTTCCTGAAATTGTGCGGTTAATTCCCAAAGTCGCCAACCATTATAATCAGGGCATTTTATAATGTTTTTATATTGAGAGATACAGTCATTTATTGTTTTTAAGTTCATTTGGATAAATCTATTGCAATGATAATGTGATGTGTGATTTTGGCTTGATGAAATGAATATACCTATCGCATTTGGGTTTTGATAAATAAAACATGATTATTTCATTTTCGTAATTCACGTGGGTGCTTTTGAGCCCTATCTGCCAATCAGGCAAGTAAGAAATCATTATTATTTTGTTTTGAAAGGCACATTTAAACCCTAAAAGCAGAGCTTTTACTAACTTATTTCGTTCTGTATCTGAACGAAAACTCATCAAAATTAGGAATAGTTCTATTGGTGCTATTTTATTTTTTTACAACCCGCTGATACTCAGGCAGCACCGAATCTCAAAAAACTCAATTCTCATTCAAAATGTTCCATTTTATAAAACTCGATAGATTCTGATCAGACACTATATTGATATTTACCCAAATTTCACATTTCTATAAATTATAGCATATCAATATCTCTTTCGAAATCCTTAATGAGAAAAAGTCTTTTAAAGAACCTCCCACTGCTGGGCTATCCTTGGCATTCTTCGGGAAGGTTATTTCTCAAGAAAAGCAGTAAACATATTAGGAAAACAGGGATGATAATTGAGCCCACTCCGGAAACAGACATTTTTCACAAAATGAGTTGTTTTGGATGAGATTTACATTTATTGAGATTCGGTGATGCCTGAGTATCAGCTAATTAAAAAAAATATAAAGATCGCCAAAAGAAACTTTT
>JAZGFD010000067.1:0-3566 GCA_036479115.1 Saprospiraceae bacterium | reverse complement strand
GATCTTTTTACAACTTTATCGGACAGCCAAATGATTCTTTTTTTTGTTTTTAGCAGTAGACACCCTGCTATTGGACAAAAAGTAGTTTGCAGAGGGAATTTCTTGAGACAATAGCCTTTTTTAGGTTTAGTCGGACACCACTAATTAATAACTTACTTTATGTGGTTAGAAATCTCGATTAAGTTGCCACATCTTCGATTTGGGGCATAGATTGCCGAATTATAGTGATAAAAGAGAAAAATAACTTGAGCTTGAGTATTAAGTTCCTAGATAATGTTTTAGCAATTTACTTCTGGATGCTGATCGCAGTTTGTTGATTGCCTTGTCCTTGATTTGTCTTACTCTTTCTCTTGTTAATCCAAACCTTTCTCCTATATCTTCAAGAGAAAGGGGGTGTTCTACACCAATACCAAAGTATAATTTGACCACATCACATTGTCTTTCAGTCAATGTGCCAAGAGATCTTTCGATTTCTCCTCTCAGGGATTCTACGTATTCTAGTTTTGTATCAGTGCCTGGTATTTTATTATTCTCTAACACATCTAGAAGAGAATTGTCCTCTCCATCCACAAAAGGTGCATCCATTGATACATGTCTCGCAGCAACACCAAGAGTAGTTTCTACTTCATCAGAACTAATTTCAAGAAGATCTGCCAACTCTTGAGCAGAAGGTTCTCTTTCAAATTCTTGCTCTAATTCAGAGAAAGCCCGGTTTATCTTATTTAAACTACCCACTTTGTTTAAAGGTAGCCTAACTATTCTAGATTGTTCTGCAAGTGCTTGTAATATTGATTGTCTGATCCACCATACTGCATAAGAGATAAACTTAAATCCTCTAGTTTCATCAAATCGCTGTGCGGCCTTAATAAGCCCTAGGTTGCCCTCATTAATCAGGTCACTGAGTGATAATCCTTGATTCTGATATTGTTTGGCTACAGATACTACAAATCGAAGGTTGGCTTTCGTTAATTTCTCTAAAGCCTCTTGATCACCTTCTTTTATTCTTCTTGCTAAATCTACTTCTTCTTCTGGAGTGAGTAAATCAACTTTTCCTATTTCTTGTAAGTATTTTTCTAATGATTGACTCTCGCGGTTGGTAATAGATTTTGTAATCTTAAGCTGCCTCATTTATTTCAATCTTTTTTATGTAAGTCTTTACGAGGGTCAAATAACGACAATTTTAAAGTATACTTCAAGTGCCAATTCTCTTTGTTTTGTCATTTGTCATTTATCTCAATAAAATATATAAAATTTTCAACCTGAATTTTGAAATTTCAATTATTTAGCTTTTATTGCCGCTTTTAGAAAAAAAATAAATGTAGTCTTACTGCCATTACGCATCTTAACATAACTTAATCAATAATTATGAAACGTCTGAGTCCTAAAAATGGTTAGGAATATCGAAGAGAGTGATATTTTAAAATGTCATTTTTTTTTTGAAAAATAAATAAAAATAAAAAATAAAACAACATCATGAAGAGAGTGAAAATCGATATGGAATTTATATTTCGTGCTTCACCTGCTATTATATACAAGTTCCTAACACAAAACGAATGTCTGGTAAGATGGTTTTGTGATGGTGCAGATGTCACTAATGACATGTATGTTTTTGATTGGCAGGGTTCAGAAGAAGAAGCTGAATTAGTAGATGACTTAGAAGAAGAAAGAGTCAGGTATATATTTGTGGATAATGACCCAGGAGAATATATGGAGTTTAGGCTTTATAAGTCTGATGTAACCAATGAAACTATATTGGAGGTAACGGATTTTTGCGATAAAGGAGAAGAGAACGAACAAAAAGCTTTATGGGATACTCAAATTGCAAATTTAAAGATCGAAACTGGGGGATAGTCGAGAGAATAAGATTGAGTGGCTCTAACAAAACTGGCAACACATATTAATCGTTTATACGAGAAGGTGCCGTATAGGTAACTACTCAGGCAGTATAAATTTCAGCTTAAAAAGGCTTTTTTTCGCTCAAAAGAAGACCAACTGAGTAGTTACCCGTTTGGTAAGGTTAATTCAACAAATTTCAATAACTCCCTGATTTTATTTCTCTAATTCTAAAGCCCATCCACTTGAAGTAACTTACTTCGGCTTCGCTCAGCACAAGCCACCCTGCACAAGAGCTGTCTTGAAAATAAATCACTCTTGGTAACAATTAAAGTAAATACTCAGGTGGAGCTAATTTTGGGCAAAAAAATGGTTGTTTTTCTACCCCTGAGTAGTAACTTTCAATTCATTTTCGCTAAAAAAAGGCAATGAATTTTATCACACACAAGTGCCAGAATTTAGATTTTATATGTCCATTTTAGGCCAAATAAAGGTCTAAGAATATTAATCCGTCTAAGTATAAATTCATAAATTAGGAAACAACCGATAAAAGTAAATAGTGTGACACCTATAAATTTAAGTAAAGGATGGATATCAAAAGGTAAAATAATCCATGCACCTGCATACAATACAAACATGTGAATGATATATACTGGATAAGCAGCTTGGCTCAGATAGCTTAACAACGCACTTGGTTTATTGAGATAATCATACCCTAGGCCAAAAACTCCAAATATCCAGCAATTTGATTCCATGGTGGTGATATACATATTTGATAACGAATATAATCCCATGAACCTAATAATATATAAAACTGATGCTATTCCGATATATAGCCATTTCCATTTTGAAACAGTTTGCCAAAATACTTTACCACTATAAACAAAGAGATAACCAAAAAAGAAAGAAAGAAAACCAATAAAAAATCCGTGCCAAGTTTGAGCATACATTTCAAACAATTGCGGTTTGACTATAGATATTTCCAACATAAAAAAAACTGCAATAGATAATGGCCCTATAGCATACGACATGACCTTTGAAATTGTGTTTTTGATTTTTCCATTATCATGCTTTTTCAAGTAGAAAAAAAGTGGCAATAACAAAAGAACATAGATGAAAATATTTCCCAAAAACCATAGATGACCGCTATGTGGATAATAATTTAAAGACAGATTATAATAATCCTGAAAAATAAGCATATGCAATGGAGCAACAGCCAAGAAACCGAAAACAAATGGTAACAGAATTCGCTTCATTCGTTCAAACAGTAATAGTCTCCAATTTCTTTTTTTCATCGCAAAATACAACCCCATACCTGAAACATAAAATAGAAGAGGAATCCGCCAAACATTGAGCATAGTCATAGGTGTCCACAACCCTTCTATCGATTTTTCGCTTTTAATAAAACCGATAAACAGTGCCCATGGTTGGAATATTATAGATATATGATAAATTAGCAGTAACCCAATTGCAACTACTCTTAACCAATCAATGTCATATCTCCTTTCTGTTGTCATTTAAGTATTGTTTTAGTGTAGCTACTGTGGAGGTGTGCTTTTGAGGCCTGACTGCCAAACAGGCAAGTAAAAAATTGATGCCACCGAATTAGTGCTGTGTCAAGCTATAAATGATGGGTGATTTGGAATCTTTTAAGCCTGCACATCGTTGGAAAATAACTCATTTAGCTCGCTAAAATCGTAAGTTTTCCGCCTTGTTCAGCCTCAAAATATTCA
>JAZGFD010000066.1:0-7144 GCA_036479115.1 Saprospiraceae bacterium | reverse complement strand
CGTTAATACCAATAAAGAATTAAAAAATGCGTACCTTTAGAAAATAGAAACACACAATATGAAAATAAAAAGAGAATCCACGATCACTCATCGAATGAGTCGCAGACCCTCAATCTCCGTTCAAAGAGGCTGCAAATATACGGATTGTTTTATGTTATCTCAATGTGTTTTGAATATTATTAATTCTTAACCAAAACATTTTTATCATGAAAAAAACATTATTTCTAATTATCTTTATGGGACTTTTAGCATTGATCCCATATGCAGCCACAGCTCAATGCGATTTATTTGTAGTATCACAAAATTTTGAGTGTGATGATGGAGGGACAGACAACGTTCCATCAGACGACACTTACTCAGTTGACATTACAGTATTCAACAATGCGAATAACAACTTTTGGACAGAAACCTTTGGGCCATATCCAGTAAGTACTATACCGCCACCGACAGTCACAGTGACTGACCCTATGAATACAAGTTGCACTGAAGTAGTGCAGATTTTGAATCCACCAACTGTTTGTGAAGTAATTTTACCTTGTCCTGATTTTGACCTCTGTTATGAGCTTGTAGATTCTACTAATTGCTCGGCTACTTACGAGGTAAGTATTATGGGTGAGTTAGCAGGTCACACTATAGGACCAGTGAGTTTTAGTTGGTTTGCCAATGGAGGCGACATTGATGGAGTTTCATTTGCTAATATTCAAAGTAATCCTCTCGTTTTTGGAGGTGTAACCATCAATGGTAACGTTGCCAGTGGAGGCAGTGGAATAAGTGGGCAAGACATATTAGATAGATCTCCACATTTTTTAATCACAGTCAGTACAGAGCCAGGTAGTTGTGTGTCTCTAGATGATGGTCTAGTAGGTATTGCTATCCCTGGTAGTCTCTGCATTAGTACTGAGACCTTATGTACAGATCCACAAGTATTTTGTGCCATAGGTGTGGAAGTTAGTGGTATCGTCACTGCACCTAGTGTTAACGACTGTCCTGATACCGAAAACCATGGCATAGAAGGAGCAGAAATTTTCATTACAAGTGCAAACGGAGAAGTATGTGAGACGAGGACTGAGAATGATGGCACTTATGCCTGTACATTATGCGATGACGGACCTTATGAGATATGTGTGAATACTGTCTGTGACGAACCCTGTGGTGTTACTGATATAGATCTAATAAGACTAAGGAAAATAATTCTTGGTGTCGAAAGATTGACAAGTGATTTTATATTCATCGGTGACGTCAATGGTAGCGGCACTGTATCAACATTAGACCTAGTACTGATAGCAAGAGATATACTTGGATTGGATTCGACAACAATAGAGAACTGGTGTAGATTTGTGCCAGTTCAAGACAGCGAATATCCACCTGATCTAGGAGATAATGCCGCTTATGCCGCTATTGACAGTTGTATTTTGGTCACTGACCCATCTGTCAGCACAGAATTTGTACGTTATATGCTGGGAGATATTGATAATAGCTGTACCGACTGTATTATTGGTGATGGTATGGGAGATATCCCTATCGTAGTAGAAAATGATCCATCAGGAAATAGAGTTATAGTAAAATCACCTGTCACAGATAAGTTATTTGCACTGACCCTACATATAAGCATTCCTACTAATACTCCTATTTATAACATCAGCAGTCCGCTACCTAATCTTGAATATGCCATCAAAGACAACGAAATCCATATTATATGGATAGATGCTACGGATGACAATATTGGATATCAGGCAGTTGCCGGAGAAGAATTAATAGGAATAATTACCTCCCAGAGCCCTAATTTGACTTTGCAAGCCGATGGCAATTATATACTCGCAGATGCAGCAGGAATGAATACCTTATCAGAAGACCAAAGAATTGGATCAAGAGGTAATCAAGCTACTCCGCAATCTATAATCATCAATGGTCAGGCATGGATAGATATACAACAGATAGAGGGAGATGCGACGCTACGAATCTATGATAGGTATGGACGTAGAGTCACAAATATGCAGATCAATAGTGATACAAGAACTATAAACACCCCACTTCGTACAGGTGTATATATATTCACCATACAGGATAAGAGTGGAGTGAGAAGTCATAAAGTATTTATACGTTAAAATCCAAAGGATGAATAATATAAAATTATATTCTATCCTTGTTTTTTGTGTGCTGAGCTTTGGGCTCAGTGCACAGGAAACTTTCAAATGGATACGCATTAATGACAGTGCAGGTAATTACTACGAGATGCACCGCATAGATTTCCTTAATTCTACAAGCTTAGGAATGGAATTTACGATTTCTGAACAGAGATTTGAGCACATAGATATGACGGGGAGGGCTATACGGATACCTTCTTTTGAATATACGGAAGATCGATTGCAGGTTTATTTTATAGAGGATGAAGCGGATTTATTTAGATACACTATAGCCACAGATCAATTGGAGTATATCCAAGATTTGACTCCTGAGACTACACCAATTGATATATTTGATTATACACAGATAGATGAAATATTTTTTCTAAATGATTCTATACTATACTGCGGTGGATTTACACATGGCTTTTATAACATAAATACAGATACTTTTCAAAAACTCCGCGACCCTGCAAGTTTTGCATTAGGGTTTACAGAATTTGAGCAAGAAATTATTTTATCAAAGGGGACTTGGCACAAAGGGGGCTATATATATTCGGCTGGTGGATTTTCCAACAGTATCAGGAGACTAGAGATAGGAGATCCAGAGGGCAATACAGAATTATTGGATTTTGATCAATTTAATATGAGTATATGGTTTGAACCGATCGTCTCCTATCGTGATGCTTGTGGTAAAACAGTACTTTATCAAGGAGGCAGCCAAGATGAATTGACAGGGATCAAACACAGTTACTGGAAGGTAGATCTGGACAATGTTACGATTGAGTATTCTCATCCCTATACAGAAATTTCTGGAACAATAAACTCGATCGGTAATGTCAAACATTACAAAGCTATAGACTGGGAAGACTGTCAGCGAAGGATAGATCTCGACGCAGACGATAGTAGTATCGGAGGAGTAGATTTTTTGATAGATAGTCTGTGTAGTTTTGATCTACTGCCCTTGAGTGATATAGATATTATGATTAGTAATGAGTACCCACTCGATAGTATTGTGGTAATACTTGTATCGCCTTTATCTGGAGCAAATATCAGTATCTCAAATGGTAATTACGACTTACAATCAGGGGCAAACAAAACAACACTAACTACTAACGGATTTACAGAATTGGCAGAATTTGAAGAAGCCATACGTAATGGATTTATCAATAACCTTGATAACGTGTCGGAAATACAGATATCATTTACTGTATGGTACGATGGAGTAGCGGGTAATCCAGCCATCGCCACCTATAGATTTGCTGTGCCCTTGCCCAATGCTGGCGATGATATAACACGAGAGTATTGCGAGGGCGATCCTAACTTGACACTAGACAATATATTAGCTTCCGATGCAGACGATGGAGGTTTGTTTTATAATAATCAGTTTACAGAAATGTTAGAACTACCCGACTATCAAGCACCCATCAGCGATACGATATACTATGTCACGACCAATGGAATATGCTATGATACTGCAAGGCTAATAAATATAGTCCATCCCAATCCTGAGATTGCTCCAGTCCAAGATTATAAATTATGCCACGATGAAGATATTGCCATTGATCTTTCTTCCATCACAGAGAGCATCGAATGGTGGGATGGTATAGAAGACAAAGAAAGAACTTTTGACCAAAGTGGAATCTATTTCTACAAGGCAAATAATATATTTGGCTGTACGACATCAGATACTTTCGAAATATTTAAGTTGACTCCTCCTGAAACCAAGCCGATAGAAGCTAAAGTATGCGAAGGAGAAGAGTTTACTTATATGGATCAGACATATGATCTAGCAGGGGTGTACCACGATACACTACAAAGCAGTCTCGGATGCGACAGCATCATTTATGATATTGATTTTGATTACTACGATCGTATCCCTATTGAGCTAGAAGGAATATTGGGATATTGTGAAGAAGAAACTACTCTAGTTGAAGTAGTTAGTGAGCATATTTCGATCACTATAGACGGAGAGGATGCATCAGCAGAAATCCTAATCAACCAAGCTGGCAATTACACCATAGCAGGTTATGATATAAATGGGTGTTACGAAGAACTAGATATCATTGTGGAATCCTTTACTCTACCGATGATATGGACAGAAGACTTGCTAGATACAGTATTTTCAATAGATCTGATGATGCCAGTAGATTATGATGGTAATATTGTTTCTTACCTATGGACACCTCACTTAGGGTTAAACTGTGGCGATTGTCCTATACCGAATTTTGTCGAGAAGAAAGAAGGATTATACACCATAGAAGTGATGGACGAAAATGGTTGTATAGCCTATGGAGAAGTAAGAGTCTCATTTAAATCATCAAATGTATATCTACCCAACGTCATAGCCAATTATCCATCGATTCAGGAAAACGGGATATTATATCTACAAGGTAATAATATTGGAACATACAGCATGCAAGTTTATGACCGATGGGGTAACTTACTGTACAACAGATCTGATTTGCAAATAAATGATTCTTCACAAGGCTGGCAACCTTCAGGAAAATACAATCCTGATGTATTTGTCTATAAGATAGTGTATGAGGAAAACGGAAAAGAAAAAATAATTTTGAGCGATATAACAGTGTTGTAGAGAAAGAAATACTGGTATTAACAATGCATGATCACAGAACTACTCCTACGTCGTAGATCTGGATATGCTAGGCGTTATCATTAATTAGAGGTTAAAAAAAACACAGCAGCAAACCATAAGAGGATACAATAGAATTCACTCTTTTGCTTTTGGAAAGTGGCTTTGTGATAAAAGTATTTACTTCTATGACCGAGCTATTCGTGAAAAATAGTGATGATAGCGGCAAGAAATTTTCTGAAACGGCCAAAAGGGAGTAGGAGTAATTTTTACTTAAATAATAATATTATGAATAACTATTTATTTTTGTTTAGTACTGTTTTAATGACACTATCCATGCTATCTTGTGATAGTGATAAAGATTCAGTGGTAGAAGAGGATTTTGCTGTGGCAAATAATCGAAATTTAGAGGAGAATCGTCACTATCTCATTAGAGATTTTGGTGACCAATTTGGAGTGTTTGAAATAGAATCAGGAGAATATATATACTGTGCGGACTGTCAAAATTCGATGAATCTTTCGAAAGATATTGAATTTGAAGGGAAAGTAGAGTTTAATCATGATGGAACTATTGTTTACGTATACAAAAACAACAGAGTTCCATTTTTTAGTATTTCTCTCGGTAAAGTTAGTAATGTTATTGAATCTAATAATAATTGGAACAATTTTACTAATTATTCAGTAGGAACAATTGGTTATAGCTATGGGAATACAAATTCATCTTTATTGAATGGTTCTAATCAATGGATACCAATAGATTATAATGAATTTATTGCTGGATTACCTCTATGTCAATGTGTTGGTAACAGTAGTACTCCTTGCACGAGTAGTGGTGGTGACCAAACAGATGGCTGTGATGTTGGAGGTCCAGGGGCGAATGGATGTGGAGCAAGTTCTGGAGCTGGAATGACTGCAACAATATTAGGAGCTGGAGGAGGAGGATCCAGTTCAGGAGGGTGTAGTATAAGTTGTGATTCTGGTTCTTATGCATGTTGTGACTATACTGGCGGTTAAAACAAAGAAAACATGATAACACTAGATAAGACGGAAGCCACCCTTTGGGATGGCCTCCGCTTATCATTAACCGTTAGCCATAATTAAAAAATCATATGAAGTTAGAAGATATTGGAGAAATAGCCTTGAGGGAATACAAATCTGTGAAGTATTTTCCTTTTAAAAATCAAGCAGGTGCTCCTTTTAGTTTGACTTCTGACCCTTTAGGTTATTTAGAGGCTTATATTGATAGTTGGCACAACTCAATTAAGAGAGATAAGTACAAAGTAAAAAACAAATTAGTTAAAGCAAGATATTTCACTCAATTATCACGCGATTTTTATAATTCTTCTTTACAAGCAAAAATGCCCTCAAAAGGAACACTTTTGTATTATTCATTCATTAATTTGGTAAAAGTATACTTATTAATTGAGAAATATGATTTAGAAACTAAGGTAGAACATCACGGTTTATCATTACCAGCAACTTCAGCAGACAAACTTAAATTAGCAAACCCAAATGGTGGAGGAATTTCTATTTTTCACGCATTCGCTAAGGTTTTAGGAAAAGAAGTAAAAAATGGAGATGGAGTAAATTTGAATTTTGTTGATTTAATTTGGGAACTCCCAGAAATTCACGAAATCGGATATGCATTAAACCTATTCCCTAAAAAAAGAAAATTTCTACCTGTCGAAATAAAAATAAGAACAAACAGAACCCGAAATAGACTTTTCTATACTATTTCGTACGAAAAAAAGTTTGACAAACAAATGAAAGTAGATAAACTTACTAAAGGAATTTGCAAACAAAAACTTGTTGAATTGGACATTGAAAACGACCCAAAGCGAAGACACTTTAAATCTAAATTCTCAACTGCTTATACAAGAGGTTCTAATAGAAGTTGGGTAATGTGCTATAAAAAAATTAATAATGAGATAAATAGTTTAAATATCACTCCAATGCTTACGAGACAAGGCTATCGATATTATTTGGATTTAGAACCATATAGATTGCATAGATTAAGTTCAGTATTAGGATTTGCATATTACATAGGAACAATTGCTAGATACAGACCTACTCTGAATGAGAAAGTCCTAAAGGGGAAATACCAGCCTCTGATTAATGAGGCAATTATCTCTTGTCCAAATCAGTTTTTTTATCTTATGGTAAGCCATATCACAAGACAAATTTGTGCAATACCAATGGCGAAAATAGAGTAAACTATGGCTAACAATGGCTATAATTAATACGGGTTTTGGTGCTTAACCCAAAGTGAAGTGCATTTTACAAAGTCCGCAAAATTTTCAATTTTGCGTGTCTATTAAATAAAGAAAAAATTAAAAATTTGGCTAAGTGCTTAACCGAAAGTTCAGTCCTTCGAAATCCCGTACTAACCATAGCCGAGACGTTGTGTGTAATTTGAAAAATGAAACAG
>JAZGFD010000065.1:0-3786 GCA_036479115.1 Saprospiraceae bacterium | reverse complement strand
GACAACAGTACAACTATTCTTAAATTCTACATGCACATATCTAAGGAAAGGCAAGAAGAAAAACTCCAAGAAAGAATAGATATATCAAGAAAGAACTGGAAACATAAAGAAGCTGACTGGAAAGAGAGAAAATTATGGAAAGAATACATGGCTTGCTATGAAGATGTAATTGATAGATGCAACAAAATACCGTGGATAATAACACCATGTGATCAAAGATGGTATCGCAATTACTTTGTGGCTAAAAAGGTTTTAGCAACTTTGAAGAAACTCGACCCAAAACTCCCTCCATTAATGAAAGACTGATGGACAAAAACTTATTACAAAAAACAAGAATAGACAAGTGGCTATGGAGTGTAAGAATTTTTAAAACCCGAACTTTAGCATCCAGCGAATGTCGCAATAACAATGTAAATATCCATGATAAAAAGGCCAAACCCTCTTCTTTAGTAAGTATAGATGATGAGGTATATGTTTCTAAAAATGGCTTCAATTTACATTTTAAAGTTATAAAAGTTATTGAAAAACGTGTGTCAGCAACCTTGGCAAGTTCATGTTATAAAAATCTCACCAAAGAAGAAGAAATGAACAAATACAAAGACTGGTATGTAGGCAAAGGCAGGTCTGAAATGAGGGCAAAAGGAGCAGGCAGACCCACCAAGAAAGAAAGGCGAGAACTGGACATTTTTAAGGATGACATTGAATTTAATGTTGAACTATAAAATCAGATAACTGTGAAATTAATATTTGATTGTGGATCCACTAAATGTGCCATAGTACAACAGAATGAAAGAGGCGAATACCACAGCCATGAAATTGTAAGAGGTTTTAATCCAATCCTTCATCCTAAAATTTCAGATGCAACCTATGATCATTTTAGTCCATTTCTTGAGAAAAAATATCACAACATTTCGCATATTACCTACGGAGGCGCAGGATGTATTAATGATGATGTAAATGAAAAAGTGGGAAATGGATTGGCACACATCTTCCCCAATTGTCAAATCGATGTGTTTTCTGATCTTGAATTTATTGGAAACATTCTTAATATCAATAAAAAATCTGTAATTGCAATAATCGGTACAGGCAGTAATGCAGGACTCTGGGATGGGAATAAAGTAACAAAATACACCTTATCAGGGGGATATCTTCTGGGTGATGAAGGTAGCGCATTTATACTTGGAAAAAAAGTGATAATTAATTTCCTAAGAGAGAATTTTTCGCCAAAATCTCAGAATATTATAGAAAGCAAATTGAAAATCAAAAGGTCAATTATCGTACAAACCCTCTATAATTCTACCACACCCAATAAAGAAATAGCTGCTTATGCCTCACTTTTATCTGAAATCAATGATCCATTAAAAGATAAAATCCTCAATGAGAGTTTTAAAGATTTTATTCAAGATAGAATTCTACCAATATCAAATGATGTCTCAGTCATCCATCTTTTCGGATCAGTAGTCTATTTTAACCAGCATCGCTTAAAACAACTCTTAGAAGATGTAAATTTACAGTTGGGAATAATATCTAAGAGTCCATTAGATATGATTATAAATTAATGGCAAATAGAAATGCTAAACGATATAAAAAAAATAGGAGTATTAACATCAGGTGGAGATGCACCTGGTATGAATGCAGCAGTAAGAGCAGTAGTAAGAACAGCTGAGTATTATAATATACAGGTAGAAGGGATTTACCATGGCTACAAAGGGATGGTAGAAAACAATATCAAGCCTTTGAGCACAAGTGACGTAGGAAATATTATTCAACGAGGCGGAACAATACTAAAAACTGCAAGATCAGAGAAATTTAGAAGCTCAGAAGGTAGAGAAAAAGCCCATAGAAATTTGAAAGAATTGAATATTGATGCATGTATTGTTATAGGTGGTGATGGCAGTTATACTGGAGCAAAAGTATTCACAGAAGAATATCAAGATATTCCTTTCATCGGGCTACCTGGTACTATTGATAATGACATTTTTGGTACGGATTTTACTATAGGTTTTGATACTGCCGTAAATACCGCCATGGAAGCAATCGACAAAATAAGAGATACAGGAAGTTCTCATGATAGATTATTCTTTATAGAAGTGATGGGTAGGCATGCTGGGCATATTGCACTTTATACTGGGTTAGGATCGGGAGCATCTACTATTTTTATGCCAGAAACAATAACTTCAATCGATGTATTAGTAGATAAATTAATAAAATCATCTGAGAGAAATAAGATGTTTAATATGGTTGTGGTAGCTGAGGGTAATGAAAATGGTAATGCAATGGAGATCTCTGACCAAGTAAAAAAGAAATACGGATTCGAGTCAAGAGTGACCATCTTGGGTCACCTACAAAGAGGGGGATCACCTTCCGCAATCGACAGAGTACTGGCTACAAGGCTCGGCTACAGCGCAGTGAAGTGCATCATGGAAGGAGATCGCAATACTGCTTTAGGTATTGTGAATGATAGTTTAGAGAAAACAAATTTTTCTGATGCCATTAATAAAAAGAAAGATATGAATAATGACTTATTGGACATGGCTAATATTCTGTCATTGTAAATGAATATTCTTCTTAGTCGCAATTTGCCTAGCCACTCATCTAGAATATTTTTGAGACCGTATAGCCAAACAGGAAGGTGCAAAATTGCTAGGTCAAGATCATATATTTCTGAATAGTAGTGGAGTTAATTCCGGACAAAAAAAGTTATTTTTCTACCATATTTCAGCTATTTTTTTCGCCATAACTCTGCAATGCCACAAAAAATGAGCTTTATCTAGTAAAAAGATAACAATATTTTACTGGCCCGATTGGCAGACAGTCCTCAAAAAGCACCCACTTGAGTAGTTACAAGAAATCAATAGCAGAAGTACAGCGATAAAAGGACATTTTTCAGCCATAAATGATACCACCTGATTTGCCTATATTCACTTGCCATCCCACATTAAAAATGCATTAAGAAAGCCATCTAAATCGCCACTAAGTACTGCGTCAGTATTGTTATATTGATGATTGGTACGGTGATCTTTGACTCTTCTGTCATCCAGCACATAAGACCTGATTTGTGATCCCCACTCATTTTTCATCTTTTGCGATTCAACCTCGTCTCTTTCTGCGCGCTGTTTTTGTAATTCTAACTCATAAAGTCTTGATTTTAGGCCAACCAATGCCTTCTCTCGATTCATGTGTTGAGATCTTTCCTCTTGACATTCTACCGCAATTCCTGTAGGTAAATGCCGCACTCTTACAGCTGATTCTGTTTTGTTTACATGCTGCCCTCCTGCCCCACTTGCCCTAAAAGTGTCCCACTCAATATCCGCAGGGTTTATTTCGATCTCTATCCGATCATCAACCATAGGATGTACAAATACTGATGCGAAAGAAGTCATTCGTTTCCCTTGGGCATTATAAGGGCTTACTCGCACAAGTCTATGTACTCCATTCTCGCCTTTGATCATACCATACACGTAATCTCCAGTAATCTCTATTTCTACTGATTTTACCCCAGCCACATCTCCATTAACACGATTGAGCTCTTTTACTTTGTGACCACTACGCTCACCCCACATCACATACATACGATATAGCATTTCCGCCCAATCACAAGCTTCTGTACCTCCAGCACCAGCATTAATTTCCAAAATGGCCGATAGTTCGTCCTCCGGTCTGTTAAGAGTAGATTTGAATTCCGCTTCATCCAAAATGGATGCCACTTCAGAATACGCATTATCTACTTCTTCTTCTGTGCTTTCTCCCTCCTGTCTGAATTCTTCTAGCAACTCTAATTCATCT
>JAZGFD010000064.1:0-36141 GCA_036479115.1 Saprospiraceae bacterium | reverse complement strand
GTTAAAAATTAATTCCTAGAATAGCTTTACAGCTAAAAACTTGTCCTAAAATAGCTTTACAGGATAACATAAAGTCCTGAATTAGCTTTACAATCAAATTGGTATTACCAAGGTAGTTCAGAGTTTTGAATTTGAAATTCTATTTCTTTTTCATTTTTCAATTCAAGTTGCTTTTTGGCATCCTGTTTTTCCCTCCAATACCACATCCAATGCTTCTTCAATTCTCCAATTTTATAATGCGCCTCAATAGGTATCAGCATATACACTGACGAATGAGGTAAGAGGCTATTGTAATATTTTACTGCCTTTTCAACGGCTTGTTGAGCTTGTTCAAAAGTTAAAAATGATGTATCCAAAGCAAAATTATCTTCAAATATTCCATTCATTCTTTCCGCTAATTCATTTTTCAAGGGGTCACCATTTTCAGCCAAACTGATCATTGTTTCATTTTTTTCTAAAAATTTCTACATAAGTTTTAGGTGACTACTCAGGTGGTGTGCTTTTGAACTTAAAAATTACATTTTTTTATAGACACAAGCTATTTTCGATTTAATAGTAACCCAGAGTTGAACCTGAAGGGTTCATATGATTATAAAAAATAGACGATAATTGGTACATACGACCCCGACAGGGTCGAATTTCTTCAATACAATAAAAACCTACGAATATTAAATCCCTACAGGATTTATAGATCGGTTCTGAACGTGCTATTAGAATGGCTAAGGTCAAGGTTAAAATATCTGGCATGTTTAAACCAGGCCAACATGTCTTCTGTACCCTAAGCACAGTTTGTGATACTTTGAGAAAAAGAAATCTCAATATGCACTCAACTATAATGCAAATAGTCCATGCTTAATTTCTTTTAATGGTACCGGAGTAGTTACAATCTCTGGTGGTGAAACAGCGATTAGCTAAAGCAATATTAAGTGCCAATATGCAAAAAACTGTATCCTTATTTCTGCCAAAATTGTATCCCATCACTTTACAATCTTTTCTTCCTGACTAAATGTCATTCTATTCAACACCAAATTGACAAAATAGTCATAAATAATCTGCATAATTGGCACTCTTTAAGGTTGGCATATCTATTGATCTTAGATGTGTATAACATTTTAATTTTAATACAAAAAGAACATTTCAATGGGTAAAATAATCGGAATAGACTTAGGTACTACTAACAGTTGTGTAGCAGTAATGGAAGGCAATGAACCTGTGGTAATACCTAATGACGAAGGAAGACGTACTACGCCTTCTGTAGTAGCATTCCTTGACGGTGGAGAAAGAAAAATAGGAGACCCGGCTAAAAGGCAAGCCATCACCAATCCAACCAAAACGATCTCATCTATAAAAAGATATATGGGCATGAGATTCAGCGAAGTACCAGCAGGAGATAAAAACCCTGCTTATAAACTCGTAAAAGGGGACAATGATACCGTAAGAGTAGATATTGACGGACGTATGTACACGCCTCAAGAACTTTCTGCTATGATACTACAAAAGATGAAAAAGACGGCTGAAGACTTTTTAGGCCAAGATGTGACCGAAGCAGTAGTAACTGTGCCAGCTTATTTTAATGACAGCCAAAGGCAAGCTACCAAAGAGGCAGGAGAAATCGCTGGACTTATAGTAAAGAGAATCATCAATGAGCCTACAGCCGCAGCTTTAGCTTATGGCATGGACAAGAAAAATAAAGATCAGACCATCGCAGTTTTTGATCTCGGTGGAGGTACTTTTGACATCTCTGTGTTAGAATTAGGTGACGGAGTATTCGAGGTAAAATCTACAAATGGTGACACCCACTTAGGAGGTGATGATTTTGATGCAGTTATTATCAATTGGTTGGCTGATGGATTTAAAGATCAAGAGAACATCGATCTTAGAAAAGACCCTTTAGCACTACAAAGACTTAAGGAAGCTGCAGAAAAAGCAAAAATTGAGCTTTCGTCTGCTACAGAAACTGAGATCAATTTACCATACGTTACTGCCGTGGACGGTGTGCCTAAGCATTTGGTGATGAAGCTGTCACGAGCAAAATTTGAATCTTTGGCTGATGATCTGGTGACAAGAACATTAAAGCCTTGTGAAGAAGCAATAAAAGATGCTGGTGTCAGTAAAAGTGATATAGATGAAATTATTCTAGTAGGAGGGAGTACTCGAATTCCTAAGATTCAAGAAGCCGTTGAAAAATTCTTTGGCAAAAAACCCAATAGATCTGTAAATCCCGATGAAGTTGTGGCCATTGGCGCCTCTATACAGGGCGGAGTACTTAGTGGTGATGTCAATGACGTTTTACTCCTTGACGTAACCCCACTTTCTATGGGTATAGAAACAATGGGAGGTGTGTATGATGTTGTAATAGAATCTAACAGCACAATCCCTACAAAAAAACAAAAAACATATTCAACAGCCGCTGATAATCAGCCAAGTGTAGAGATTCATATTTTACAAGGTGAGCGCCCTATGTCAAGAGATAATAGGTCAATAGGACGATTTATTTTAAATGATATACCTCCTGCACCACGTGGTGTGCCACAGGTAGAAGTGACTTTTGATATAGATGCCAATGGTATCCTTAGTGTATCAGCCAAAGATAAAGGGACTGGCAAAGAGCAGAGTATCAAAATAGAAGCATCTACAGGCCTATCAGATGAGGAAATCGCAAAGATGAAGGCAGAAGCTGAAGCCAATGCTGATACAGATAAAGTGGCCAGAGAAAGAGTAGATAAACTCAATCAAGCAGATTCTCTCATTTTTCAGACAGAGAAGCAACTCAAAGAATTTGGCGATAAGGTGTCAGAAGATAAAAAAGGACCAATAGAATCTGCGTTAGCTGATCTGAAAGAAGCACATAAGACACAGGATATAGAAAAGATAGATAATGCAATGGAAACCATGAATACGGCATGGCAAGCAGCAAGTGAAGAAATCTACAAAGCATCACAAGATGCTCAAGCCAATGGAGCAGAGCCAAACGCAGGAGCCACTGAAGAAACAAAAGAAGATGATGTAACTGATGTAGAATTTGAAGAAGTGGAAGAGGAAAAGTAGAATACTAGATTTTTGAGATAACAATCTCGAAAAAATTAATATAACTGAGAAGTTACAAATTAAAAAAGCCTGAACGTTTTTGTTCGGGCTTTTTTTATGAAGTTTTTAATATCATATTGTAAGAAAGAATCAATATCAAATTGAAGATGTTGCAAAATAAATCATTCAGAAGTGGCAATACAATTTCTTCAATACAATAAAACCCTACGAATATTTAAAACCCTACCAGATTAATAGATCGGTTCTGAACGTGCTATTAGAATGGCTAAGGTCAAGGCTAAAATATCTGGCATGTTTAAATCAGGCCAACATGTCTTCTGTACCCTAAGGTCTGTTTGTGATACTTTGATAAAAGAAACCTCAATATGCACTCAACTATGATGCAAATAGTCCAAACTTAATTCTCTATTTATGGTACCTGAGTAGTCACAAATGATCATATCATCTAAAATAATTCATTTTGTGAAAATTATCTGTTTTCAGAGTAGGCTCAATGTTGAGTCCACTCCGAAACTCACAAAATCAAAAAAGTTTCTTTTGGCGAACTTTGCATTTTTTTCAACTCACTGATACTCAGGCATCACCGAATCTCAAAAAAAATATATTTCATACAAAACAACTCATTTTATGAAAAATGTTAGTTTCCAGAGTAGACTCAATGTTGAATTTAAGTTTTTCGGCCTTTATAGATTTTAGTGATTTCGGGGCATTTTTACGTTTAAAAATGAACATTTGTTCGAGCAATACCAATGTGATAGCACATCACACTCTATAGATAATCAAGGATGAATAAAATAGAAAAGAAAAGCCAAATGTGAGTTTTGTTCTGTTTAGTAAAAATACATTGAAATCACGTTAAGAAATCTTTTAAGGCGTGGGTTTTTGTTACTTTTTGAGCCATTCAAAAGGTAAATGAAAAAAGATTTGCAATTGTTCTAATTACTTTTTCATGGATGGAAGTTCTAATATTTTTTTGAATAATTTGTTAGAGAATCGAACCAAATGCTGACAATCACCCAAATACACATAACATAATTTTAAATATATGGAATATTCGCCACTTTTTATGTAATTAAAATGATAAAATTTAAGAGATATTTCTCAGATATTCAACGTGTTATATCTAAAGTTGTGTGATTTCGTTCAGACACTACCTACCACAAGTGAACAACTTTTTGTAGATTGTAATAGAAATTTTCCAAACAGAATAACTCCAATCAATTTAGCTTAGTACCCTAATTTAGGAATTTTGCATTGATTTTTAGAGAGAAAAATTAAAAAATGAATTAATCAGGAGAACCATTTTCCTTAACATATGCCATGATACCACCACTTAGATTAAAAATATTTTTATATCCCATACTTTGAAGATGCATGATTGCATTTGCACTACGTGCACCGCTAAGACAATGTACTACTACATCCCCTTCTATATTTATCTTGCTTAAACTGCTTGCTATACTGCCAAGTGGTATCAATTCGCCTCCAATGTTGAATTGTTCATATTCATGTACTTCTCTTACATCAATAAGTTGAAATGACCTTCCTTCGTTTTGCCATCCTTTGAGTTGCTGTGCTGTAACTTCTTCAATATGAAACATACTTCATTTTTTTTATGACTTCTCAGGTGGTGTCCTATTAAGTCCTGCCAGCCAAACAGGCAGGTGAAAAATTGCTATTTTATTGCTAGACAAAGACTTATTTGTGTCTTAATAGCAGCGCTATTACGATAGAAATAGCAGAAGTATAACGATAGAATAGCTTTTTGCATAGAGAATTGATACCACCTGAGTAGTCACCTTTTTTTTACAATCCTTATAACATGGTTATTGGCCTTACAGTTCATTTCTATCCTGTCTTTTAATAGCAAAAATAGGATAGTCAGAAGTACAAAAACCTGAGAGTCGGAATATTAGGGACTTATCAACCTGTTTTTTGTAACTCTACAAGGCGACAACACCATTCGTCTCACAAATGACCTCTTATTATCTCACTTTGTGAAATTTATCCTACTGTGCTCTTTGTAACTGTTATAACTTTTCCTTCATCATTAAAAAGATTTTTGTTCTTTACTCAGAAGTGGTTCAAAATGATATCATATTATATATATTACATATATATAAAACATTGATTATAAATATTTTAATATGTTAAATGAGTTGAATTTTGTAAAAATGTTAATATATTAGCATTTGGTTTAATATGAAAATAATATGTAGCTACTTAATCAGATACTTTAAAACATTATAAAAGCGAGTTTTCACTTATCTATTATAGTGAAAAGCGAGTTTTTTTTAATTGAAAGCGATGATCTGATTGGTTATAAAAATAGTACAACTCCCCGATGGCTCAAAAAAGAGGTAAAAAGAAAAAAGATCAGAATAAGGCACTTAACAGTGAAGGTAGAGTGAGAAAAATAGTGGGTATATCGCTCCTTGTTTTTAGTTTATATCTACTCATTTCATTTACGTCCTATTTTTTTACTTGGAAGGAAGATCAGGATCAAGTGCTTCAGTTTGCATTTTCCATGCTATTTAATGAGGATATAGTTGTTAATAACTGGTTAGGTAGATTGGGTGCAGTTACATCCAGTTTTTTCTTCTACTGGAGTTTTGGAGTTGGATCTTTTCTTTTTATTCCCCTATTAGCTAAATTGGGTGTTTACATAATTAGAAAAGGGAGGTTATCTGCAATGTTGCCATTTATTTTAAGGTGGTTACTGTTTATTGCATTTATATCTATTTTAAATGAGTTTCTTTTTTCTAGTTCGGTATTTCCTTGGGGAGGTGCCTTTGGTAATAATATATGTTATTGGCTTCAAAGCTTCATAGGGTCAATTGGTCTTTTCATATTGTTATTATTTGCATTGGTGTCATGGTTAGTTTGGAAATTCAATCCATCGTTTGACGCATTGGCTTATGTGAGTAGCGGAAGGTCATTTGCTATTCCATCAATATCTGTTTATAAAAACAAGTTTCAATTTAAAAGTGGTGTAGGAGAAGAAGAAAAGAAAGGCTCAGCATTAAAGCCAAAAAATAAGGATAGAGGTCAATATGAGTTGGAAGTAATAGAAAATAGACCTATAAATGAAAAGGCGGATATTCCCAAAGGAACTTTAGACCTAGACCTAGATCCTCAATATGAATCACATTTAAAAGAATCTTCTCTCAAACCATCTTCTCCACAACCTATGAATTCACCTGTTACCAAGCAAGACTTGGAAATTCATGATAGTATTTCTGACAATGAGCCAAAGTTAGAAACAGTAAGAACTTCAAATTTGGCTGATGTGCCATTGGCGATACAACAAGATAATGCAGATCATGATGAATTTTTTGACCCTACAAAGGAATTATCATTTTATAAACACCCAGTACTCGATGTACTAGAGGAATATTCTGAACTTAAATTTGAAATAGACAGAGAAGAGCTAGAAGACAATAAGGATCAAATTATCAAAACCTTACTCAATTATAAGATTGAGATTATTAAGATTAGAGCGACTATTGGCCCTACAGTGACATTGTATGAGATTGTACCAGCTCCTGGTGTAAAGATCAGTAAGATTAAAAACCTAGAAGATGATATTGCTCTGAGCCTTGCTGCACTTGGTATCAGAATTATTGCTCCTATTCCTGGAAAAGGAACAATAGGGATCGAGGTGCCAAATAAAAAGCCACAAGTTGTCTCACTCAAAGAAGTACTCAGATCAGATAAGTATCAGAATGCTAAAATGGACTTGCCTATCGCTCTAGGAAAGACAATTTCCAATGAAGTATTTGTAGCTGATTTGGCAAAGATGCCTCACTTACTTATTGCAGGAGCCACTGGCCAAGGAAAATCTGTAGGCATCAATACTATATTAATGTCATTGCTTTATAAAAAGCATCCTTCTCAAGTCAAATTGGTATTAATCGACCCTAAAAAGGTTGAACTTTTTCCATATAGCTTTATAGAAAATCACTTTTTAGCTTATCTCCCAGATGAAGATGAACCGATTGTCACAGAAACTAAAAAAGTAATACATACTCTTAATTCCCTTTGTATGGAGATGGATGAGAGGTACGATCTTCTTAAAAAAGCCAGATCCAGAAATATCAAAGAATACAACGAAAAATTTACAAACAGAAAGCTTAATCCATTGAATGGACATAAGTTTCTTCCATTCATAGTTTTGGTAATTGATGAATTTGCTGATTTGATTATGACTGCAGGTAAAGAAGTAGAACTACCTATTGCAAGATTGGCACAGCTGGCCAGAGCTGTAGGTATCCACTTGATTATTGCTACTCAGCGCCCATCAGTCAATATCATTACAGGTGTGATAAAAGCGAATTTTCCTGCAAGAATTGCATTTAAGGTGACGTCTAAAATTGACTCCCGTACCATTTTGGATCAGGGAGGAGCTGATCAACTTATTGGTCGCGGAGATATGCTTTTATCAGTTGGTGGTAATTTGGTAAGGTTGCAATGTGCATTTGTAGATACTCCAGAGGTGGAAAAAGTGATAAGCCATATATCTAGCCAACAAGGGTTTCCTACGCCATTCTTACTTCCTGAATATGTTTCTGACGAGGATGCCAAGGTAGGAGATAGTGATATGAAAATGTCAGATTTAGATGAATTATTTAGAGATGCAGCGCAACTTGTGGTAGCCAACCAACTGGGCTCAACTTCAATGATTCAAAGAAAAATGCAATTGGGATACAACAGAGCAGGTAGGATTATGGATCAAATGGAAGCCATGAGAATTGTAGGCCCAGCGCAAGGCAGTAAGCCCAGAGAAGTATATGTCATGAGCGAAATGGAACTCATGGGTATTTTAGATCGCATTTATAATAAGTAATTCCGCAATTTTCTTCATCTTCGGCACTTATTTAACATCAAGAGATATGAGCTTCATTAAAAATCTATATACTACCAAAGTAATGAACGCTGACTGGGTAGCACTAATATTAAGAATTATAGGAGGCGGATTTATGTTGACTCATGGTTATCCAAAACTCATGAAATTACTGAGCGGTGATCTTGAGTTTGGAGATCCGATTGGGCTCGGAGTAGGGCCGTCGTTATTTTTAACAGTATTTGCAGAGTTTTTTTGTGGGTTGCTTTTACTCCTAGGATTGGGCACTCGTCTAGCCAGTATCCCTTTATTTATTACCATGTTTGTTGCAAGTTTTATTGTGCATGGCAATGATGCATTTGGTATAAAAGAAAAAGCATTAATGTACTTATTAATATATTTAGCCTTGTTTCTTTTTGGTGGTGGTAAATATTCTATAGATAACCTTATCAAGAGAAAACCATAGCATTTTATTCAAAATTGACATATCTTTGCTCTGATACTGGGAAATTATCCGAGTTCATTAGTACCAATTAATTTGTCTTAATGCCCTCTTATTAGTTATCTCACCTCATTTTTTTACTTTTTTTATTTTTTTAAATGAATATTTTTGTTGCTAAGCTGAATTACAGCACACAGACAGAAAGTCTTCAAGATCTTTTCGAAGGTTTTGGTGATGTTGATACTGTCAAAGTTATCATGGACCGGGAAACTGGCCGTTCTAAAGGTTACGGCTTCGTTGAAATGCCTAACGATGCCGAAGCTCTTGCAGCTATTGAAGAGCTAAATGAATCTGATTTCGAAGGAAGTCAAATTGTAGTTAAAAAGGCAAACCCAAGCCCAGGAGGTGATCGTCGAGGAGGCGGAGGCGGAGGTCGTGACAGAGGCGGTTACGGTGGAGGTGGAAGAGATAGAAGATATTAATCTCAATTCTCTGTAAAGAAAAAGAAAAAAAAGCTCTGTCATTTGTCAGGGCTTTTTTTATTAATTATGTAATTTGATAATTGTAAGTCACTCTCTTCATTCAAAATGAAATAGAATCTTACTTTACAAATATCCCATCAAGAAATGCCAATGAATATCCCGAATAAGAAATAGCATTTTATTTGCGCTACATCTTACATTTCAAAAAGAAGATAACTTTCTGTCCATATCCTTCCATCCTTCCTTCCTTACATCCATCCTTATTCAACATGTCATTATTTTTACGAAATAAAAACACTGAGATGTTAGCTGTTTATAAAAAATGCAATCACTGTGCGTGACAACAACTTGGGAGAAGTCAAAATTTTTTTACTCGATATACTAACCTCTTTGAGATTAATACCCTCTATTACTCAAATAATCCCATTATTGTAGTTTGATAAACAAACACCTAAGTCGTAATTGTACGAAAACGCATCAATATTAAAAATGAAACTTTTCGTTCAGCTGCTCAAAGTAATAACCTAATTATGTTTTTATTAACTTAATGAGATATAACTTTAATCTTAAATTCGGAGTCTATATTCTAAACAATGTAAGTTATGAATAAGTGGAAAAGTACTAAGTATATGGTCATTTTAGTGGTCATGACATCAAGTTTGGTTTATGCCAAGCCAACTATGGTTGTTAAAGGAAGTAATGCGATTATCTATTCTTCTGATGACCCTAAAGCTAAAATTATTCTAGATGCAGTAAAAGAAGCTTACAAAGCTTATAATAATATTACTATCAACTTCTCACTCCATATAGAAATGGCCGAAAAGCCTAAATCTATTGAAAGAGGAAGAATCATCCAACAAATAGATCAGTTTAAAGTAGAAATGAAAGAACAACACATTTACTGCGATGGAAAAGACCTTTGGTATCACCTTATTGAAAAAGAGGAAGTTCAGATCAATGATTATGAAGGTAGCGAGGATGTAGGAATAATTTCACCTTCAGACCTTTTAAGGCAGTACGAGTCAGGGAATTTTGACTATTCTCTAATCAAAGAATATAAAAGTGACCAAATAGAAACTGTAGAAATAGAATTCAAACCAAGAGATTCATTCAGCGATTACTCCAAATTGAGAGTAGTTATAGATAAAAATAATACATTAATCAAAGAAGTATTGGCTTTTGGCAAGGACGGGTCGCGTTTTAAAATGATTATTGACAACGAGACTTATGACCAAAAGTACAATGATGATTTTTTTAGATTTGACAAGTCTAAATTCCCCAATGTGATAGTTGAGGATTTAAGGTTGGACTGATGAGGTCACAATCATAGGTGTAATTGAAAAGTCGTAAGATGTCTAGAAACCTTCATAATAAAATCTACAAAATTTTTGTTTCCAGGCAAAAGATATACTGATCTCTTAGTAATCCTAATGACAAACTGAAGTGACTCGTATTCTTCTTCGTTAAATTCATGCTCTAAATGGCAGAGAGAATTTTTTTTAACTAAAATTGATGCTGCTTGAGCAGTAACAAAAACCAATCATATAAAAACCTTACCTTTTGCCCTAAATTAGAAAAAGAATCTAATAGCACTACATGTTCCAAACAGAAATTAACCATTTTCTTCAGTCCTTTGCCACAGATGGGCTTACTACTTTTATGCAATTGGTAACAGCCATAGGGTATCAAGGTTTCTTCATGATATTTCTATTATTTATGTTATTCGTGGTGAATTTCAAAAAGGCATTCCTTCTTTTTTTAATCTTACTCTGGACGGGAGCAGTTACCTTTGCTCTAAAAAATTATTTTAACCTTCCTCGACCTTTCCATGTGGACAATACATTATTGTATTTGGATGGCGATTTGGGTGAAGAGACTACATTAAGGTTATCAAAAAAAGGAGCAAAAAGCTTTTGGGAAAACCTTTCACTCGAAGTTCTCATGGTGACCAGACAATCTCCAGAATTAGCAAACGGATTCCCATCGGGGCACACCAGTGTAGCCATTGCCTTTTGGGGAGCATTTGCATTTTTATACAGACGAAAGTGGATAGCTATTGTGGCAGGAATTCTCATGATTCTTATTCCATTATCAAGGATGTATTTAGGTGTTCATTTTTTAGCGGATGTGCTTGGAGGAATAGTTTTAGGAGGAGGTATATTGGCAGTGTTTTATTCTATAGTCTTAAAGCCTCAAAAACTTGCAGCCTTTTTAAAAAAGAACAAATACCAATTAAAGCTTACTTATTCATTGGCCACTCTGCTGATTTTACCTCTTTTATTATTTTTTCTCTTACCATTGAAAGCCTACATTCTTGTCGCCTTTTTATTGAGTTTTGGTCTTGGTTTTTTACTTTTAGCTAGAAATGGATTGCCTGAAGACGAGGGTACTTTTATTCAAAAAATTTTAAGATTTGTATTGGGAGGCTTGATTTTTGGAGGCACAATATTTTTTTTAAAAATGATAACTGAGAGAATTGGTTTATACGATAATTCCTGCTTTCAGTTTGTGATTAATTTCATGGCTGGATTGGCTATGATGTGGATAAGCATAGAAATCAGCATTCGTTTTGGATGGTATAAAAGAAAGAAGGTTGATACTGTATAATGAGGTTGTTTGATAAATAAAATTGTTAACTCTAGTGCTCAAGTGTTAAATGACGGGTAAGATTTGTTGACAATATTTAATTCTGATCAAGGCAAGAATGAGCGATCCCGATGGGTGAAATTGTAACCTTCAAGTGAATGAACTGCGAAAGCGGATGAACGACTACGAGTTTAGCGAGCTAAAATGAGTAGTTTTCCAACTCCGTATAGGATTAAAAGATTCGTAACTAATTAGGTGGGCGCTTTTGAGATAAAAAAGAACTTTTTTTATCCAAAATTAGTTTCACGTGAGCAGTTACAAAGATTTCAAATGACCTGTCATTTATCACTTGACGCGGCACTAAGACTGAAAGCAGGAGCTCTAAACCTACATATGCAAGTTATTTGAATATATAAATTTATGGAATTTAAAAATAAAGTTATACTAATTACAGGAGCCGCATCTGGCATAGGGAGAGCCGCGTCTATGGCATTCGCAAAAAAAGGTGGTACAATAGTGGTCTCTGATGTAAATGAAGATGGAGGCGAAGAGACCGTATCAATGATAAAACAGAATGAAGGAACTTGCTCATTTATCAAAACAAATGTGGCGAAATTTGAAGAAGTGAAAATCCTTATGGATCGTATTATTGAAAATTATGGTAGACTTGATGTAGCCATAAATAATGCGGGTATAGGAGGGCCAAGTGCACGTACTGTAGATACATCAGTAAAAGACTATCAGAAAGTGATGGATATCAATGCAGCAGGAGTATTCTACGGCATGAAAACGCAGATCCCAATTATGCTGGAACAGGGTGGGGGAGCTATTGTTAATACTGCCTCTATTGCTGGATTGAGAGGTTTGCCAAATAGTATTGCTTATTCTGCTAGTAAATTTGCAGTAGTAGGCATGACAAAGACTGCAGCAATGGAATATGCCAGATATAAGATTAGAATTAATGCCCTATGCCCAGTATTCACAGTATCACCATTATTTGACCCTGATGCTTTGGATGGTATATCTCAAGGCATATCTCAAAAATTAAAAGCTGGAATTCCAATGAAGAGATTTGGAAATATCAAAGAGCAAGTAGATGCCATGATTTGGCTCTGCTCAGAGAGGTCTAGCTTCGTAACAGGCTTGGCTCTTCCAGTAGATGGTGGATTAACAGCTTGAATCAAATATCCATTTTCTAAATCAAACTTAATGAACAAGAAAAACGATCAAATTTTAGAAGACAAGTAGAACAAATAAAATGGCGCAAAAAGTAAGAAAAGGGGAGGAATTGAACGAACATTTTCTTAAAAAGTATATGATTGACAACCATCTTATTACATCACTAGATAGCAAGTTAGAAGTGGGTCAATTTGCAACAGGATTTTCTAATTTGACTTATCTTTTAAAAATAGAAGGCAAGAAATTAGTACTGCGAAGGCCGCCTAAAGGAGCTATCAAACACGGACATGACATGGGACGTGAATACACTGTACTTAGTGGTCTCAATCAAGGATTTGCGAAAGCTCCAAAAGTATATGCCTATACTGAAGATGCTGATATTATCGGAGCGCCATTTTACATTATGGAGAAAGTAGAAGGCATTATATTATCAGCTAAAGAGGCGAAAAAAAGAAATATTTCTCCATCAGAATTTCCTAAAATAGCTGACCAATGGCTAGATACTTTTGTTGAGTTACATCAGCTGGATTACAAATATATAGGGTTAGGAAAGTTGGGAAAACCAGAAGGTTATGTAGAAAGGCAAGTACGAAATTGGGGGAAACAATATTTTAAAGCCGCAACTGATGATCTTCAAGAAGCGGAAAAAGTGATGAAATGGCTTGATGATAACCAACCTTCAAAATATGCTCATAGTCTCATTCATAATGATTATAAATACGACAATGTTGTATTTGCAGACAAATCCTGGGAAAAGATCAATGCGATTTTGGATTGGGAGATGTGTACACTTGGTGACCCTTTGATGGATCTTGGTACTTCATTAGCATATTGGAGTACACATGATGATCACTTTATGATACTTCAAGGGCTCCAGTCTCCAACAAGTATGCTTGGTAATCCGAATAGGACAGCAGTAGTAGAGATGTACGCTCAAAAGAGTGGCAGAAATATTGATAACCTTATATTTTATTACTCCTTTGGGCTATTTAAGCTTGCTGTGATCGTACAACAGATTTATTATCGATATCACAAAGGCCTTACTACCAATAAGAAATTTGCTCACCTCAATCAAGCAACCCAACTGCTGTTCACTCTTTCATGGCAAGCCATACAGAAGCAGAAAATAGAAGGGTTGTTGTAAATAGCACGGTTTTAGGGTTTCATAATGAAGCTATAAAGATGTATTTCACAATGATGAAGTTATATCTTATTAAGAAGCCTGGATTCGATCAACAAGTGAAAATTTTTATGGTATAGAGAATTTTTAGTAGCTACTCAGGTGGGTGCTTTTGAGATAAAAAAAATCGCTCTACCTGAGTAGTTACTAAATATAAAGATAATCTAAATCGTAGATTTCATGAATAATTTTTGGATATTCTCAGAAGTCCAAGGATGATCAAATTTCAAATGATAAAAAAATAAGACACTAAGCATATGCTATTTTATAAGATAATGAACATTTAAAAGTGCTTTGCTATTAACAAAATTTAGATTATTTTAACCAATTAAAAAATGACAAAACGTATCCTCAAATCTAATCTTCATCCTCGAAACAAACATCGTTATGGTTATGACTTTGATAAATTAATCCAAGCATCTCCACAACTTTTGAAATATATCATATTGACTCCTGCGTCAAGGAAATCTATTGATTTCTCAAATGATAAATCTGTAAAATCCCTAAATGCTGCTTTGCTGAAAAGTCATTATGATATTGACTATTGGCATCTTCCAGAAGGCTTCCTTTGCCCTCCAATTCCAAGTAGAGTGGATTATATTCATTTTGTGGCAGATTTAATTTCGAGAGAAAATAGGGGGCAAATAATTGAAGGAAAATCTATACGTATTTTGGATATAGGTACAGGTGCCAGTTGCATATATGCTTTGCTTGCTTCAAAAGTTTATAGCTGGACTGTGGTGGCCTCCGAATATGATCAAACAGCATTGGACAGTGCTACACATATTTTACTTAAAAATGGGCTTTCTCAATCTATCTCAATAATAAAACAAAGCGATAAAAGCAAAATTTTAGATAACATTATTGAAAAAGATGACCACTATGACGTTGCTCTCTGTAACCCACCATTTTTTAGCAGCGAGAAAGAAGCACAGGCTGCAAACCAAAGAAAATGGAGGAACCTGAAAAAACTAGGAAAAGCCATGGAAAATAGAAATTTTGGAGGACAATCATCTGAACTGTGGTACGAAGGTGGAGAATTGGCATTTGTAGAAAAGTATATTGATGAAAGTAAAAAATATTGTCAGCAGGTGGTTTGGTTCACCACATTGGTTTCCAAAGAAGAGAGAATTTATCCTCTAATGAAATTATTGCGCCAAGCTAGGGCAGAAGAAATAGAAATAAATGACATGTCTCAAGGTCAAAAGAAAAGTAGAGTTTTGGCATGGACTTTTTTGAATGAAAAGCGACGTCAAAAGCAATATAAATGACATTACACCAGTGTACCAAGAATAAAGTACCGCACATTTTATACTTGAGTCCACTCCAAAACTCACAAAATCAAAAAAAGTTGCTTTTGGCGAACTTTACATTTTTCTCAACTCGCTGATACTCAGGTATCCCCGCACCTCCAAAAATGCAAATTTCATTCAAAACGATTCTTTCATTCATTTGGAGGTTACACTCCACCCGTTGAGATCGCTCATTCATGCCTCGTTCAGCCTAAAAGTATTGCCAAATTCTTCATGCCATTTAATACTTGACAGCACACAAATTTTATAATTCAATCTTTTCTTTTAGAAAAATTTGCCCAATTCTTCATCATCTAATGGGCTCTATAGCGTGTAATGAGCCTGCATTTATACACAATAAGATGTAAAATGCCTTAATTAACATTTTGGCATTTGTTTAAAAGTTAAAATATTCTTAGCGCTCAATTCTATTCTCTATTTTCATGACCAACTATTTTCATGACCAACTATTTTCATGACCTTATTGAGGCAACTGAATTTATTTTTCTTCTTGATTGGTAATTTATCAGTCATTATAAGCATGGCTTTGTCTCCAGGTGACATTGCTTTTGTAGGTTATAACGGAGATGGGATGGATGATTTTGCCATAGTTGTACTTACAGAAATAGATGGGAGCTCCAGTTCTGAGACGATCATTTTTACAGATGATGAGTGGAATGGTACCATGTTCGTAGGGTCAGAAACCAGCATGATTTGGACTATATCATCAAAAATTATTGCTGGGACAATCATCACTTTTAGTAATACCTCATCAGGCTCATCTACTGTATCCGTAGGCTCTATTGCAGGCACTATAAATCTGAATGTGTCTAATGAAGCCCTTTTTGCTCTTACAGGATCACTAGTTATGCCTTCTGCTTTTTTAGCAGCTATAGCAAATGATGATTTTGCTGCAGCAGGTGCTAGCCTCTCAGGTACAGGCCTTACGGCAGGGGTAAATGCTTTGGAATTAAACGCTACAGGTGACGCTGATATCGCCATATATACTGGAAATAGATCGAGTACAGTAGGGTTAGATAATTACCTTTCAGATATTAATAATTCTGCCAATTGGGCTACAGAAAGTGGAAGCGGAGATCAAAGTAATAACGGAATTGCCCCAGATTTGCCTTTTGTTACGACATCTTTTAATGGGTGCCCTACATTTGTTGCTGGTATTCCTAGTGCAGCTGTCGTGATGAATAGTACTTGTATCATATTTGGCAGTACTCCTGCTGGAGGAAGTATTAGTGCACCTTTGACCACCTGCCCCATTGGCAGTACACTTAATTATTCTGTAGATGATGGTGTCACATTCGCTGATACCATTCCTGATTATAACCAAACTGTAGCGTTAATTGTAAAAACAACATGTTTTTGTGATGACAACAATGCCATTACGAGTGAAACAGCTTCGGTAACCACAATACCAGGTACGTGCCCAAATTGCCCTACTAATTTATCAGATACCATTCCTAAAGCTGTTATAATAGTAAATAGCACCTGTACTGTTTTTGGCAGCACCCCTGCAGAAGGAAGCACGGCAGCACCAGCAGATGATAACTGCCCTGTAGGCAGTACCATTCACTACTCGGTAGATGGCAGTACTACATTTACCGATACACTACCAGCATATGGTCAAACTGTAGCTATAACTCTCAGTACTACTTGTATTTGTGATTTGGATAATACAATGACAAGTGATACGACAGAGGTCACCACAATACCAGGGACTTGTCCATTGTGCCCATCTTTTACTGGTATAGTTCCAGTAGTTTTCACTATTACCGAGAGCATTTGCAATATGGTGATGGGACTGCCCATGAATGGTAAAATTGATACCTCTTTGAATAATTGTTCCATAGGTAGTGTTTTAATGTTCTCTGTAGATGATGCGGCTTTTTCTACTTCTTTACCTGTTTATAATCAAATGACTTCACAAAAAATAGAGGCTACATGCTTTTGCTTAGCTACGAATAGTGTCACATCAGATACTATAAGTACGACAACTACACCAGGAAGTTGCCCTGCCCTTCTTTTACCGAAATCTCAAAACAAATTGGATTTTGGTGACCCATGTACCTGCAGCGATCCACTCAATTGTGAGCAAGGAGGATTTTTCTATTTTCATGACACTATTTCTATTTCTACCTTACCTGTTTCTTCTGGATTGGTCATCAAAATAAGTGGTACACCTTTAGATTTTTATATTGGCAACTGTGGAATTTTGGTCACTGCAAATGCGACGACCGTAATTCCTGAATCTCCAGTAGGCTCGGGACAATATCAATTAGAATATTGGAGACCTTCTGGTTCCACACCAGTGGTAAGTATAGTAGAAGGCGGTGTTATAGTTGCCATACCGTCGTCTGAATTTCTACCTGTTTGTAGTTTGTCAGACTGCCAACAAGAAAATATTCCTACTGTGGGAGGATGGGGGTTGATTATCCTAAGTCAACTTCTGTTGATTTTATCTATAGTTGGGATTAAGTGTAAACCTCAATACTATTAGGTGAAATATTACAACAATTTCTAATGTTTTAAAAATAAAACCCATAACTTTACCGAATGAATCAGGCATTCAGTATTTTCTTTTCATTGTACTTCTTCTTTGGGAGCCTGATACCTCATACCGATTTTTCACAATTGCTGAACACAGCCGATTTTTTAGAACATTATCAAGAGCATAAAGAAAAAGCAATTGCCGGTGATCTGGATTTTTGCATTGTGGAGTTTATTATAGGTCACTATTTTGATATAGATCATGAAGAAGAAGATCATGAAAATTTGCCTTTTCACAACTTCAACTCTTCAATAGAATTAATATGCGATATATTAGTGCATGATATGATTTTGGAGATTTCAAAGACTGAAAATGTACGATTTCATAAACCCAATGACTTAACTTTTTCTGATTATACACTTACCTTTGAGCGCCCACCTATTTTAGGATAATTTTTTTTTCTTTAAGTGCATCAGAAACCATATACCTGCACTTTTATTATTCCCTTGTTCTTGTTGATAAATTCCCTTTTATGTTTTTACAACACTCTGGGTTTTTCATACTGAACAGAAGGTAAAATAAAATTGATTTAAAAGTTATCTGCCTCGTTTCACCCGCACTAATCTATTTTTTTTATTCAAAACAATGAAGTGATGTTTGATCGCATTATATATTACTCTATACATAATAAGTTGATAGTCTTGATATTATTACTATTTCTTATTATTAGTGGCCTTTACTCTTTACGAGAATTACCTATAGATGCAGTGCCTGACATCACTGACAACCAAGTGCAAGTTATTACATCTTCTTCTGACCTCTCAGCTCAGGAAGTAGAGCGTTTTGTAACCTTTCCACTGGAGATGGAGATGGGTAACATTCCAGATGTAAAAGAGATTAGGTCGATTTCAAGATTCGGCTTATCGGTGATTACTATTGTTTTTTTAGAAAATGTGGATATCTACTGGGCCAGAGAACAAATCAACCAAAAAATACAAAAGGCTAAAAAAGAAATACCCGAGGGCATGGGAAACCCAGAAATGGGGCCTATTACAACAGGCCTCGGGGAGATTTATCAATATGTGATTTATCCAGATAGTGGGTATGAGGATCAATACTCAGCCACAGATCTCAGGACTATCCAGGACTGGATAATTAAAAGGCAAATTATAGGCATACCAGGAGTGGTAGAAGTGAACAGTTTAGGAGGATATTTGAAACAATATGAGATATCAGTAGATCAAAATAGGCTCAAATCATTTAACCTTGATATGGGGGACATTTTCACCGCCATTGCTGATAATAATGCCAATGCCGGGGGATCGTATATAGAAAAAGCCAACCAAACCTTTTTCATAAGAGGAGAAGGAATGGCAGAGACAGTGAGTGATCTGGAAAATATCCTGGTACGCCATTTTTCGGGGGGGGCTGTATTAATAAAACATGTGGCTGATGTGACTATAGGTCATGCCCCTAGATTTGGTGCCGTAACCATGAATGGTAAAGGAGAAGTAGTAGCAGGGCAGGTGTTGATGCTAAAAGGGGCTAATTCTAATCAAGTTACAGAAGCTGTGAAAAAACGTATAGAGGAGATCAAACCATCACTCCCTAAAGGAATCATACTAGAGCCCTATCTAGACAGGTCAAAATTAGTAAGAAATACAACAAATACTGTGATAAAAAACTTGCTAGAAGGTGCACTAATAGTAGTTTTTATTCTGGTATTGATGCTGGGCAATTTTAGAGCAGGACTCATTGTGGCTTCTGTGATTCCTCTAGCTCTGTTATTTGCTGTATGTATGATGCGCATATTTGGAGTTTCAGCAAACTTGATGAGCCTCGGGGCCTTAGATTTTGGACTTATTGTGGATGGTGCTGTCATCATTGTGGAGGCCATTATGTACCATTTAGGATTGAGAAATGAGGGGTCTAACCTCAATGCTGTGGAAAAAGAAAAAGAAGTATTTACTGCAGCTTCAAAAATCAGAACATCCGCTGCTTTTGGTGAGATCATTATACTTATTGTTTACCTCCCTATATTATTTTTACAAGGCATAGAAGGTAAAATGTTTATTCCAATGGCGCAGACTGTAGCTTTTGCTATCCTTGGTGCCTTGCTTTTATCTCTTACCTATGTGCCTATGATGTCCGCAGTCTTTCTCAAGGACGTTACGATAAATAAAAATAATTTTTCTAGCCGCCTTATTGATGTGTTTTATAGTTGGTATGCTCCGGTTAGAGATTTAGCTTTTAGATTTAAGAGATTGGTACTTTTATTGGCCTTGGCCTTATTTGGTTTTAGCCTATTCATGATGACCCGTATGGGAGGAGAATTTATTCCAACCCTAGAAGAAGGTGACTTTGCGCTGCATCAGATTTTACCATCAGGAAGTTCATTGAAAAAGGGAGTAGAAGTGTCAGCTCATCTTCAGGATATTCTGATGAGTGAGTTTCCAGAAGTAGATAAAGTAGTAACTAAAATTGGCACAGCTGAGATACCTACTGATATTATGCCTCTTGAAGCTGGAGATATTTTTGTGATAATGAAACCCAAATCAGAATGGACCTCTGCAAAGACAAAGGAGGAAATGTTTGAGAAAATGGAAAAAGCATTGAATCAGTTTCCTGGTGTAATGTATGAATTTACACAGCCCATACAGATGAGATTTAATGAATTAATGACTGGAATTAGGCAGGACATAGCCATTAAAATTTATGGTGAAGACCTAGGCATTCTTTCAGAAAAAGCCAATGAGGCCGAAAAATTACTTAATACTATAAATGGAGTGGGTGATATTCAGGTAGAAGCTACTACTGGACTGAGGCAAATAGTAGTGGACTATGATCGGCTAAAGATGAATAAATATGGCGTCAGTGTAAGCCTCCTAAATGAAACCTTAAAAACGGCCTTTGCAGGGAAAATAGCAAGTCAATTCTATGAAGGAGAAAAGAAATTTGACATAGTAGTAAGACTTCAATCAGAAAACCGAAAAGGCATAGAAAGTATTCGAGAATTACAAGTATCTCTTCCACATGGAGGATTCGTTCCTATTTCTGAAGTAGCAGAAATTAACTTTGAAGAAGGTCCAGCTCAGATATCCAGAGATGATACAAAACGTAGGATTACGATTGGAGTAAATGCAAGAAATACGGACATCGCTACGCTCATTGCTGACATTAAATCTAAATTTGAATCTGATCTCTCATTACCAGTGGGATATTACATCAGATACGGTGGGCAATTTGAAAACCTAGAAAGAGCAAGATCGAGACTAATGTTGGTAGTACCACTTGCATTGGCCCTAATATTTCTATTGCTCTTTTTTACTTTCGGCAAAGTGAAATATGCATTGCTCATTTTTGTAGCCATCCCCCTTTCGGCTATTGGAGGCATATGGGCACTATATTTTCGAGGCATGGCATTTAGCATTTCTGCAGGAGTAGGGTTTATTGCTCTATTTGGGGTAGCAGTGCTTAATGGAATTGTCCTGATCGCTTATTTTAATCAATTAAAAGATGAGGGAATGACTGATATCATGCAAATTATAAAAAAAGGCACAAGAGTGAGACTAAGGCCTGTACTGCTTACAGCTTCTGTAGCATCTCTAGGGTTTTTACCTATGGCCCTGAGTACTTCGGCAGGGGCTGAAGTACAACGCCCTTTGGCGACAGTAGTGATAGGTGGATTGATTACAGCTACTATCCTCACTCTTATAATCTTGCCAGTTATGTATTATATGATAGAAAAATCATCGAATAAAATAAGCCCTAAAGTGATAGGAATATTCTTGCTTTTCTTCTTCTCATTTTCTATACAAGCTCAAAATGTGACCAGCCTTAATAGTGTGTTAGAGGATATAAATATGGATGAGATACAACAATGGGCCAATTTGCAAAAGGAGGCACTTACTGCTCTTTCCAAGAATCCTCTACCACCTAACCCTTGGAGCTTCTCCGTAGGTGGAGAAGAGTTTAATTTAAAAGATGTAAGTGGGATACATTCACTGCAAGTACAGCGATCATTTAGGATGCCTGGAGTAGTGAAGTCTTATCGAGGTCTCAATGAAGTATCTCAACAAGAAATAGATAACCAAGTGCAGAAGAGTGTCATCACACTAAAGAAAAAAATCACAAGTGCCTATGTGAATGTTTCTTATCAGCAAGCAATTATTGGTTTGCAAACAAGTCGTAAAAGTGTTTTTATAAAATTATTACATATTACAAACGCAAAATCAAAACTAGGAGAAAGTAGCGTTTTGGTAAACCAACAAGCAGCCTTGCGACTTAAGATACTAGAGTCAGAGATACAACAGAATGAATCTCTTAGAAACTCCTTGCTACAGTGGATTACAGCTTGGACTGAAAAAGACTTAACTCAGGTCGAAGACCTTTCAAAAATAGAAATGAAATTATCTGATAGTGATAGATTCAATCATCCTTCCATTCTAAGTATGAAAATCCAATCAAAACTATTAAATCAACAACAGATAATACGTGAAAATAAAGTAAAAGCTCAGCCATTTATGGCCTTGAGCCTGCAAAGTGTTAACAATGATTTACTCTTTTATGGATATAAAGTAGGTGTCAATCTTCCTTTTGCAGGAGCTTATAAAAGAAGCCAAAAACAGGCTGCTGAATTGAGTATAAATGCACTGGCTCAAAAGTCTAACTGGATCAAGAAAAATATAGAGATACAGTTAGAAAATGTGAAAGTAAAAACATCACAAAACAAAGAGATGATTGTAACTATAGAAGGTCAAATAAGAAGCAATCAATCTCTTGTGAACAATTTTGAAAAGGCATTTTCCTATGGAGAGGTTGACTATGCAGACCTCATATTGATATCTGAAAATTTATTTTTTTTACAGAAAAAACGCTTGGGTCTATATAAGGACAACCTGCTAATTATTAACAACATTATTCATAATAACCAAGAATTTTAAAAGATGAAACACACAATAGTAATTCTGTTTACAATCTTATTTTCTAGCTGTTTTCATTCCCACGACTCTCATGATCATGGGGAGGAAGAAAAAACCGAAAACAAAGCAAAGGACGAATTAGAACTTAATGCTATTCAAATTAAAAATATTGGCTTGAAATATGGTAAAGTGACCAATAGAAATATCAATTCTGTACTCAAACTCACAGGCAGAATAGAAATGCCTTCATCGGGTAAAGCAATAGTAGGGGCAAAACTGTCAGGCCAAGTAGTGAAGGTTCATGTAAAAGCAGGGGATCAAGTAAAAAAAGGACAAACCATTTACACTTTAGAAAATCTTGACATCATAGAATGGCAGGAGGATTTACAACAAGCCCAAGCAGATCTTACTTACATTAATAAAGAGGTTCAACGCCAAAAAGAGTTATCCGATCAATCTCTTGCGCCACTAAAGAAGTATGAAATGGCAATAGCTCAGCAGCGAAAAATGCAGATTAATATTAAGGCCAAGCGATCAAAGTTGCAATCTTTAGGCCTGCAATCAGCAGATCTTCAATCATTCAGATCTACTTATGCGATTAAGGCTCCGGCGAATGGGATGATTCAGCATCTACTCGGTAGTGTGGGCGAGTATGTGGATGCTACCACTCATTTAGCTGAGATTGTTAATAATGATCATCTTCATCTCCATCTTTTGGCATATGGAGCAGAAGTATCTTTGCTACAGAAAGGTCAAAAAATTGTATTTTTTATACAATCCAGACCAGAAAAATTACTAGATGCCGAAGTAAAATGGATCAACTCTATAGTGGATGAAAATAAAAACAGTTATGATGTTCATGCTGAGATTATTGGCAATTTGAAAGGACTTATAGCTGGAGAATTTATTGAAGCTAGAATAATAAATCAAGAAAGAAAAGTAGCTACACTGCCTTTGGCTGCTATCACCAGTGACAAAGGGATCAATTATATTTTTATTAAAGAAGAGGTACATGAAGATGGCACTCATTTTAAGAAAATAAAAATTATGACAGGAGAGAAAGACTTAGGTTATGTGGAAGTAAAAAGCATTGATCCAGTGACAGATGATATGGATATTGTTATTGAGGGTGCATTTTTTCTCATGGCTGAATCTAAAAAAGACGAGGGTGGCGGAGGGCATCACCATTAGTGCTCTGTTAAGGAAAGGAGTTAAGAAGTCAAGAAGGTAGGAAGGTAGGAAGGTAGGAAGGTAGGAAGGTAGGAAGGTAGGAAGTTAAGAAGTTAAGAAGTTAAGAAGTCAAGAAAGTAGGAAGGTAGGAAGTTAAGAAGTCAAGAAGGTAGGAAGTTAAGAAGGTAGGAAGTCAAGAAGGTAGGAAGTTAAGAAGGTAGGAAGTTAAGAAGTCAAGAAGTCAAGAAGGTAGGAAGTTAAGAAGTTAAGAATTAAGTTCTCAATATTTTAATCACATAGAAAGGCTGAAGGCCTTGAAGCTGATAGCCAAGGACAACGCCCTTGGTTTGAGTAACGAATGTTGTGTGATTTGGCGATATTTTGACGAAAAATGATAACAAACCTTTCTGGCTACACAGGGTATTGAGTACTTCCAGTGTTTGTAGTTTTAATACGCATTTACCCAATGCCAATGTAAAGTAATTTACATTTTGAAAGTATAATCTGGTTTTGTGTATCTACTTATCCTTCATAATTCTAAGAATTTGTAATATTTGCTCTGTATATCTATAGAAAGAAATTGCTGTAGATGAATATGTCTCTGACTAGGACAGATTTCAATTAAGACAATGATCCTTTGTTAAAAGGATATAAGATCATTTCAAACAGAATGAATATCATGAAAACTGCATCATTACTCGGGTTGCTATCTCTTTTGTTTTTTATTTCCTCCTCTTTTATTATTGACAACGATGCCATCGCTAAGGCAGAGCTTAATGGCCCTTGTGATTGCGAAAAAGGGTGGAATTTTATAGTACATCAAGTGACACCACAGGGTTGTCGTCAAAAAAGTATTTATTGCACAGAAGGCGTAAAGTTAGAACCAGGATATACCTGTGGCACGTGCCCAAAACCTTGTAGCACTTGTGAGGAAGATGAAGACGGCAATATTTCAATGTGTCGTGTATATGGGAATGGCAGAACTTCTGATTATAAAGCCAATTGTGATAACCTTCAAGATTTTTTCAAGGAGAATGGAGATTTTAAAAACAAAAAGGACCACTGTGGCCCATGTGATTGTGCTGATGAAAATGATATAGATACAGATGGAGATGGCATATGTGATAAAAAAGACGAATGCCCAAATGATGCCGAAAGATCAGAAGCAGGCTTGTGCGGATGTGATGATATAGATACAGATGGAGATGGCATATGTGATAAAAAAGATGAATGCCCAAATGATGCCGAAAGATCAGAAGCAGGCTTGTGCGGATGTGATGATGTAGATACAGATGGAGATGGCATATGTGATGCTGATGAAAATGAAGTAGGGGAACTTTGTGATGTGTCAGGTAACAATACTTTTGAATGGATAGAATCTGTGAAGATTAATAAATTCTACAAGAAAAGTGGAGCGAATAGCAATGGATATGGCAACTATAGCAGCGATAACATTACATTATCGGCAGGTGACGTTCTAAGTGTATGGCTTAATGTAGGACATACTGATAATGTATGTGAGATAAGCCATGCCATATTTGTGGATTGGAATCAAGATGGAGATTTGAACGATCCAGGAGAGATGATACTCAATGAAAGAGGCATGGGTGAGAAAGGAATAGATTATCAACTTGCTGATGATATTGCCACTGGATCATATGCTATGCGAGTGATTATTGATCTAGGCAGAGTATATGGAGCATGTGGAGGCTGCATTGATGGCGAAGTGGAAGACTATATGATCACTATAGCAGAATCGTCTTGTCTTAATGTTTACGAAGGTTTTAATTATAAGGCAGATAAAGCAATAAAAAATAAAAACGGAGGGAAGAATTGGGCCAATGGATGGAAGGTTACATCAGAAGGAATAGCAGTTGCTAATGTGGTGACTAAATCTATAGCTTCCACAAAGTATGAGACTAATGGCAACAAATTAGGCGTACTTCTTCAACCCGGAAGCAGTTTGACAATTAGTAGGGATTTGTCAAATACCATTTTTCAAAAAAGCGGTGAAGTTTGGATGTCTTTCTCTTACCAATATGATATATATTCAGTATTCAGCCCTCAAATAAATGGAAAGTCTATAGGATTTTATGTGGATCGCAAAGGATATTTGGTTATAGGAGGCCTAAAAGGAATAAAATTGAAAGATAATGAAACTTACACCTTCTTAATAAGAACCAAACTTAATGCAGGGGCTGATGAAATTACTATATGGGTAAATCCATCAGATTTAGAACCTCTGTATCATCAGACATATAATTCTGAAATATTGGGTCATTTTGCTTCTATCGGCTTCGAATTTTGGGCGGCAGGCACCAACAATAACAATGTCGCTCAGTATATAGATGAGATCAGGGTAGCTTGCAGTCAAGATGAGGTATTACCAATATCTGATGCTGGTGATTTGAGTGGATTAAATACTGCCGTTGCGCTCCAACTCACTGTGTATCCTAATCCTATGTTGTCGGGTTCTCCGATAGTGATTACTTTAAGTGGCTCCGAAGTGATGATTCATGATTATATAATCTTTGATGGCTCTGGTCGTATGATGTATAGTGGTGTGCTCTATATAGGAGAAAATGAAATAATATTGCCTGCCTTAGAATCAGGCATTTATTTTATAGAAATCAATACTAGTGAAGGGCTAATCAAACAACAATTAGTGGTACAGAACGATTGATATATTTTTAGTTATTTTGTAACTACATGTAGTATCAAATTTTTTTCTCAAAAGCACACCACCTGAGTAGTTACAGTATTTTATTTAAACCGTCATTTTACAAATGATGAAAATGCCTTACAAAAGGAGACTTGTTATCATGATTTTTTCTGGTATATGTAAAAGAAAATTCAAAGGCTCCTCTTCCTCCGTTAAATGTAGAAAGTTTTGATATAGTAGCATCATATGCAATATCAAATCTGTATTCACTTTTTTCTAAGAAAATTTGAAGAGAAAGAGACTCAAAGCCTAAACCTTCAAAATTTTGCACCATACTCGGCGCTACGGCTACACCAAAATTGATGTCATAATCTTCATCACCAGCAAAGGCCAATCCTATTTTTGCTCGGGCTTCGTGAAATACACCTTGCTTGCTATAGTAAGGAGTAAATAAGAAATATAAATTTTCTTTTACTAAAACATTTAGTGATACTTGGGCGGCTATTTTTCTTTCATTTCTGATTTCTAGATTGGGTACAAATGAGATATCTGGTTTGGTAAGATGAGACAATGTAATTCCTGCATTCATTGAAAATCTAGGTAAATTGATCTGGTATGCTACCCCTAGATTAAGGTCTGAAAAGGTCTTATTACTTAATAATTCTGATATGTTTTCTCCCGAATCTATTTTTACATCAGGTGAGCCTTGTTCAAAATTAAACTGATTGCCAAACCAAAGTCCATTCCAGTTGGCTCTATTCTGCCCTACACCGCCTGAAAATCCTAACATAATGTACTGGGCTTTGTTATATCCATCACCTATTAATTTTTTATAATTGGCGCCCATGATAACCTGGTTTTGTATGAAAGCTGACCCAGGAGTGCTGTCTTTCATCAGTCTTAGATTACCCGAAAATTCACTGTATCCTTGCCATTCCCATTTTTTATTAAAACTAAAGGCATACGACTGAAAAGGAAAGTCTGAACCCAAACTAGACCACTGCCTTCGGTAAGTTACTGATGCTTGTTCGCTGCCTTTATATGAAGTTGCTAACGCTGGATTTATATATTCTCTCATCGCATAACTCCCTGAGAAATGCGTGTCTTGCCCTACTAGAAATAAAGGGAAAAGGAAAAATAATAAAAGATATTTTTTCATTATCTGATAAGTTGTACACTGCCTTTAAATGATTCTCTCGCACCATCATCATAATCCACATGCATCGTCCATATATAAATACCAGAGGGCATTTTTTTACCTCTAAAAGTACCGTCCCATCCTTTGGTTATGCTATTTGGCCTAAAATCATATTCATTATAGATGTTCGTTCCATTTCGGAGGTAAATATTAAATTCTTTTATAAGTGCATAATCAGGCCCAAACACATTTAAACGCTCATTTCTAGCATCTGCATTAGGGCTAAATCCTGTGGGAACGTACATTTGGTAGTCTTTAACTACAAATACTTCTACTTCAGCTTGAGCATTGCACATTTTATCATCTTCCACTTTTACTCTGAGTAGAAAATCTTCATTTATATTATTTACAAAAAGATCACTACAGTCTATACATGATAAATCTTGATCAGGAGATGCCAGCCATTCAAACATCAATTCTCCTTGACCATTTTCTACATCAATAATTACTTCAAAATCTTCTCCAATATTTATCGTAGTATCATATGGCAAGGTGACTTTCAATGCTCGTGGTTCGACAATATTCAAAGTGTCGCCCTGAGTTTCACAATTATTTTCATCTCTTACGAATGTTTTATACTTTCCTGCTTTCAATCCGCTAAACCATCCTGATCTTTGGAACCCTGCACCACTTAATGAATACGAATACTTACCACTTCCTCCTTCTCCATTGATTTTTATCTCTCCGTTTCTATCTCTAAAACAAGTGATATCAGTAGCTTTAGTTGTTATTTTTAATGGATTAGCTGGTTCATTTACTATCACTGTGCCAGACAAAATACAGCCAGATCGTGTACTTATTTCATAATGATAATTACCAGAACTTAAGCCGCTGAGCAATTTGCCTTCAAAAATATTTCCTTGGTCATCCTGCCATGACATTTTTGCATTTGGTTCATTCTGATATCTCATAAATATTCTTCCAGTATTGTCTCCTATACATTTGAGGTCTTTTACTTCTGGGAATAAAGAAGGCTCGGCAGCTTCTACTATTTCAATCACATCAGAAGTAATACATCCTGTGGCGTCTATTACTTTTACAAAATAAGTGCCTGCTCTAAGATCATTGATCATACCAGAAGCACCAACATTCATCACCTCTCCATTAAGTTCTATGGTATATGGCATTCTTCCTCCTTGCACTGTAATCTCTAATGATCCATCTCTACTATGATAACAAGTGATATCGTCAGCACTTAGCTCAACAGACATTGCTGGAGGCTCATCTAGAATATAGCAATCGCTAATTGTACATCCATTTTCATCAGTTACAGTGAGGCAGTATCTGCCTTTACTGAGGTTGTTTATCGTTTGGAAAGATCTACCATTGTCCCACTCATACGAAAATGACCCTCCACCTCCTTGCAATTCTGCTGTTATGGTTCCATTTTCACCTTTATTGCAAGAAATAGTCCCTTCTTGAAAGGTTATTAGTCGCTGTACAGGTTCTGTAATGGTTACCATATCTTCTGTACGACATCCTTTTGTGTCAGTAAGAGTTACACCATATTCACCTGCTTTTAGGTTTCCGATGGCACTTTGAGTTTCTCCATTTGACCAATATATATCGTAAGGAGCTGTACCACCTTCTATATTTAACCTAGCAATACCTGTAGCCATGTTAAAACAAGCAACATCTTCTTTTTCTATTGTAGTTACAAAGTTATCTGGTTCTGTAATTTCTATTTCTGCTAATGCAAAACACCTGTTGATATCTAAGACAGCGACAGTATAAATACCAGCTGTCAGGTTTTTTCTTTCTGATAAAACAGTAGCAAATCCATCTTTCCATCGAAATTCATATGGCCCTTGGCCACCCATAGCAGTCAGTTGTATTGAGCCAGTAGGATCACCATTGCATTGTATGTTTACTTGTGTATATTCTACCGTTGGAATGTCACCTTCTTCTATTTCCACTTCACCTGTCTGCACACAGTCATTGGCATCTGTTACAGTGACAGAATATGTCCCTTTTTCTATTTTTTTAATAGTAGATTCTGTGCCGCCATTACTCCATTGATATTGGAATGGCCCCTTCCCCCCAGATACATTTGTAGTGGCCGTGCCCCTTATTTCTGCATCGCAAGATACTTGCTTACCTATTAATTCGAGGGTAATAGGAGTAATACCAGTTACCTCTACATTTTTCACGAAAGTACATCCATATACATCAGTAGCAAAAACTCTATATATGCCTTTTGACAAATTCTTAAATATGCCATCTTCATTACTTTCTCTCTCTAATTGAAATCTAAATGGCCCGTCGGTGCTATTCACTGATAATGATAATGAGCCATCATTGATGCATCCTGAAGAAGTAGGAATACTAGCATCTATGACAATGTTGCTATTGGCACATGCAGGAGTACTGCATTCATATTGTTCGGCAGGCCCTAGACATCCATTTTTTACAGCCCTAATTTCAAAAATGTAATCGGCGCTGAGACCTAAATTATCTATCATATATTCTGAGGCATCAGAAATGACAAGCCATTCACCACTGCCTACTTTTATTTCGTATTCATCCACATCAGCATCATTCCAATCCAGAAATATTTGATTTCTTCTAGGATTTGCACAACTTACGATAGGAGCATCAGGCAGGGGAGTAAAATCAACTCGAGAGGTGTTACTGAATGAACAACCATAATTTTGAGTGACTTTCTCAATTATTTCAGCATTTGAAGATACAATTATTGGCGATCCGATAACCTCATTGCCATTGATTTCGTATGACCTATCTTCACTGTATCTAGGATTAAATTTTAATGACCATTGAAATAATGTACCCTGAAGGTCTACATTATCTTTGTCTTTTATAACCAAACTCCACTGCCCATTTACTGGAGAATAAAATCCGCCAAAAAAGGTTTCAAAATCTTGCTCTGGAGTAAAATTGCCAGTGTATGTTGGATTAGTAGTAAGGAATGGACCTTTTTCAGCATCTCCATTGTTAATCAATTCGCCACCATCCAAGGTAAAACATGTATTTATAAATTGATCCATTTCATCACCATTACCACCATCTCCACCATTATTGGTACTCAATTCTATTACTTGCCCATTTGGAGCTACTAAATATATTTCCATATCAGCCAATCGCTGATGTTCCAATTGATCTATACATACCTGTACGAATGATTCTTCATTTAAAAATTGTATATCAAGATCACTTACTAAAATGGTAGATCGACAATTGCCACGATTAGGGTCACCAATAGGAAATTGTCCACTTTTTTCAAAAATAGAGAGTTGACTAAAATCCCCATTATCATCTAGTCTGAGCTTATCTCCTCCACAAAGCATGGTGTCATTTTTTACAGCAAAATGAGGTATTTTATAGTCTAATATTCCAATTCTCACAGTATCTCTAAAACAATCTCCATTGCGAAATACAAAGTATATCATTTCATCTCCTTCAGATATATCATCATTGATCGGAGTTATAATGAGCTTGGTGAAGTTTTGACCATTAGGTATTATCAGGTCATTCTTATTGAGTGTATAATCTTCTCCTCTTGTAGCAGAATTAGGGCCATTTACAATCTCAAAACTTACCTCCAAATCTCCTCCTACCTGCGACAGTCTTGATACCTCAATAATGGTAGGATCACATCCTTCCATCATGGTATAATCTACTCCTGGTGCATCTACTGATACAGAGTGTAATGCCGATGAAAAGCTCTTAGCTTCTAAAAAAACTGCAGAATCATAGGCATCATCAAATCCATCTCCTATTGCTAATTTTAAAGTATATAATTCGCAAGGCATCACCGCTACACTGGCTCTAAATACATCCAAGAATCCATCTAGAGTGAATGTACGACTCAATTTATTTTCATTAAAATAGGTGCTAAAATCAAGGCTTTCACCAGGCTTTTGACAATTTCCCAGAGTATCTGGGCCTATTTGGCCATTATTGACAGAATTGATAGTCACAGGAAAATCTGTGAATGTATTACCCGTAGGGTCACTAGGATCAGGTATTCTTGCTATATTTTTTGATGCGTAATTACCTCCTGCTGGGTTAGGCCCATCGATAAAAAAAGCAAATACATCATTGAAAGGAGAACAGACAAATTCAGGATATTCTTCAGATCCGAAAACAAAATTGAAACCTATCATGTCATCAATAGGTCTGAATTGAATTTCTATAACAGCTACATCAAAAAGGGCACTTCCAGCTATTTCAGCCAGAGCCTCATCTTTTACTGTACGGTTACTGGTAGATGATCCTGTAGCATCATCGTTATTAGAATTGGCTAAGGTTTCTACTTCTCCTGTAGAAATCACAATACCACGATCTAAGCCTAAATCATTTAGCCCATTTCTAAAAACACCAAGGGCATTATTGGTTCCTAAAAATTTTACCAACTCCACTTTCACGCCCTGACCTATGAATACATTTTTTACAAGACTCTCAGCGTTGAGTTCTAAATCGTTAGCTTGATCTATACTTATTTGAGAAAAAATATTGGATATTGAGCATGCCATTATAGCAAGTATCAATGCACATTGTATGCATAGAAGAGAAGAGAATGGACTTATATATTGGGTTTTAACTATCAAGTCTATTTATTCCTTTTGATTTTAGCAGTATGGCTTTGTAGCTTTGTTGTATATATGACACTTTTTTGAAGTATCATCCCCTACTTCTTATTATAAATTTAAATGATATCATGAAGATTTTTTTTAAATATGTATTTGCCTCTTGCTTTGGTACTATATTGGCCTTTGGAGCAATATTTCTTTTCTTTTTCATAATAGCGATGTCCTCAGCACCTCAGGATACTGTCTCTTCAGGCTCCACACTTCATATAAAGTTGGATGAAGTCATTACTGAGTTGGCAGGGAATGTAGAAGTTAGTGGGTTTTCATCAATGGCAATTGATAACCTAGGACTTAATGAAATAAAAGCAGCCATAAAAAACGCCGCTAATGATAGAAAAATTAACGGATTACTGATAGAAACACAATTTCCCAATGTGGGGCAATCCACAGCCTTATCTATCTTTATGGCCATCAAAGAATTTAAAAAAAGCGGCAAGCCAGTCATGGCTTATGGAGAGTACTTTTCTCAAAATGGATATTTATTTGCCAGTGTTGCGGATACTGTTGCTATTAACCCAAATGGGATGATGGACATCAGAGGATTTGGGATGTTGATCCCTTACTATGGAGATTTCATAAAAAAAATAGGAGCAAAAGTAGACATATACCATGCTGGTCAGTACAAAAGTGCTATTGAGCCATATTACAGGTCATCATCATCACCTCAAAACGATTATCAATCAACAGAATTTCTAAATGATTGGGAAGATCAGTGGATAGCCAATGTGACTGAGGGTAGGGTAGTGACTCCGGAGATTTTGGACAGAATAATAAAAAATGGCACTATTGTCACTGCTGATATTGCAGTAGAGTCGGGACTTGCTGATAAGAAAATGTACCGTAAGGATTTTAACAAAATGTTACTTGCTGCTGTAGGTAGAAAAAAACTAAAATATATCGATTTGGCTGAATATATCAACCTTACTTTTGCCAGCCAATCATCATCATCTTCTAATAAGGTAGCTGTTGTGAATATGGAAGGAATCATTCTTAATAATAAGGATGAAAAAGGTGTTATCTCAATGGAAGTATATGGAAAAGTATTTGATAGATTGATAAAAAAGAAAGATGTAAAAGCTGTAGTACTTAGAGTGAATAGTGGAGGAGGTGATGCATTGGTTTCAGATAATATATGGGACAGAGTAGAAGAGCTAAAAGAAGCCGGAAAATATGTGGTAGCCTCTTTTGGTGACTATGCTGCTTCAGGTGGGTATTATATTAGTTGTGGGGCTGATAAAATTGTAAGTATGCCCAATACTCTTACGGGTTCGATAGGCGTATACTCTATGATACCCGACTTTAGTGGCGCAATAGCTGATAACCTAGGAATATATTTTGATTCCATAGGAACAGGTGAAAACACATTTATGTATTCTACAATGGTGCCTAGAAATGCAGCCCAGAATAGAAAATTACAGGCCAGTACTGAAGTTACTTATCAGAAATTTCTGAAGAGAGTAGCTGATGGAAGAGGAAAATCAAAAGAAGATATTCATAAAGTAGCTCAAGGGCGCGTTTGGTCTGGAGAAGATGCCATAGGAGCTGGGCTTGTTGATACTTTGGGTGATTTGGATGTAGCCATAGCTATAGCAGCCAAAGGGGCTGGATATGATGATAATTATAAAATGCTAACCTATCCAATTATTGAAAAAACATTTTATGAAGAAATATTAGAAGGGTTAGGCGAAATGGAAAACGTAAAAATGCTTTTGGGTATAAATACACCCAAATTATTAGATAAGAAGATACTAGACATGGCAAAAATGATGACAGAAAAACAATTGGCTAAACCACAAACAAGACTCCCATTTATCATTGAGGTCAATTGACGGACTTTTTAACGATATATTATTACTCTATTTAAAACCATTGTGAAGAGAAGAATGTTAAAGACAGAGGAAACAGATTTTTAAAATAACTATTTAATAAATATGATTAAATTAACATTATTCTCATTTGTACTATCTTTTGTAGCTTTTAATATTATGGCCACTGATGTGGTTACCAAAAAAGTATCAACATCAGCCAGCACAATTAAGTGGGTAGGAAAAAAAGTAACGGGCCAGCATAATGGCACTATAGGTCTAAAAAGCGGACAGTTACAATTTGATGGAAATATCCTTAAAGGAGGAGAATTTACCATCGACATGAATACGCTCACAGTTAACGATTTGGCACCTGGAAAAGGCAAAGAAAAATTAGAAGGACACCTTTCATCTGCTGATTTCTTTGGAATCACAGCTCATCCAACAGCACATTTCAAATTCACATCAGCTACCACCAAAGGAGGCCAAAATTATGATGTAAAAGGTGACCTTACTATCAAGGGCATTACACACCCAGTTTCATTTACTACTAAAGTGAACGGTGATGTAGCAACAGCTGATATCATAGTAGACAGAACTTTGTACGATATCAGGTATGGATCTACTAAGTTTGGAGCATTGGCTGATAAAGCCATTTACGATAATTTTACTTTATCAATTTCTCTAAGTTATGGAGATATTAAAGTGAAGCAAATAAATGCTGCCAATAGTACAATCAATTGGACTGGTAAAAAAGTAGGAGGGCAGCACAGAGGTACAATAGGCGTAAAAAGTGGCACCCTACAATATGCGAATGGAGCACCTATAGGCGGAGAATTTGTAATAGATATGGCCTCTCTGTCTGTAAAAGATTTGAAGCCTGGTAAAGGAAAAGAAAAACTAGAAGGACATTTGACTTCTGATGATTTCTTTGGCATCGCTGATCACCCTACAGCTACACTTACCATAAATAATGTAATGGGTAAAGGAGGTAATAATTACCAATTTAGTGGAGAGTTAACCATTAAAGGAATTACACAACCTATTACATTTGCCGCAGTAGTAGATGGTAAAGCAGCCATAGCAGATATAGCCGTAGATCGTACTCTTTATAATGTAAAATATGGCTCCACTAAGTTTGGAACACTAGCCGATAAAGCAATTTATGATGATTTTGCACTTAAAGTAAAATTGGCTTTGTAGCTTCTTTTATAGCGTTTATTGCAAGAACATCTTTGAAAAAAGGCAGTCATATTGGCTGCCTTTTTTATTTTTGGTAACCATAAATATATATAGTGTCTGACCGGAAGGATGTCTATTCTCAAAAAGTATTATACCTACTGCCAAGCCAGGATATGATGATGGAAAATGGGCTGAAATGTATAGAAGAAATGGTCAAAATGCGTGGTAAAGCAAACTTATCAGGCTGTATTCATCATTCAGACAATGGGACACAATACAATGCAAAAGAATATAAAAAAGCTTTATTTGGCCTTCAAATGAAGATTAGCAGGTCTTGTGGCTGTAAAGAAAATGGTTCAGCCGAACAGCTAAACCATATCGTCAAAAATATGTACCTGAATGGCTGGCCGATAAAAACATTTAGAGAGCTACAACTTGCTTGTCAAGAAATAATGTACTTTAACAATGAAAAGAGAGCAATAGCTCAACTTGGCTATCTCAGCCCAAATGCTTACGAAAGTAAATTGAATACGTTCCATCAGGAAATAGAGAAATAAAGACAATGCATGATTTTAAAAATACTACAAACTAATACGTAGGGTTTTTTCAGGCATTAAAGCACTAGTGCATCAAGCACGAAGTTTAGCGCACCTTACAGGCAGTTATTTTTTATTTTATTGAGGCTAAAAAATCAGAGTTATGCCGTAGCATAATGAAATATTTTCAAACGAAGAGCAGATGAAAAAGAACAAGTATAAGATGTACTGTCCTTTGTTCTTGGTGATCGAGGTTTAGAAGTTTGGTTAAAACATTCAACGGAATCTATGAGAACATCAAAATGACTAACGACTAATGGACTAACCGACTAATGGACTAACGACTAATGGACTAACCAACTAATGGACTAACCAACTAATGGACTAACGACTAATGGACTAACGACTAATGGACTAACCGACTAATGGACTAACTACTAATGGACTAACGACTAATGGACTAACGACTAATGGACTAACCAACTAATGGACTAACGACTA
>JAZGFD010000063.1:0-43485 GCA_036479115.1 Saprospiraceae bacterium | reverse complement strand
AGTAGATATGGCGAGTATTTTTAACAAAGAGCAGGTTCAAAAGATGCCAAAGTTACCCGTCAATTTATCCTTGACACAGCACTAGTACAACAAGCATGAAGTTTAGCGCACCTTAGAGGCAGTTATTTTTTTATCTGATTGAGGCTGAAAAATCGGAGTTATGCCGTTGCATAATGAAATATTTTCAAAAGAAGAGCAGATGAAAAAGAACAAGTATAAGATGTGCGGTACTTTGTTCTTAGTGCACTAACTATACTCAATCATATTTCTGTACATGTCGTAAGGAATGATGTACCTTAGTATTGAATTTTAATGATGAAGTTTTTTGAAATATTTGATAATGCAGTTTACTGTTTCGTTAAACAGTAACTACTCAGGTGATGTGTTTTTGAGATTTGTCTGCCAAACAGGCAGGTAAAAAATTGCTATTTTATTACTAGACACAGGCTATTTTTGTATTAATAGCAGCGCTTTTACTAACTTATTTTATGTGTTAAATGAATCTCGATTATGTTGCCACACCTTCGATTTGAGACATAAATTGCCGAAGAATAGTGATAAAAGAACTTTTTTTAGCCAAAATTGATACTACCGGAGTAGTTACCATTAAGCCTATATTTTGGATTGCATCCTATTTGATTTCCCCTCACAAAAATGCTTCATTATAACCAATAGATTAAAGAGAAAATTTATATGAATCTTTCTATCTCAAAAGCCTTTATTTTTTTTATTTGCATATTGTCTGTGATGACTAGTACAGATGCCCAAACTGTTGCAAAATTCAGAGAAGCCCAACTTGAGGATGGACGCTATTCCATATCAGGAAAGGCAATTCTTGAAGAACTAAGTAATGGTAACATTCGTCTCCGTCTTTCAGAAGATTACTCTACTCCCAGAGGCCCAGATGTACAAGTGTTTCTATCCAATAGCCCTACTGATATAGGAGGTGCGTTATTTGTAGAAAATATTGCTATGTCTGATGGTTTTAGCGGTGCCCAAGAGTGGAATCTGGGAACAAAATTTACAATAAGTGAATACGATTATATCATTTTCAGATGTGTAGCATTTAATTTGTTTTGGGCTGGTGGCACCTTTGATGCTCTCAATGATGATGGAGGCGGTAACAATGGCGGCGGAGAAAACATGGATACCTGCATTGCTACAATAGCAGCGACAACAAATTGGGGGACCTTGGTTGATATTTGTCCTAGTGATGGGAATGATGATATTATTCCGCTTAAAAATACTGAAGGTATTCCTACAGGTGATCGATATGCATATGTACTTACTAATACACGAGGCGATATTATCAAGTTACACTTTGAAGACACCTATAATTTTGAAGGATCAGGAGCTTCTACAATGAGAATATACGGAATATCATATTCAGGAAATCTTACTTACAGTATAGGAGACACTTGGACAACTATCCAGTCTGATGGGTGCATAGTCTATTCTGACAGTGAAATTTATCTCACGGTAACTAAAGATGCATGTGTGGAAGAACCAAAATGCATGGCAACCAATGTGGCCTCTACTAATTGGATCACCGATATATCAATTTGCCCTACTGACGGAATAAGTGATTCTGTACAACTCCAAAACAACCTTTTCATTCCAGCCGGAGACAAATATGCCTATGTATTTACTGATGAAAATAAAAGAATAAAATTTCTCCATTTCGAGGATTGGTTTGATTTTGAAGGGTCTAGCACATCAATTGATTATGTATATGGAGTTTCATATGAAGGCACTTTATCTTATAATGTTGGGGATTCATTGAGCAGTATTATTGCTGACGGTTGTGCCATCATTTCTAGTGAGGAGTTGTTTATTAAAGTGACAAAGTCATCATGTGCAGCTGAAACAGGCACCATAAGTGGCAAAGTAAGTAATTTTAGAGGTGATGGAGTGTCAGGAGTAACATTAACTCTTAATTCAGGAGCAGTAGCAATGACCAATTCTGATGGAGTTTATATTTTTAATGATCTACTCCTCAATCTTCCTTATACTCTAAGGCCCAGCAAAGAAGACAGCTATGGCAATGGAGTATCTGCCCAAGACTTAGTGATAATGTCACGACATATTTTGGGTATTAAGGTATTTGATAGTCCTTATCTTTTAATAGCGGCTGATGCCAATAAAGATACTAATGTATCAGCCTTAGATATTATAAATTTTATTAATATAATTATTGGAAAAACGGATCAATTAAGCAATAATACCAGCTGGAGATTTGTACCAGACTCTAAATCATTTGGAGACGGAGATGACCCTTTTGATTTCATTGAAAAAGATGCAGTTCAAAATCTTACAAGTGATGTGACTAACTTAAACTTTACTGCCGTTAAAATTGGTGATTTGAGCGGTAATGCGAATGTTAATTAATATGATATTAAGAATGCTTCTTAGTTAGTTTAAAGGAGTCAAAGGTGATTTTGTGAAATTTGATTATCACTTGGAAGCACAATATTATAGAATTTTTAAAAAATAATATGAAGTTTTTCTTAATGCTCTTTTTTCTAAGTACGCTCATTTGTCTCTCCGCTCAAAATACTGTATTGGGTACATGGAAAGCCATAGATGATAGAGATGGGCAACCTTCTTCTAACATTGAAATATTTGAAAAAGAAGGAAAAATGTGCGCCAAAATTATAAAACTTTATGACCAACCCGATGATGTCTTGTGTGAGAAATGTTCTGGGGATAAAAAAAATCAACCCGTTTTAGGGATGGAAATAATGTGGGATATGAAACCAAAAGGCAAAGAATGGAGCGGAGGAAGAATTCTTGATCCGGAAGATGGCAATACTTATAAGTGTAAAATATCTCTCAATAAAGATGGCAGTCTTAAACTAAGGGGCTACATCGGGATTCCTATGTTAGGAAGAACACAAATTTGGCATAGAGTAAAGTGATAAAAAAATTTGGCCTATCTTTCTTGAATTCAACAAGAACCCTACAGGACAATGGTATTTAGCAAGAAAACTTAATGACTATTATTTAAAATTTTAAACATATCTCCACAGGGCAGTGGTCACTGCCCATAATATGATCATGAATAATACAATCCACTATATTCTCTTTTAATCTTTCATCTACTAGAAAATAATCGATTCTCCAGCCGACATTTTTAGCCCTTGCTCCAAACCTCATACTCCAAAAAGTATACTGGACTTTTTCTGGGTAAAACAATCTGAAGGCATCTAAAAGTCCCACATTTAGCAATCCATTCATACCATCTATTTCCACTTGAGTATAACCGGATGTTTTGTTATAATTGGGTTTTGGCCGGGCTAGATCAATAGGCTGATGAGCTACATTAAAGTCTCCAGTGACTATGACAGGTTTATTTTTTTTCAGTTGTTTTAAATAATTAGCAAAGGCAGAATCCCAAGTTTTTCTATACTCTAGGCGCTTTAGTCCACTCCCAGAATTGGGAACATAGACATTCACCATTGTGAATTGCTCAAACTCTGTGGCTATCACTCGCCCCTCGTGATCATGTACATCTATGCCTATGTTAATTGAAACAGATTTAGGTATTTTTTTTGATAAAATAGAAACGCCAGAATAGCCTTTTTTATCAGCTGAATGTGTATTGATATTATATCCTTTTATATCACCTAGGGCTTCTTCTACCTGATCATTTTGTGCTTTTGTCTCTTGTATACAAAAGACATCAGCATTGAATTTTTCAAAATCATTTTCAAAATCTTTTTTAACCGCAGCCCTAACACCGTTTACATTCCATGTGATGATTTTCATGACCTTTTTATTTTGATGTTTAAAACGATATCGTCTCTTTTAATTTTTTTATTCCTTCTAATATTCCACCTTGTTTTCCATCTTTAACCATTGGCGTTTCTAGAAGATTATTCTTTGATTTAAGCGAGTTTATTTCTATTTGATTGTTTAGAATATCTTCAAAATTTTCTCTTTTTCTTATCAAATGTGATTGACCATTTAGTATGAATATTTCTGCAGGTCTGTATCTACTGTTATAATTAGAAGACATCATCCAGCAGTATGCCCCTGCATTTCTAAATACTAAAATATCGCCTTCCGTAATTTCGCTTATTCTTCGATTAATGCCAAATGTATCTGTTTCACATATATAGCCTACTACATTATAAATCCTACTTTTACCTTCTGGATTTGATATGTTTATGATTTCATGATGAGCATCATAAAACATAGGCCTGATCATATGATTGAGGCCACTATCTACACCTGCAAATATGGTAGAAGTGGTTTGTTTTACAACATTTGTATTTACTAAAAAGAACCCTGCTTCACTGACTAAAAATTTCCCAGGTTCAAAAATTAGGCTAAGGTTTTTACCATATTCTTCACAAAAATCTTTGAACCTAATAGATATTTTTTTGCCCAACTCCTCTATATCCGTTTCTATATCTCCTTCTTTATATGGTACTTTAAATCCACTACCAAAATCTAAAAACTCTAAGTCGTTAAACCCTTCTGTAGCTCTAAAAAGAATCTCCGCACCATTCAGAAATACTTCGGAATCCATAATGCCCGATCCAGTGTGCATATGTAGCCCATTTACTTTCATATTTGTGGCTTTCACTATGCGTTGCACAAGAGGCAACTGGTATACTGAAATGCCAAATTTAGAATCAATGTGTCCCACTGATGTCTTGGCATTGGCACCAGCCATAATGTGAGGATTCACCCTGATACACACAGGGTAATCTGGTCTAATCTGCCCAAATTGCTCCAGTATACTGATATTGTCTATATTAACCTTTACACCAAAATCCACTGCTTCCAAAATTTCATTAATACCTACACAATTTGGAGTGTACATAATTTCATTTGGAGCAAACCCAGCTTTGAGAGCCAGTTGTACTTCTTGGATAGATACAGCATCAAGGCCTGCTCCAAGGTTCTTAATATATCTAAGAATGTTAATATTACTTAATGCTTTACTTGCATAATGAATCTTTAAATCAACACCTTTAAACGCCTTTATCAATCGGGTATATTTCTGTTTTATTATGTTTGCATCATACACGTATACAGGACAACCATAGTCTTTTACTACATCCAAAGCATTTATGCCTCCACTAAAACAGTACGAACCGTTGATAATCTTCATTGCTATTATTTATTAAAACTGATGTGCAAAAGTATATGTACTTCACTTACTAAACCAAAATATTTTAAAAAAAATTAGGAGTACTCAAGTGGAGTGCTTTTGAGACCTGTCTGCCAAAGAGGCAAGTAAAAAGTTGCTACTTTTGTAAGTTCTCAATATTGAGTCTACTCTGGAAACTAACATTTTTCATAAAATGAGTTGTTTTGTATGAAATATATTTTTTTTGAGATTCGGTGATGCCTGAGTATTAGTGAGTCGAAAAAAATGTAAAGATCGCCAAAAGAAACTTTTTTGATTTTGTGAGTTTTCGGAGTGGACTCAATACTGTAATCATCATAGAAAGGCTGAAAGCCTGAAAGCTAAATAGCCAAGGGCAACGTCTTTGGTTGAGTAGCAATTGTTGTGATTTGGCGACATTTTTGACTAAAAATAATGACAATCCTTTCTGGCCATACAAGATATTGAGTACTTACCTATTTTTTTACTAAACGAAACTCATTTTTATCCCATCAGCAGCACTTATCGTTTTGTAACTACTCAAGTGGGCGTTTTTGAGATAAAAAATTATTATTTTTTTTGCCGGACAAAGCTCATTTTTTGAGGCATAGCAGACCTAAGGCAAAAAATATAGCTGAAAAATAATAGAAAAAAGACTTTTTTGTCCAAAATTGGCTCCATCTGAGCTACCCCTAATAAATCATGCACAACAGACAAATCCCCAAAAGCCATTCATCTAAAAAACCATGCAGCTAACAGATAATTTCATTTGTTCTTACGCCATAATAAAAAATATCAGCATCTTGTAACTAGGATGAATATCGAGCAGGTCATATCACGGTGCAAAAAAAATGAACGAAGGGCGCAGAATATACTTTTTAATCATTATGCTCCTGTGCTTAAATCGATCTGTATTAGGTATATGAAAAATGAAGTTGATGCAGAAGATGCATTAATTAAGGGGTTTTATAAAATTTTTAAGAACCTAAATTCATATAAGGGGATAGGGAGTTTTGAAGGTTGGATGAAACGCATAGTTATTAATGAATCGTTGATGCTTCTTCGTAAGAACCATAATATCAATATGATGGTTACAATAGATGACATATCAGCGACCAATAGCTTGAAAGTTGATTTTGTAGATAACCTCACATATGAGGATATATTGGTAGTTTTAGATAAATTGCCAGTGGGATATCGCACTATTTTTAACCTGTATGTCATAGAAGGGTATAAGCATCGGGAGATTGCGGAGCAATTAGGGATTAGTATTAATACCTCCAAATCTCAGCTAATCTTAGCAAAAAAGAAGATGCGTATGTTATTGAAAAAAAAATTGAATATTAAATCTGCCTGAGTAATTGAACAATATGCCAAATAATAATCTAGAGAATATTTTCCAATCATCAGAAACTCAAAAGAGTATTCCATTGAGCCCTGGGGCTTGGAATAGATTAGACGATTTAATAGAAAATAGCCGTCATAAATCCAATATATTTCGATTTAAAATAATGGGCGCAGCCGCATCTATTGCAATATTAATTGGAGTAGTTTTTATTATGAATAATAACAATACTGATGATTATTACTTAGAGCTTCTTGTCATTGATAAAAGTGAAATTTTGTATTCTTCTAGCGAAGTAGCTCTGCTTAATTCTGAACATCAAAGAAGTAGTCTGCAAAAATTAAAGCCATTCTATAATGAAAATGGTGAAGTCAAGGCAACAGTAAACTGAAGATTTTTTTGCTTTAATGATGTAATGCTTTGATTTCTTTTAATAAAACTCTAATTTTTACTAAACTCTTCTAGGTAGTACATTTTCATCTTGCCTTTATTCTTAACATTTACCTCCCCACGATATACAAATTCTCTATCAGATTTTAAGATGTTATAGACATTCTCTGATACGTTTACTTTATTGGGTTCGCTATGCGTTTCCATACGTGATGCCACATTCACTGTGTCTCCCCAAATGTCGTATTGAAATTTTGTTTGACCCACTACTCCTGCTACTACTGGGCCACTATTGATGCCTATTCTTACCTGAAAAGGGACAATTCCATCAGGAGGATTATCAGCTGTTTCTACCGTAAAATCTAACATATCCTTAGCGGCATTCACAGTATTAAAAGTTGTTTTACTATGATCCTTGTCGTTCAAATGTAGTCCTCCTGCACACATATATGCATCACCTATAGTCTTTATTTTTTCCAAATTATTTTTAGCTACTATTTTATCAAATTCTTTGAAGTAATAATCTATGGAAGACACTATAGTTTCGGGTGAATGATGAGAAGAGACCTGTGTAAACCCAACAAAATCGGTAAAAAGGACTGTTGTAAATTCGAACCGTTTGGGTTTTACAATTCCATTTCTCTTCAGTTCTTCTGCTGTTTCAGGGGGAAGAATATTTTTAAGTAAGCCATCTGATTTGTTTTTCTCGTCACTAATGATTTTATTCTTTTTTTGACTAAATTGATACAAATATCCTATACCACCGATCATAAGAAAAAAGAAAATGGAAGTGGCAATTAAAAACCTTCTTTGTATCTTAGCTTTTTGTATGAGCTGATTTTTTAGGGCATTGTCAGCATTAAGCAAAGCTATCTCATTGTCTCTTTTTTCAAGACTAAATTCTAACTGGAGATTTGAGATATTGGCATTTTTATCAATGTCATAAAGCTGTTTGTTTATAGATATTAGGCTGTCTTGTGCTTCTAATGCTTTTTTATATTGGCCAGATTGCACTAGTGCATCTTTCAGTCCTTTATAGTTTTCTTGTACATCTATTCCTACTCCTAATCCTTTTCCTTCTTCTAGTGCCTGTTTGAAAGATTGGATAGCAAGTTTTGATTTATTTAATCCATTATATCCTTGCCCTCTCGTGATGAGTGCTCTGTGTATAAATTGTTTAGAATCTGCTGCTTTGGCAAGTTGTAAAGCTTCATTAGATTCTTTTATACCCTGAGCGAAGTTCTTTCTCATGTTACTGAGATCAGCTGATGCTATTATGGCTTCAGGTAGACTAGGATTATTGAGTTTTGTAAATAACTTCTTAGCTTTTTCAATCTGTAGGGCAGCTTTGTCAAATTGGCCTTGATGGCGAAATACTTCACTAAGATTCATAGTAACTATGCCAATACATCCCTCATAATTTATTGACTCACAAAGCTCTAATGCTTGATTATAGTATTTTGCAGATTCTTCGTAATCTTCCATATTGGAATATACTGCACCAATATTTTGAAGGGCAGTAGCTTTTCTGAAATCATCCCCATTTTTTTCTGCTATTCTCAGGCTTTTGAGATGGTAATCTATGGCTTGGGGGTAATCACCAGTGCTATTGTATACAGCGCCGATATTGCTCTGTAGATTACTTATACCTGTAAGGTGGTTTATATTTTCAAAAGTAGTTAAAGATGATTCCCAATACTCCAGGACTTTTACAAAATCACCTTTATAATAATACCCGATACCTGCATTTTTTTGCATGTATGCCTGCCGCTCCATGTCATTTATCTCACCAGCTAATAATATAGCTTCTTGGGCATATGCTATACATGTATCTAGATCAATGCCTCGATATAATTGAGATAGTTGATCCAAAACATCTATTCTAGTGGTGTCATGTATATCAGTATTGAGGAGATGTTGGAGGCTGTCTTGCGTCTTTAACTCTGTATTGTGAATGATGAAAAATAAACTCAGAATAAACAAAATACACTGTTTCATTATTGGCGTTTAATTATATTTTATATCAATTTACGCTAAATTGATTGAGATAGTACATTTTCATCTTTCCTTTGTTTTTTACTTTTACTTCTCCTCTGTATTTAAAAGAAACCTTGTCTTTTAATATATCAAATACATTTTCAGATACATTTATATGATTGGGTTCACAATTGGCTTCCATTCTGGATGCAATATTTACGGTATCACCCCATATGTCATATTGAAATTTTTTGGTGCCCACTACTCCTGCTACAAGAGGGCCACTATTGATTCCTATCCTGATTTTAAATACAGTAATACCTTGTGGAGGGTCCTTTTTTGTTTTTTGCACAAATTCTAATATTGCTGCTGCAGCCTGGAGTGCATCCAGAGCATTTGTATTATTGGCCTTAGGTAAACCTCCTACACACATGTAAGCATCTCCTATGGTTTTGATTTTTTCCATATTATATTGACCTACTATTGCATCAAAATTTGTGAAGTAATAGCCTATGCTTTTTACCAAATCTTCAGGTTCTATATTGCCAGATTTGCCAGTGAAGTTCACAAAATCAGTAAACAATACAGTCGCATTTGCGTATTTTTTAGTAAGCACACTTCCATGTTCTTTTAACTCATCAGCGGTCTCTTTTGGTAGAATATTCAGAAGAAGCTGATCGGACTTATTTCTTTCACTTGTGATTATTTCATTTGTTTTTTTTACAAATCGGTATTGATATACTACTCCTCCTACAATAACTAAAAGTAACCCAGCTGCAGCCATGAGAAAATTTCTGAATAGTGTAGCACGTGCTATCTGCTGAGTTTGAATCTCGTTTTCTACATTTAGAATGGCTATTTCTGATTCTTTTTTATCAATATCAAAAGACAATTGAAGATTTGACATTTGGTCATTACTTTCAATGTCATATATTTTTGTATTGATTTTGATGAGAGAATCTTGATATTTAGAAACATTTAGAAAATCATTCTTTCCTTTATATGCTTCAATCAGCCCTTCTACAATCTTCTGATAATCTTCATTTACGCCAATGCTTTTGGCAATAGCCATGGCATCATGATATTCTTTGACACTTTTAGAAGAAAGACCGAGATTAGCATAAACTTTGCCTATTTCACTCTTGGCCTGAGCCATTGCAACTTTGGCTCCTTTATTTTTAGCCATTGCATAGGCTTCCTTTAAACTTCTCAGAGCTTGTGCATAATTTTTTTTTCTTGCCTCAAGTGCTCCTAGAAATATCATTGCGTTTGGTAATAAATTGTCGTCAGATTCGCTTAGTTTATTTTTTGCAATATTAAAATAGAGTGCTGCTTTTTCTAGGTCATTCTTTTGTTCAAAATAGATTTCCCCTAAATTTAAAGATGCCGTTGCCAACCCTTTTATATTATTTGATTTTTCAAATATTGAGAGGGCTTGGAGAAGGAAATCTTCAGCTTTGTCATAATTGCCTATGTTTTGATAAACAGCTCCAATATTTTGTAAGACGGTGGCCTTTCGTAGAATATCGCCAGATTCTTCTGAAATTTTTAATGCTCTCAGATAATGCTCAAGAGCTTTAGCATTGTCCCCAGTACTGTAAAATACTGCACCTATATTACTCTCCAAATTACTAATGCCAGAGGCATATCCTATGTCTTTATAAGCTTTAAGTGACTTTTGCCAATTACCCAAAACTTCTACAAAATCAGCTTTGTAATAATGGCCTAATCCTACATTCTTGAGGGCATTTCCCAATCGCTTTTTATCATTAATATTATTTGATAAGTCCACTGCTTGCTTCGCATATTCTATGGCTTTATCTGGGTTGGGGCCTAACTGGCTTTTGCTCAATTGATTAAGAATGTCAATCTTAATAGTATCATGTGAGGCTTGTGCAAAAGCTTGCTCAAGACTGTCTGGTACAGACGCATAGTGCTCAGTTTGAAACAATAGAACAATAAACACAATTAATATGTATCTGATGATTGTTTTCATATTGGTAGTATAATAACAATAAAGATATGATTTTATATAAAATCGAAATGTTATAATCTTTGTTGTGCGTATAACTAAACACAAACTCGCTAAAGGCTTACTATCATGTATACAGAGAATACTTGAAAAGTACTTTTTATGTAACTACTCTGGGGGCTGCATTTCAAATTGCCCCTTGTCAGAATTTTTATTGACAAAAATTTCGCCACAGCTAGATAACATAATGTTACCTCATCTGAGGTAATTAGGGATAATCTGAAATGCACTCACTTAGGGAGAGTCGATTTTGGGTAAGAAATTTTTTTGTTTCTACCAAACTTCAGCTATTCTCGATACAAATTGAAAATTATGGTGACATATTCGAGATTCACTAGTGCTCTGTCAAGTGTTAAATGACGGGTTGGCTTTGCGCATAATTTGATCCTGAACGAGGCAAAAAACGCAGTCATAGCAATAGATATGGCGAGTATTTTTAACAAAGAGCAGGTTCTAAAGATGCCAAAGTTACCCGTCAATTTATCCTTGACAGAGCACTAGTGAATAAAATAGGTTAGCAATAGCCCTACTATTCTATCTTAAATGAGTTGTATCTCGTAAAAAATAAAAATTTTTTACCTCCCTGATTGGCAGACAGGCCGCAAAAGCGACCACAGGGGTAGTACCTTTTTATTTTACAGGATTCTCATTACTCTATTTATTTTGTGGCCGAATGAGAACTGGCATTAGTGATTTATTCACGAGAGTCTCTTGACCTCTCGCGACATTTTAAAATATACCCAAAAGAAATAATATGTCCAAATCTCCTCTAAATTTTATATATTTGAAGCGAAAACTTTATTGAAACCACTAAATTGAAAACATGAAAACTCTTATATTACTATCCTTATTTGCCCCATAATGTACTTTTGATTTTTGCCATTCAAAACATTTAATAAAAATATTATCACCTTTTTGTAATTCATAATGTACTACTGTGTTCAGTATTGAATGCTGTGCATATTATTGAATATTACAACGACCCCAAGAATCTATAAATTGAAGCTCTGCTACAATTTATAATGTTGACATGAGCTATTTAATTAAATGCTCAATTGTATAATATCATTGAAAACAATAATGAAAGTTAAAACTTTGACTACCAGCTTGCTGTATTTAGTAATATCCTCAGCTATTTTCTTTTCTCAAAACCTTTTCTCACAAGATTGTATTGCCAATGCCACATCTCAGATATATGATACTGACGACTGTACTAATAATGCAGGAGGATGGGCACCTTGCGGAGGCAATGAATTTGTCTTTCACCTTAGAAGCAATTCAGGGGAGTTAAGATATTATTCAAATTTGAGCCTTTCTTGGAGTCAACTGAATGACGGGACAGCTACCCTCATTGGAGACGTTAGAGATTGTCACAATAACGAAGATTACCATCTGGATGTGTCTTTCTCTGGTTACACAAAAATGTCTGCAGGAAGTAGTCCAAAAGGTCACAACTGCACTCAAGAGAATGCCACTGAGTGGTATTACTACCCAAGTTTTACTGGTACATTTAACTCATTATCTACATCTTTTAGTACTAATATTTCTCAAGACGGCCCTGCCTTCCAAGTAGGCTATGATGCCAATCAAGTAGAAAGAAAAAAAGGTAGATTTGGGGCCTCTGGATGGCTGGTGACTGATGACCCCATTTTCATTTCTGGGGATATTAATATCAATTTAGATTTGATACCAGGAGCTATTAGTGATATTGCTTGCAATTGCCCCAATACATCTACAATAGAAGGAGGAACATATGATTCTCATTATCGAGTGAGTGGCAACCCTAGCAATGCTGATGGCGCTCCTGACGGTAATTTTACTGGCAATATCAGCGGAAGAAATGATAAGTTATTTTTAACTTATTCTGATCTTTTCGCTGGTGATGAAATATGTGTGACTTTATATTTTACCAGCTCAGTAGGGCGAGTAAAAATGGATTTGAATGGGAATGCATTTATATTCAGTAATGTTACAAAAAAAAGAAGAGCCAGTAATGCTCAAGTGTTTTGCATTCCAGTCACTTCTGATGGACTTCAAACTTTAATAATATCTGATAGCGGCTCAGGTCGAATTAGAGTAGATGGTTCTACCTATGAAACTTGTGGTGCTTGTGATCTCAATGACCCTCAAGCAGATTGTGATGGAGATGGAGTGGCCAATGGATCAGATACTGCACCAGAAGATGCATGTACTGCAGATGGTTCAACTGATGGTACTGAGCCTCAAAATTGGATAGCACTTCCTAATAATGATTGTGACAATGACGGGATTACTGCTGATATTGATCAAAATGATTTTGATGAATGTATTGATGATAATGGAGTAGTAAATTCGCTTTTCTGCGATTGTGATAACAATGTCATTACTGGTGGAGGTATGTATGATTCTCAGTCTGGTGTAGGCAGTTTTCCTGAAAGAGCAGGTGGTGTTCCCGATGGATCTACTACTGGCACCATCTCAAATAATGACTATATCATTCTCACTTTTCCTTATGTGTCAGCAGGAGGTCAGATATGTATTACTGCTGGTTTTAATAACTTAAGTGGCACGATCAGTATAGAGGCCAACGGCACTGTCCATGAGATCATTAACCCAACAGGCCAAAGGTTTTGGACACAACAGGAAATGTGTGTAAGTGTAACCACTTCTGGGCCTCAGACCATTAAAATTAAAGATGCAGGACGAGGCAATATGAGGGTAGATGGCTCTACTTTTACTTCATGCCCTGAGTGTGATCTCAATGACCCTCAAGCAGATTGTGATGGAGATGGAGTAGTTAATAGTAATGATGTAGCACCAGACGATCCTTGTACCGCAGATGGCACTATAGACGGCACAGAACCCATAGGTTTTATAGCCCAAAATGATAATGATTGTGATGGTGATGGTGTAATTTCTGAATTTGATCAGGATGATTATGATCCATGTGTGGATGAAAATGGTCTGGTCGTATCATTAGTATGTCAATGTGATGGAGAAATAGTGAGTGGGGTAGGAGCTTATGATTCACATAGTGGCGTAAGGTCTCCTCGTAATGTAGCCGATGGCGCTCCCGATGGTATTTTTACTGGACAAATATCAAGCAGAGACCAATTGTACCTCACTTATGATACCTTAGCCATAGGCGCTGAAATATGTGTGACAGTTAAGTTTTCTAGTCCAAATGGGAAAGTGAAATTCAAGCTAAATTCAGAAACAGAAATCACCTTTAACAACCCTGGATCATCAAATTCAGTACATGAGTTTTGCATTAATGTCACTATAGAAGGGCCTCAAACCCTAAGAATAAAAGATGGAGGATCGGGCAATGTAAGAGTGGATGGGTCTACTTATACCAATTGTGAAGAAGAAGAACTCGAACAAGGAATAATAGAGACGGTAGGGCCACCAGAAATTGTAGAAAAAGATTCTCTGGGTCAAGTAAACCTAGCGCACTTAGCAGGGCTAGCAGAAGCTGATGCAAATGGCAATACTGATAGCCTTATATCAAATAATGCCTTTACAATTAACGAAGATGGTAGTGTGCTTATCACTGTGATAGCTAAGCCTGGCCAACTCGATGAAGCACAAGCACTTCTAGAAAGCCTTGGCATGACAGGAGTTGCCTATTCTCCTGATTATCCACTTACTATTACAGGGTTTCTTCCTTGCCCAAATGCTATTGATTTGGATGCCAATAGTGCCATATTATTATCAGCAGAGACCATTCCTAAACCCATCGTGGATGCGGGATTGGTAACAACACAAGGAGATAGAGCGCAGAGAACTGACTTTATTAGAGGAGGATTTAACCTCACAGGTGCTGGAGTAAAAATAGGTGTGATATCTGACTCCTACGACAAAACGAATATATTAACAACAGCAGCTCAAGATATTAACAATGGAGATCTTCCTGCTAACGGAGTGGAGGTGCTACCAGATAGTAACAGATTTGATGACCCTACTGATGAAGGTAGAGCTATGTTACAGATCATCCATGACATAGCACCAGGTGCTGAATTGGCTTTCAAAACTGGATTCGTTGATCCTGCTAATTTTGCCAAAAGCATAAAAGAATTGGCCTCTGTAAATTGTGATATCATCGTGGATGATGTCACATGGATTACTGAACCTTTTTTTACTGATGGAGCTGTAGCCAAAGCTGTAGATGCGGTGGTGGCAGAAGGTGTCACCTATTTATCAGCTGCTGGGAATTATGGCCCAAGAGCATATGGAGGCACCTTCAATGATGGAGGTGCAGTATCAGCAATTGGTTCGGCTGAATTGTCGGCTATTTATACAAACTCTCCAAATGCTCGTGTACATAGTTTTGGGAGTAGTGTATTACAAAAAATAACCCTTGAATCAGGAGAATACACCTTTGCCCTACATTGGGATGAGCCTGTGATCTCACTAGATGGTAATAATGGAGGAGCATTGACAGATTTAGACTTTTATATTGTCAATGATGATGGTTCGCTAAGATTTAAAATTAACAGTAATGAAATGTCTAGAGATCCTAATACTTGGGGTAACATCTCTGTAGGAGGAGATTTGGATGTAGAGACAAATGTTGTTATCGTGAATGCTTCGGGAAGTAATGCTGTAGATTTTAAATACATTTTCTTCAGAGGAGCAGGTGTGTCTTTTAACGAAACGCCTTTGGATACTGCCTCTATTGTGGGACAAGCCAATGCAAAAGGAGCTATTGCAATAGGAGCAGTGCTGTTTTTAAATACTCCAGAATTTGGAAAAACTCCTACACCAGCATCATTCTCGTCTAGAGGAGGGCAACCAGTAGATGGAATCAACAGAATGAAGCCTGATTTCATGGCCCCAAATGGTGTAAATACTACTATAGAACTAGGCGGTGTAGCAGCAATAGATGGCAATGATGGTTTTCCGAACTTCTCTGGGACTTCAGCAGCAGCACCTCATGCCGCGGCAGCAATTGGTCTTATATACGAAGCCAGAAAAAAATACTTAGATGAAGAAACGACTCCTGAGATAGCACGACTCCTTCTAGATTCCACAATCTTAGATATGGGAGACCCAGGTTATGATCCAAGTAATGGTCAAGGTTTTATCCGTCCTGATAAAGCGATCATGCTATTTGCTAATCCTTCTCCTGTTATCATGAGTTATGAAGTGCCCAGTGGTGCCACCCCTGGTACAGCACCTTTTCAGGTAGAAATAACAGCTGATTTTATCAATGATCAGACGATGGTCATTATTGGTGCCGATACTTTGCCTACTACCATCATTGGTGATACAATGGCAATAGCTACTATACCCATTTTTTCTCCGAGCACACTACCTGTCATGCTCTTTAATCCACCAATGACTGATTCTAGAATAGATGGCGGTATGTCTAATTCATTTAATTTTACAGCTGCTGTAAAACTTGTGATTACGGTTACATCTAATAACTATTCGAGAAATTTTGGAGAAGAAAACCCTGCTTTTTCAGCAACAATTACTGGTTTCCCAGATACGCTCACTTTGGCCCAAGCAGGATTAGATAATCTGGATTTACAATTCTCTACTGTGGCCAATAATTTGAGTAGCCCTGGTATTTACAAAGTAGATGTGACACAAGGTACAATTGCTCCAGCAGTAGCTAATTTGTATGATTTTAATTATCAAATAGGTGGCCTTACGGTGAATAAACTACCAGTGACTGTAATGTCTGATTCTATCAGTATTGTCTATGGTCAAAGCATTACCAATGTCACTTATAATTATAATTTCAGTGGTAACATTAACAATCCTACTACGATCCAAAATATAATAGACGGACAGTACAATAATACCCTGACCCAAGGCCTCGCCCTTGTTGATGATTTTACTTTAGAAGATTTGGTCTTTGACGCTCTTGGTGATGTAGAACAAATCTCGTTAGAATTGGCTCTAGGTGTGGTAGATAGTTTGGCTATCGTGGATACTACTGGCCTGATAGACAGGTTAAGTGCCGCTAATCTTATTGATGGTGCAGGCAATCTAGTGAATGTATTGAACCTCATTGATGCCTTAAACCTTATAGATGGATTAAATCTGATCAATGGATTTGCTTTGGTAGATGCTTCTAGTTTGATTAATCGTTTGGGAGCTGCCAATTTAATAGACGCTTTTAATTTGAACGGCAGCCAAATTGGTGTGTATTTACAAGATACAACGGCCATTTTTGATGCCTTGAATCTGGTAAATGGATTCGACTACAATGGGTCTTTTTTTGATGCTTTAAGTGCTGCTAATCTCATAGATGGCTCTAGCCTAATAGATGGCTCGAACCTGATAGATGGCTCTAGCCTAATCAATGGTGCAGGAAATCTGATCAATGGTGCCAACTTAATTAATGGTGCCAACCTTATAGACAGATTAAGTGCTGCTAATCTAATCAATGGCTCAGCTAATCTTATAGATGCTGTAAGATTTATCAATGGAGCCAACCTTGTAAATGGCTACATCCTTAATGATGGATATGTGCTTATCAATGGTTCTTCTTTGGTAAATAAATTGGGATCGGCAAATTTAATAGATGCCTTGAATCTAATAGATGCCTCATCACTTATCAACTCATTAAACCTTATTGATGGAGCAGGAAATCTGATCAATGGCTCTAACCTCATAGACGTACTTTCACTTGTAGACAATAAGCTCATAGTGGATGCCTCTTCATTGATCAATAGACTTGGAGCTTCTAACCTAATAGACGCCTTAAATCTAGTAAATGGCATGGATGTGGGCAACGGATATGCCATCATTGATGCAGCTTCATTAATTAATAGGCTCTTTGCTACTAATCTCATAGATGGCTCCGGCAACCTTATAGATGCAGCCCTTAATCTAGTGGATGGTGCATCCCTAATCAATGGGTCTAACCTGATCAATGCATTGAATTTAGTCAATGGATTTGATGGAAGCTTTAGTGCAATAGATGCCATCAATTTGATCAATGGTGCTAGTCTAATTGATGGTGCCAATCTTATCAATCAAGTATCTATGGTAGATGGAGCGTCTCTTATCAATAGACTTCAAGCTGCCAATCTAATCAATGGTTCAGCTAATCTGATAGATGCTTTGAATTTAATCAATGGTTCTAGCCTAATAAACAGCGTATACATTGATGCCAATGGCAATGCGCTTATAAATGGTGCTAATCTTATCAACAAGCTAGGAGCGGCTAATTTAATAAACGGTTCAGGGAACTTAATCAATAGTTCTGCCAACCTAATCAACGGTTCTCCATTTCGTTTAGACGGAGCAGGAAACCTGATAGATGGAGCAGGAAATTTGATCAATTCTTCAGGATTTCAAATAGATGGAGCAGGTAACCTTATTGACGGAGCAGGAAATCTGATAGATGGAGCCGGAAACCTTATCAACGGAGCAGGTAATTTAGTAAATGCTCTTAATTTAGTGAACGGAGCCTCTCTCATTGATGTAGAAGCATTAGCAGATGGGTTCGCTCTAGTAGATGGAGCATCACTTGTAAATAAGAGTGGTATAATGAGTGCGTCTTCACTCATAGACAGATTACAAGCTGCTAACCTAATAGATGGCAGTTCGCTTATTAATGGATTAAACCTTATAGATGCCCTCAATCTGGTAAATGGAGCATCGCTTATTGATGGTTCTAACCTTATTAATTCATTGAATTTAATTGACAGACTTGGTGCAGGAAACCTTATTAATGGAAGTTCACTTATTAATGCTTCTAACCTTGTAAATGGCTCTAGTAATTTGATCAATGGAGCAGGGAATCTTATCAATGGTTCTAATTTGATTAACGGTACTGGTATTGTTTCAGGCGCAAACCTTGTAAATGGATCGGGTCTTGTAAATGGGTCATCAGTGCTAATAGATGCAGCTTCAAACCTTGTAAATGGATCAGGATTGGTGAATGGAGTATCCTTAGTAAATGCAGAAACAGGAGAACCTACAGAGGCTGTAGGAGGAACGGTAGCCATTGTGGCCGCTCCCGATACTTTGCCTCCAGGTATTGACACCTTGTTATCCGTACCAATATTGACAGGTTACAGCGTAGGTTGTCATTGGATTATTCCTGGCACATTCTTCTCTGATAATTTTGAAATTGAATATTTACCAGGCAAAGTGAATATTAGTCCTGCTCAATTGACAATTGATGTGGTTGACTTTATGATTGATGAAGGTTTTGCTTTACCGATATTTACCTCTGTTTTAACAGGGGTAGTTCTAGGTGACAGTATAATCATAGAGTATGAAGTGGATGGATATAGCGGGAATGCAGGAGTATATGTCATCAATGCCATTATTAATGATCCAAACTATGACGTTACAATTATTACGGGCACATTGACTGTAGCAGGATGTACAGTGAATACAGTAACATGTCCGTCGGGTGTATCAATGGTTGCCAATTCAAATGATTGCATTGATACTTTGAAAATACCATTGCCTATTCTTACAGGTAGTTGTGACCATCTCACAACTAGTATTATAGGTATTAATACTTTTGCAAACCTTGAATCTACCGTTGATATACCAGCAACGATAGGACAATTTGTAAACCCTAGAAGTTCTACCTTGGGCCTAGATGGAAATGTATATATTTCTACAGCGGCAGGGATAATCCTTCTATATAATCCAGTTACTAATGCATTGATTCCTTTTGATACAATCAGTGCAGGTCCATCAGGTACCAATGGGATTGCTATAGGTGCAAACGGATCGTTTGTGGCAAGTGCTAGCAATAGTATAATTTATGAAAAAGTAGGCGGTACTTACTTACCTTTTGCCACAGCTGCAGATGGTATTAGTCTTCCTCTTGATATTTCATTTGGGTCGGATGGAAGCCTTTATGTGGTTCAGACATTTTCAAATGAACTATTGAAATATGACTTCGGCAGCAGTTCATGGAGTGTTTTTGCAGATGCTACAGATGGATTAGACCTGCCACGTAGTATAACTTTTGATCAAGCAGGAGATATATACGTTTTGAACAATGCAGTCGGTAATAATGGAGTAATAAAAATTGATAGAGCAACAGGAATCGCTAACGGATTTATACAAGAACCAATAGATTATACAGATACAGATGCTATAGAATTTGGCCCAGATGGACACATTTACATCATTATGACGTCAGCTATTAAGCGATTTGATGGCCTTACAGGTGCATTCATTGATGACTTCTTACCATCAAATACAAATATTACCAATCAATGGGATGGCACATTTTTACCTAATGGAGACTTGGTGGTAGTTAATCAGACGGGATTTGAAGTGGTCGCCGAGTACACCATTGCAGGTTCATTTCCTATAGGTATTACTTCTTTATCCTATGATGTAGAAGATATTTCTGGATTAGTACAATCTTGTTCTGTAGACGTTGAACTTGTAGATAATCAGAATCCAGTTGCCATTTGCCAACCTTTTACAGCTATCATAGATGCAAATGGAAGAGCAACAGTTACTGCGGCTGACATTGATAATGGAAGCAATGATAATTGTGGATTTGTGAATATCAATATCGTAGGAGGTCAAGGTGATAATGGAGGTCAGCGTACTGTGGCTATCAGTAATGCCACAAGATCAGGAAGAGTATTGACTGGTATATCATATACTTATGACGGTCAGCTGGACACCCTTACTTCAGCTAATGCAATCACATCTACTTTAGTATTGTCTTCTCTTACTGCCAATCCAACTCTCGGTTTTGGTGGTGATGCCAATAGATTTTGGGATGCTGATGTTAATACGATGAATGAGTCAGCAGCTCTGGGAATACTTGGAGATTTTGATTTAGGTACCGCATTACAAGACTGTGCAGACCCATTTGGAGTACAACACGATGTAATGTTTGATACACCTATCAGTCCAGGTGCAGGGCCAGAGATATTTATAGTACACGGTGGGCTTAACAATGTGGACAGTATCAGAATTCTCGATCCACAAGGCAATGTAGTCCTTAGTATTGCTAATAGTGTGATGGCCAGTAGCTCCAATGTTGTTATTGGCGGCAGCATTTATGCTAGTACCTTCAATGGATTCTATTTAAGAGATAATGTGAACTTTTCCGTACAACAACTCGGCACTCATGTCAATAGCCAGAATAGAATATTAGCATTGGATATTAACTTCAGTGAAGTCCCTCTAATAGGAGGAATCAGATTTGGAGGTGGAGGTTGTAATTATACTTACGAAATATTGGGATATCAACCCGTTTCAAAATTAGAATTTGACTGTTTTGAAATAGGGAATCATCCAGTAACTCTAAATGTAACAGACGCTGCAGGAAATACAAGCAGTTGTAGTCAAACAGTAGCGGTAGTGGATCAAAATATGAATTGTGCATGTGCAGGTGATTCACTATCTCTGGTAGCTATTTATAATGCTACCAATGGTGCCAGTTGGACCAACACTTGGGATCTGAATACTCCATATAGTACTTGGTTTGGAGTAACCACTAATCCTTCGGGATGTGTCACCACTCTTAATGTAGAAAACAATAATCTTGTAGGTACTTTTCCACCTGAAATAGGCGACCTGACAGAATTAGATTTCTTAGGGTTATTTAGCAATAGTTTATCGGGTTCTATTCCTCTTTCTTTTGGCAACTTGACCAAATTGGCAGGTGCCAATATAGGGTCTAATGCTCTCACAGGAACATTGCCTGACGTGTTTGACAATATGCCTTTATTGACCACATTTACGGCAAGTGATAATAATTTAACAGGAACTATACCATTATCTTTTGGAGCTGCTACTTCGCTCACTGGTATCGGAATTCAAGGGAATAATATTACAGGTACGATCCCAGATACTTTAGGCAATTTGGCCAGCCTCCAAGAACTTTACTTAGGGTCCAATGCTCTTACAGGCACCATCCCAACAGTACTAGGAAGCCTATCCAATATGACTATTATGTCATTGAGTGACAACCAACTTACGGGGTCTATTCCTACCTCATTTGGTGATCTGGATATGCTTCAAATTTTATTCGCTTCTAACAATTTGTTGACAGGAAGCATACCTGTAGAAATAGGAGATATGACGGCTTTGCAGCGGTTAGATTTATCTGCTAATCAGCAATCTGGGCCTATTCCAGTAGAATTAGGTGATTTGCAAAATATTCTAATTTTGGATTTGTTTACCAATCAATTATCAGGATCAATACCATTAGAACTAGGCAATCTTAGCACATTGACACGTCTTAGATTAAATGGTAATCAATTGGCAGGACCACTACCTCAGCAGTTAGCAAACCTAACTTCCTTGGTAACTTTTAATTTGGCTAATAATCAACTTACAGGTTGTTACCCTACAGGTTTTGATGCATTTTGTGGTATTACTACGGACTTTTCTCTTAATGCAGGTCTTTTCGATTTTACAACCTATTGCACCGATCCAGTTAATTTTGCTGATCCCAATTGCTTTATTGCACCTATTTGCTCTGATGATTCACTAGCATTGGTGTCTCTTTACAACGCCACAGGTGGTGCCAGTTGGACCAATACTTGGGATCTCAATACCCCATACAGTACATGGTACAGAGTGACCACTAATGCTTCTGGATGTGTAACTGGATTGAGCCTAGAAGGCAACAACCTAGTAGGTACGATTCCATCAGACATCAGTGACCTATCTGAATTGGGTCTCTTTAATGTGTCGGGCAACGCTCTCACAGGGTCTATCCCAGAATCTATGGGACTCTTAACCCAGTTGGACGTGTTTAACATAAGCAGCAATCTTATGTCTGGAGTGATTCCAGATACGTTTAGCAATATGACAACGATGAGATTTTTTATCACTAATTCTAACAACTTTTCAGGTGTACTCCCTGCAAGTTTGGGCGATGTGCCAACATTAGAAATAATAGAAATGAATGCCAATAGTCATACAGGCACTATTCCTGTTTCTTATGGTAATCTCACTAATATTACTCGAATAGTATTACACGAAAATCTATTGACAGGTACGATACCTAGCTCATTGGGCAATCTCAGTAATATGACTCGCTTAGAATTGCGAGACAATCAGTTGTCAGGAACAATACCTACATCATTAGGTAGTCTGTCATCTTTACAGATATTAAGGTTAGAGCGAAATCAACTTACAGGCACGATTCCATTAGAATTAGGCGATCTAACTCAATTAGCCTTGCTTGCTTTAAGTGATAATCAGCTTACAAGCTCACTCCCTGATACGCTGGGCTCACTCACCAATCTTCAGTCGATTTCTTTAAGTGATAATATGTTGACTGGTGTTCTTCCGGGCTCATGGAGCAATATTCCTACTTTGACAGCCATAGCCCTACATAATAATCAACTTACGGGTTCTATTCCTACGGATTGGGGCAATATGCCAAGTTTAGGAATATTGAGTATATCTGGTAATTCTCTTTCTGGGGCTTTGCCGTCTTCTCTTGGTAATTTGTCAAATCTTACTAGACTGGTCATTGCGGATAACCAATTGAACGGCCCTCTACCTCCGAGTCTCGCTAATCTAACTTCACTCACGTTTGCCAATCTTAATGATAATTTATTCACAGGTTGTATACCACATCAGTATACAGTATTCTGTGGGATTACATTTATAATGAATAGCGGCAATCCAGGGCTCAATAACTTTGCTACATTCTGTACCAATAGTGGCTATGCGGCTGCCACCCAAATTGCATGTCCTTTAGACACCACACTTATTTCTTGTGCTACTGTTTATAACTTTATATTGCCGACTTGGAGCGATCCATGTCTGGGAGCAGTGACGGGCACTCAAACAGCAGGATTAGCACAGGGAGCAGTATTTCCAATGGGTACAACCACCAATACTTTTGAATTTTATGCCAGTAATGGCGATACGTTGTCTTGTAGTTTTGATGTCACCATACAGGATTCTATTCCACCTATTATATCGTCTTGTCTAACAGATACCATTGTTGATTCTGATCCTGGGATATGTGGTGCAAGTATAAATTTTGGTATCCCTGTGATAACAGAAGGTTGTGATCATGGCAACGCTCTTAATTTTGATGGCATTAATGACTTTGTGTATATAGGTGATGCTAATGATGCTCTGGATGGTGTAAGTGAGATGACTCTAGAGGCATGGATTAATCTGGATCAGATACGGCCATTTGATCGTATCATTTCCAAAGAACTAAACAATAATGGTTTATTCGGATTTGCATTAAATCTGGGTAGTGCTGGTAGCAACCTTACTGTACGTATGCGGAATGGTGCAAATACAGGTGCTTCTACTGGTCTAGGTGTGATCAATGCCAATCAATGGATGCATGTTGCTCTCATATTTGATGGAAATGGGGCAACTGATCAAGATAAAATAAAAATGTATGTCAATGGAGTAGAAGAAACACTCACTTTTAATGGGCCCATTCTTTCTACTACCGCTTCTACTAACTTTCCACTCACCTTAGGTGGCACATTGGATAGTCCAGCGTTGCCTAACAGTACGAGTGTAGAAAATCCTGACGGGAAAATGGATGAAGTAAGAATTTGGAATATTGCTAGATCAGCATCTGAAATTAAGTCAAATATGAATATCAGGCTTTCTGGAAGCGAAACCGGACTGGTAGCTTATTATAATTTTGACCAAGGAGATGCAGGTGCTAATAATGCAGGAGAAAATGTGCTAAATGATCAGTCATCAAATGGTAATGATGGGCAACTTTCTAATTTTGCGTTAAGCGGTAGTTCTGCTACTTCCAATTGGGTAGCAAGTCAGGTAGATCCATTCAGCTTTACAAATGACTTTAATGGTACAGAAAATGCGAGTGCAGTATATCCAGTAGGCTTCACTACGGTAATCTATACAGCTACTGATTTGAATGGCAATACGAGCACTTGTAGCTTCACTGTAGAAGTAATAGATGATGAAGCACCAATAGTGGTGACTGCCTCTAGTGTTAGCATATATCTTGATGAAGACGGAATAGGAAATTTTAATCCCAATGATTTTGATGGCGGATCATCTGATCTTTGTGGAGGCCCAGTCACTTTTTCTTCTACCTCTACATATGATTGTACTGATCTAGGCTCTACAGTGGGAATACTAATTGTAACAGACGATGCAAATAATATGGGATCTGATGCCAATGTACCTATAACGGTCTTAGATACTATAGCACCTACTACAGATGTAAGCGTTACTACTATCAATGGACCTAGTGGAGGCAACAGCCAGAGTAATGGTTCCACTCAGGCATTTACAGTTACGGATGGTTTCTTTCTGAATAACATGTTTGTAGATATGTCAAGGTATCCTGCCTTTGTGAATGCTACTATGAATGCCATATTATTATCAGGAACCTCTGGTAATACAGTGATAGCGACTATAAATTTACCATCATACAATGGGGGTAATATTGACTTTGCTTCGGCTAATATTTTCTTGACTTCAGGCACCTATCGCCTTAGGATGACTGATCCCAATGCTCCTTCTAATAACTATTTTTGGAGCTCTAATGCTGGCAACGGTGACAAAAGACTAACCGCCTCTGGAACCACATGTCCTACTACAATTAATGCAATAGGCTGTAGCGGTAGTACTGTAAATTATGCAATACCAAATTTCATAGATAACTGTGGAGGAGGAGCGGGTATTCTTATATCAGGATTGCTCAGCGGATCGAATTTTCCAGCTGGTACAACTACTAATGTCTATCAGTATACCGATGCTAGTGGCAATGTAGGCACGTGTAGTTTTGATGTAGTACTTACTCCTACATCACCATTGGAGGTCATATCACCAATGCAAGATACAATGATACTCGGGGTCAATGTGAATGCAGGCAGACCATGTGAAGGAGACGCGTTTATCCATGTCGATCTTATGGAAGGTTGCCCACCATTTATGCTATACAGAAGTAGAGGTGATACTTTAACATTGGGTGCTGGTAGATCATACGATATTAGCGAAGCCGATGTGCCAGTAGGTACGCACAGCCAGCAGTATATATTTGAAGATGCTGGAGGCAATAGAGATACGCTCAATTGGACTCTAGTAGTAGAAGGGTTTAATCCTTCTACTGTGATATCATGCCCATCTAATGTGACCGTAACTGCAGATATTGGCACTTGTGGTACAAGTGTCAGTTACATAATGCCTACATGGAATGATCCATGCTTAGGGCCAGTTACAGGAGTATTAGTTGAAGGTTTTGGAAACAATGTAAGTGATATTTTTCCTTTAGGAACGACAACTACCATCTGGGAGCATTATTCTAGTAATGGAGACACCTTAAATTGTACTTTCGATGTCACAGTAAGTCCTAATCCAATGACTGATGTGACTTGCACCACTGCTTATACTTCTGACCCTCCAGGAGGACTGAGTACAGGCACATATACCTTTAATGAGTGCCCTTGGGTATTTCATAACAATACGTCATCGTGGCAAGCATTTAATGTGCCAGATTCTATAATAGTAGTTGATAAAGTAAGCATTGAATTGGTTGCATCTACTGTTTCAGGTGATGAGATGTTGATATATAGTTTGTATGAAGGAATAGGTACAGGTGGAGTACTGCTAGGTGTTGATACATCTATTACAGGTGAAGCTAATTTTACAACGCAGAATATTACGCTCAACGAAGGGGATGATTATACCCTTCAAGTTACCATGAGTTGTACAGCCATATCATGTACGGGTACAGAAAGGTATACTTGGAATTCACGCCCTGTAGAAACAGGAGATTTATCAGGTACTGCAGGTATCAATACGTATCTGCTTCGTGTAGAAGGAACCAATCCTAATTTTGTGCAAATTGATATTCCAAGACCATCTGTGACAGGTTATGGACCAGAAGGGTCAGCAGCATTCTTTGATGGAGTAGATGATTATCTATTCATTGATACCGCGGCTACCTCTCTCAATACGGGACGTTCTCCTGTGCCAAGTACAGGGGATTATACGGTGATGGCATGGTCAAAACAGCTAACTGATCAATCAGGAAATAGACAATTCCTTTCTAATGGAGGAAACCTATATTTAGGTCATACCAGTGCAACTACACCTAATGTAAGAGGTGGCAATAATTGGGATACAGGAGTGCCATACCCGAGAGACAATGCTTGGCACCATTTCGCTATGGTAAAAACAAATGACAACACATTGATGTATCTGGATGGAATATTGATAGCCTCTCGTGGTATTACTACGCCTAATCCAAGTGCTGATGACTTGTTGTTAATGGGTCGTACTCATGGTCTTACTATCAATACAGGGTCTATCAATGGAGAATACTTTCACGGCTTAGTTGATGAAGTAAGAGTATTTAATACTGCATTAGAAGAAGGAGATGTATTATGTCAGATGTCTTCTCTGCCTATAGGCACAGAGCCCGATCTTGTGGCATGGTACGACATGGAGAATACTTGTGGTTTCAGAGAGCTTGATAATAGACCTTTCGGTAGCCCCCATAATGGAAATCTTAATACATTATTCCTAAACATTCCTACGATGTCTGTCAATACGGCATGGATGCCTAGTATAGAGGTTTTAGGTACATGGGATTATCAGATTATAGGATCTACCTACCTTGGCAAAGGATCATTTGTTGTTAATGATGTACCTGATTCTATAGTATGGTCTACCACTGATTTTGGTATAGGTGATCTTTGTACTACGATGATTACTATTCCACCTTCATTTACAAGTGGGAATGAAGAGGAAACAGTATCAAGGTCTACAGAAAATATTGAAGTGGGCATGAACATATATCCTAATCCAGCTACAGAAGCAATCACTATAAATATAGATGGTCTATTAGAAAACACTACTTTGAAAATTTACGATTTCTCAGGTAGATTGAGATATGAAAAAGAAGTGCGAAGTGGCACTAAGAAAGTGGAGATATATCTAAAAGACCAAAATTATGATTCTGGAATGTACATAGTCGAAATGATTGTTAAAGATCAAATCTTTACGGAGAAGGTATTTGTGATAAAATAAATAGTATCTGAACGGAAACTGTCGAATTTTATGAAATGATTAATTTGGATAAGAATTTAGTTTTTTGATATTCGGTGATGCCTGATTATCAGCGGGTTGAAAAAAAATAAAATACTGCCAAAAGAACTGTTTCTAATTTTGATGAGTTCGTTCAGACACTAAATAGACTACGAATGATCGAATCAGAAAAAGTCGATCATTTACAACACAATCTAAATATGATGTAACTGTATGGTTACAATAAGACTTATTTTGTTTTCAATTGGTTTTAAAAGAGCCCGAAAAGCGACCTTGTTTTTCGGGTCTCTATTTTTTACCAATAGTGATCTGCATAAACTCCCATCGCTACATTTTCATGTTGGCAATGCCTTGGCACCATTGATTTTTTACTATTCAAGATATTCATATTTTCCTCAGTTATTCAGAGCCAATGTAGACACCTCTTTTTCACCAATAATAGTGATCCGTATAATAGTATACTCATAATACCTTTACATCGTGTAAATTACTTCATATCTTGTGGGAAGTTTCGTAGTGAAATCTTTCTTGGTATAGAGATTTTATTCGAGGCGCCCCTAATTGAGTCTAGCAGAGCGAATTTGGATAAAATAATCCTAGTTTGAACTGGGTAAAACTAATGTAATGAAACCACTTGAAAACAAACTATGTATAGTAGTAGCTATACTTCTATTTTCTTTATTTCTTAAAGGCCAAACCGAGTGCCCTTCTAATGCCATTATCACTGGTAGTGGCATTTTCGATTCTCATATGGGTGTAGGAAGTTTTCCCGAGCGATCAGGAGGAGCTCCTGATGGTCTGACTACAGGCACCATTTCAGGTTCTGACTTATTGGTCCTTTCATTTCCTGATATGAAAGCTGGAGCCGAAATATGTGTTACCCTTGCTTTTAGCAGTAGCTTTGGTAAAGTTAGTTTAGACCTCAATGGGCATCCCATTATTATATCTAACCCTATATCTCAAGGAAACTTTACCATTCAAAAAATTTGTATCAATGTCACTTCTGATGGCCCAGGTACATTAACTATAAAAGAAGATGGCTTTGGTAGTCTAAGAGTGGATGGAAGTACATTTGCTACATGCCCATCTTGTATCATTTCAAATGCAAATGATGATTGTGACAATGATGGAGTAACAAATGGGCAAGATGCTTTTCCAAATGATCCTTGCAGTGCAGGCTTTCCTGTGCCCCGAGAGTTTTTATCACTTCCTACTAATGATTGTGATGGAGATGGCATCACAGTAGGGGAGGGTGATCTGGATGATTATAATGACTGTGTTAAACTAGAAAATGGGGATGATGGCCCCTCTTGTCAATGCCCAGATAGTGTGCAAGAAGGTGTTGGCGCACTTCAAGGAAGTTTGGGTGTTTCTAATCCTAATAATGGATCGGGAGCTCCTGATGGTGCATTTACTTCTAATATTTCTGGAAGATCAGATGTAATAATTTTAAGGACTCCTCAGATCAACCAAGGGGGACAGATATGTATCACTTTGGGTTTTAGCAATGGGAGCAGTACGGCCAGAATTACCATTAATGGCAACGCTCAAAACGTAAGAAACCCCAGTGGAAATAGCACTTATACACCACAACAAATATGTATCAACATTATAGAATCAGGCTTTCAAACTATAGAAATAAGAGACGGTGGTATTGGTAACTTAAGAGTAGATGGATTGACTTATTCATTCTGCCCTCCTTGTGATATTATGAATGATTTTGATGATTGTGACGGTGATGGCATTAGAAACGGTGTAGATACTGCACCTTCTGATCCCTGTACTGCTGATGGAATTGTGGATGGCAAAGAGCCAAATGGGTTCTTGGTATCTGACAACTTGGATTGTGACCATGATGGTTTTTCTATGGCTGATGGTGACAAAGATGATTTTAATGACTGCGTAGGTTTGGACGAAACCATTCAATCAGTAGAATGTAATTGCCCACAACCTTTGATTACAGGATCAGGTCATTTGTTTTCTTCTCAAGGTGTTAATTTTGCCAATAGAGCCAATGGTACTCCTGATGGGAAAGTAACTGGAGCGCTATCAGTTATTGATGTGATGTCATTCAGTTTCCCATTTGACAATACTCAGGCAGTGGATGGCGAGCTGTGCGTGACTTTAGAATTCAGTAATACTCAAGGTGAAGTAAGATTTGTTTTGTCAAATGACCAGTTTTTTACTATAAAGAATAGAAGAGGTTTCAACCTTCATGACATATGCATTCCCGTAAGGGGGAAAGGAGAACTTATCCTAGAAATCAGAGACGTAAGAAGTGGTACAATTAAAATTGATGGGACTTCATATAGCTATTGCCCACCTGATGATAGTAACATTATTCCTTCTTTTGATGCACAGGGAAAAGTAGATAGCGTATTAAACCCAGCGTTATCATCTTTAGCAGATCAACCCGTTGATCCTAATTTTTTAGTATCTAATGATATATATAGGTTCGACAATGACAAAGTTCTTATCGAAGCAATAGTGATAGCGGATAAGGTGCCTTTGGCATCTAGAGTATTAGACAGCCTTGGACTTACAGGTCGAATTGATAATGGTGTCAATGACCTAATTATTTCTGGATTTCTACCTATAGAAAATCTAAACGCTCTAAATCAGTATGCTGATTGTATCAATTTTGCTAGAAATGTATATCGACCACTTTCTAATAAAGGATTGGTTACATCTTTAGGCGATAAAGCCCAAGGCAGTGAGTATGTTAAAAGGGGATATGATATAACAGGAGCAGGTAGTAAAATTGGGGTGATCTCTGATAGCTATAATGCCTTGCAAGCTGCTCAAACGGATATGAATAATGGCGATCTTCCTCTGCAAGGTGTAGATGTAATACTTGATGGTGATTTTATTCCAGGAGTGACTGATGAAGGTAGAGCTATGCTGCAAATTGTTCATGATGTGGCTCCAGGAGCCGAATTGGCATTTAAAACAGGATTCGTTAGTGCGGGTTCATTTGCAAGAAGTATTGTTGATTTGGCTGATGTCAATTGTGATATAATAGTAGATGATGTTACCTATATTACAGAGCCATATTTTACAGATGGGTTAGTAGCCAAAGCTGTAGAAGAGGTGGTGAGAAGAGGAGTGACTTATGTTTCGGCAGCTGGGAATTATGGAGAAAATGCTTACTCTGCTACTTTTAATCCTGCTCCAGCTCCTTTGGGATTGCGAGGTGTCGCCCACCAGTTTGGCAATGGCGACGTATTTCAAAAAGTTACTTTTGAACCTGGAAAATATACCGTTTCAATGCAATGGGATGATGATTTTTATTCTATTGGAGAAATTCAAAATGGTGGCGCAAGAATTGATCTTGATGTCTATCTCATTGATGATGATGGGTCTATTAGATACAATAGAAATTTTGATAATTTGGGTGGAGACCCATTGGAGATTATGGATTTTGAAGTGGTCAATACTGCTGCTGTTACTAACTTTGTAATAGTAAACGCCAATGGAGGAAATGTTCCTGTAAATTTCAAATATATTTTCTTTAGAGGTGGTAATGATGCCACCATTGAAGAATACAACCAAGGAACATCCACTCTAGTAGGCCAAGCCAATGCTGAAGGAGCTATAGCGGTAGGAGCTGTACTTTATCTCAATACTCCAGAATTTGGATTAGATCAACCTACTGTAGCCTCCTTCTCATCTCGTGGTGGCACACCAATAAATGGAATACAACGAAACAAACCTGACATATGTGGTCCAAATGGAGCCAATACTACTGTGGAGTTAGGAGGATCCAGAGACATAGATAATGATGCATTTCCAAATTTTTCAGGTACTTCAGCAGCAGCCCCTCACGTAGCAGCAGCAATAGCATTGATAAAAGAAGGAAGAACAAAATACTTGGGGCTTTCGACATCACCAGCTATGGCAAAATCTATGATTCAACAATCAGCAATTGACATGCACGACAGAGGATATGACGTTCTTTCTGGGTCAGGATTCATGCAGACAAGTGCTGCCTTATTATCATTTGCCAACCCTCGACCTCAGATAAACGACTTCCAAATACCTGCAAATATCAGCCAAACCAATATAGGATCATCACCTTTTACACTGGTGATACAAGGCGCATTCTTTACAAGTATGACCACTGCTATGCTTAACGGAGTGGAGTTACCAACTACAATAATAGGTGACAATATGGCCATGGTGTCTATACCTATGTTTGCATTTACCTCTGATACAGAATTGACTCTTGTCACTCCTCCTATTACCAGCTCTAATGAGGATGGCGGAACATCGGAACCTATTAATTTTGGTGATCCTGTTAAGACCAACGTTTCTATCTCAACAAAATCTGTAAGTAGAAATTTTGGAGAAATTAATCCATCCTTTGAATTAGAATTTATTGGATTTCCTGATGATATTGATTTGGCAAATTCCGGACTTCTAAATTTACCTGTGTCATTTAGCACACTTGCTAATAATATGAGCGTGCCAGGTATTTATGCTGTAAATGTTACCCTTGGAAATTTGCCTATTGGTATTCAAAATGCATTCAATATTACGGTGCAACCAGGGGCTCTTCTTATAGATAAAATAGCACTATTGGTACAACCTGATACAATTAATATTACGTATGGTGACACCCTTCCTGATGTGAAATTTAACTACACATTTGATGGAAATATTCAGAATGCAGTAGCCTTTACTAATCTCATAGATTCTCTTCACAACACCACCCTAGTAGATGGTATAGCCCTTGTAGATGGCTTTTCACTCACAGGTATTTTATTAGATGCTTTTTCATTTTTAGATGAAATCTCCTTTATTGACGCCTTAGCTCTTGTAGATGGACTTGCACTCGTTGATGCTAATGTGCTTCTTAATCAACTTATATCTCTTGGCAAATTGCCAAATGGTGCTTCTATAATAGATGCTATTGCATTGGTAGATGGAGTAGCATTGGTAGAAAATTTAGTGATAGTAGATGGATTGGCTTTGGTGGATGCTTTTGCATTGGTAAATGTGACCACTATTACTGATGCCCTCGCCTTAGTGAATGGCCTTGCTCTTGTAAATGGTTTTGCTTTAGTTGAGGCTTTATCTTCACTTCTTGACGGAGTATCTCTAACCAATGCTATAGCATTTGTAGAAGCCCTCAATGTGGTGGATGCAATAGCATATGTGGATGGTTTGGCTTTGGTAGATGCACTTGCTCTTGTAGATGCCCTTGGTGTGAATACTATTACTGATGCTTTGGCATTGGTAGATGGCTTTGCCTTAGTAGAAGGTATAGCTCTGGTAGATGGCATAGCACTTGTCAATGCTCTTGGATCCGCTTCCTTAGTGGATGCTCTGGCTCTTGTAGATGGATTAGCTATGGTAGATGCCTTGGCAGTGGTGGATGGACTAGCTTTAGTAGATGGTCTGGCTCTGGTAGATGGAAGTCCGTTGATCGATGCATCAGTTTTTGCAAATGCCAATGGCCTTATTAGCGCTAATGCTCTTGCCAATGCACTCTCCTCAATTGATGGTACTCAACAGGTGAATGGCCTTGCTTTAGTAGATGCTTTAGCTCTAGTGGATGCATTGGCAATAGTAGATGGAATAGCTCTCGTAGATGTCTTAAATATTGTAGATGCTACATCCATTGTGAATGGGTCAGCATTTGTAGATGCATTTGCACTCGTAGATGGTTTAGCTCTTGTAGATGCGGCAGCTTTTGCCAATGCATTTGCAATTGTTGATGGTTTCGCATTTGTAGATGCTGCTTCATTAATTAATGGCCTTGCATTGGTTGATGGTTTGGCATTGGTGGATGGATTAGCACTAGTTGATGGAGTACCTGTCCATTTTTCCAATGGTTTTGCTTTCTCAAACGGCGTAGCTTTAGTAGAGTCTAATGATGATGTAGCTTCTCCTATTGATAAATCGATAGTAATCCTGTCAAATGAAGAAACGGTGGAAGAATTGAAGTCTATTAATATTCTAACTGACTATAATGTTGGATGCCACTTTCTTATCCCGGGTTCGTTTATATCAGATAATTTTGAGGTGAGTTATGCTCCTGGGAAAGTAAGGATTGCTCCCAAAAACCTTTCTATTGTGATCAGCAATGCCACAATAGAAGTAGGTGATGATTTGCCTGTCTTTCAATCAGTATCAATAGGATTAGTAGATGGCGATGAAGTGAATATACAGTACTTCGTCACTGATTTTGATGGCTCTGAAGGAACTTATATAATCACTGCAACAGCAGATGATCCAAATTATAACATTACTATTTTCGAAGGGGTTCTATTTGTAGAATGCCCTGATATTCCAATTGCAATAAGTTGTCCTAATGATTTATCTGTACAAACAGAAACAGGTAAATGCGATGTAGTTGTAAATTATAATGTGACTACTAATGGAGGTTGTGGAGGTTCAGATTTGGTAATTTCATCAGAGTCAAATCAGAGTGGTTCCAGATTTTCAGTAGGTACCACCTCCGTTTTTTATGTCGCTACCGATGATGGAGGGAGGACAGCCTCTTGTTCATTTACTATTAAGGTTATTGATAATCAAAGCCCTATCATCTCTTGTCTGGATGACATTAGCACAAAAACTACCAGCCCCAATGGAACTCAGGTAAATTATAACCTTCCTTTAATAAATGACAATTGCCCCATACAATCCAATAGGTTAGTACAAATTGGTGGATTTCCAAGCGGGTCAATTTTTCCAATAGGAAGTACAGAAAATATTTTTCAGTATATAGATAATGGCGGCAATTTAGCTACTTGTTCTTTCTCAGTGGAAGTTTCAACGTCACAAAACATAACTATAGAATGCTTACCTACAGCAAGAGCCAGTTCTTCACTGGTATTCGGGACATTTACAGATTCCAGGTGCAGTGATGATGTTGCTACAGGTAATGAAATGTGGCAGACCCTACAAGTGTATGAAAATGTAAAATTAACCGAAATTTTAGCGGATATAGTACCAAGTTCGGTCAACAGCAATGAAACTTTACTCTTCAAGTTGTTTTCTGGTATAGGCATTTGGGAGGATAATTTTATAGCAATGACCACTTCAAATAATGGGATTGCTGATTTTTCAGACCAAAATATTAACCTCCAATCTGGCATCTATTCTGTAAAAATTATTTCAGAAAATGGAGACAATTCATTCCAATGGATTACAAGAAAGAGCACCATCACTGACCGAGGGAATTCTGAGGGCAACAGCAGAATGACTTTTTTAACCGAAATAAGAGGAAACAATCAGTGCCTAGCACAGCTTCATGCTGCACAACCAGTAGTAAAAGGATACGGCCCCCAAGGAAATGCTCTAAACCTAGATGGTATCGGATATCTTAGCACCAATGAAAATGATCTCACCTATCCGTCACTTCCTGTAATACCAGCAAATGGAGATTATAGTATCTCTGTATGGGCACTGTCAAGTCAAGATTTTAGTCAAAATCGCACCATTGTATCCCAAGGAAGAAATTTTTCAATACGCCAAAACGAGGGAGGAGAAATAAGCATTGGCACATCTTGGACACATACAGGAGTGACATATCCTGTAGATGGCAACTGGCATTATTTTTCTCTTGTAAAAACTGAAAGTAACACACGGCTATATATAGATGGAGAATTGACAGCAGCCAAAGGCAATGCAATTCCAAACCCTACATCATTTGGCAGTTTAGAACCATTAGTAGTGGGAAATAATTGGTGTGCGCCGTGCAATGAGGCATTCCAGGGAAAGATAGACGAAGTGCGCATCTGGTCACGAGAATTGAGTGAAAGTGAAATCAAGTATTACCAATCTTCATCATTAGAAGGAAATGAAAATGGGTTAGTAGCGTGGTATGACTTTGATAACGAATGTGAAAATGTAGAATTTTCAAATACTGATCTAAATAACAATACAAAATCAGCATTACACTTACAACTGCTAAGTCCATCTAAAGCATGGACCTCTGCTTTAGATATAAGAGGGACAGAGATGAATGGAAACAGTACAAAGTCATTTCAAAACATGAGTATAATGACCAAGGATGAGCTACCGTCCCAAATTGTTTGGATGACTAATGATTTTGGAATAGGAGAGATATGTGAGACGAATATTGCAGGAGGGTCAAATGAGCCATGTGAAGTGTCTGTGCATGAAGGAGAAGTGATTTCTCGTAGTAATAATTTAGATGAGAAATTGGCCACCTGGATGTATCCCAATCCTGCATATAGAATACTACATATTAACATTAATAATCTCAATGAAAATGGCATTCTTACCTTGTACAGCCTTTCGGGTAAGATAGTTTTGACACAGATTTTAGCATCGGGTGCATCAGAAGTTAAAATTGATCTTTCTAAGAAAAAAATTATTAGTGGCACTTATTTAGTAAAGGTAATGACCTCTGATCAACTTATTGTAGATAGGGTAGTGGTGATGGAGTAAAAATGTCACTGCTCCGCCACAGTCAATTTTTAATCAAAAAGCACTACAGCTGCATAGTTACGTAAAAAAACCTCCGTGTTTTCTAGGCTATCTGCTTTATGATTTTCACAACTATTGATTGTTATGCCACTATGAAGAATCATACCTCTCTCTAAATTTGGTGATATTGGACTCATTTTTGAGGTTAATGATGTACATAGATTCTAATTTTATAAGATTCTAAGTATGTACTCAATATGGTAATCATCATAAAAAGGCTGAATACTTTTAAGCAAAGTAGAGCCTGATCAGAAACTGTCGAATTTTATGAAATAGATTATTTTGGATGAAAATTTAGTTTATTGATATTCAGTAATGTCTGAGTATCAGCGAGTTGAGAAAAATTAAAATATCGCCAAAAGTTTTATACAGCGCTTGTCGAAGTGATCTTTTTTGATTTTGTGAGTTTTCCGAGCAAACTCAACTTTTAATAGCCCAAATTGATACTACCTGTAGTTACTCTAATTCAACTTTTAAAATAAATGCCAAAAATAACGGGATACGGTGAGCTTCTTTTGAGAATGACACCAGCTAAGCATGGTGGACTCATTGAGCAATCTTCATTGCTACAGATGGATTTTGGAGGCGCGGAAGCCAATATTTTAACAAACCTTTCCTTTTTTGGTCATGACACATCATTTGTATCAGCACTACCTGATAATCCCATAGGTGCAAGTGCCTTTAATCATTTGAAAAGCTTAGGTGTGAATATGGACAATACCCCTTTTTATAATGGAAGAATGGGTGTATATTATATCGAACACGGGCATTCTATAAGAGGGGGGAGAGTGACTTATGATCGAGCCGATTCTACGTTTTGTTATTGTATAATAAGTGAAAAAGAATGGGATACTATTATGAAAACTCAAAATATTTTTGTGCTTACTGGTGTCACACCTGCCCTTTCTATTCTTGCTCAAGAAAATGTACGATTTGCACTTGAGGCGGCCAAAAGAAACAATGTAAAAGTAGCCTTTGATCTCAATTATAGACGCACTCTTTGGTCAGTTGAAGATGCACGTAAATCATTTGATGAGATATTACCGAACGTAGATTTTCTTTTCGCCAATTTAGGCTCTGCTCAAGACCTTTATAATTTTCCAAAAGTTGATATAAATAGCACTGAAAATTTGATTGCTCAAACACGAAAAGCTACTGATTTTTTAGAAGAACATGGACATTTTTCAATGTTAGCGATGACAATGAGACTACAAGAAAGTGCAAACAAAAATCACTTTTGTGGCCTAATCAAAGCGGGTAAAAATTTCTCTATCAGTAAGCCAATATATACAGATGTGCTAGATAGAATAGGCGGTGGCGATGCTTTTGTATCAGGAGTGCTACACGGATTATCAAATAAATGGGGCAATGACAAAACGGTACATTTTGCAACGACAATGTACGCTGCTCTGCATACCCAATATGGCGATATTAATAGAATGAAAGAGGAGGAGATTCAAGCTATTGCAGATGGTGATATACTGGGTTATCTAAAGCGATAAGAACCTCACTATTGATACAAACGCCCAAAAAGTAAAAAGTTAAGATTTCTAATAGCGTGTATAATCTAATGAAAGTGTACCACTAAATCTCAGGCAAAGTGTACCACCCATCTTGTGCGTAAAGGCTTGAAATTAAAATGACACTTTTTTTTATGAACCGTCGGATACCGATCCGCACAGTGTACCCTGGCGATAGTCGAAGTGTACGGTTGTGTGAGAGTCGTACTCTGTTTCTAAGAATAACTTGTAGAACAGGAAGTGATTGCTATAATTAATCATTTAAGATTTGGGACTATTTGGTCACTACGTTTTTTGCGACCTTCAGCAAATGCAAGACTATCAGAGAGTATCAACAGAATTAGTAAGTACGCAATATTGTAATCATCATAGAAAGGCTGAAGGCCTTTAAGTAGATAACCAAGGGCAACGCCCTTGGTTGAGTATCGAATGATGTGATTTGGCGACATTTTTGACCAAAAATGATGACAAACCTTTTTGGTCACATATGATATTGTGTACATTACGTATGTATTGTGTAGCCAAGAGGTAATACCTTTATTACCAGAAACTTAACAATTGGTTTGGTCAAGTAGGGTTAATAGTGGAGCCATTACTAAATCATTCAAGGTTTCATTCTTTAGTAAACCTAAAGTTTCATTTTCGGATTGATTCAAAAATAGCTTTTTTAGCTATAAATGATACCCCCTGAGTTACCATCTAATTGTGTGAAATACAATCACTGGAGTCCAATCACTACCGAGAACGATTTTTCGTAAAAAATTTATTAAATGTTTAATATCAACGCAATGTCCATTGCAAATATCCTAAAATGTGATCTTATAAAAACTGTACTTTCTCATTCGACTTTGAACGAAATCAGATGATCAGCACCTAAAAATTTATCCTCCTTATGTGTGTACCATTTTCTGATTTTAGGCAATTTCACTGAGTCGAATGTTGCTTCATCTTCCAGTAAGATATACTCTCCGTCATTATTCGCCTCTTTATGATAAAAACGATAACCTACCATGCGAAATGTGATTGGTTCAAAATAAAAATACCAGATATCCTTGCCCACACTTTCTTTATATGTCACTTTAATTTCCTTAACTGATAAGCCAAAAAAGTCCTTATCTACAACAGTTTCATCTAGAATCGTACCTGGATCTAACAATACCATGGGTGCAAACCAGAGATAGCGATAATAGTTTTTCATAAAATCAGCACGCTTCTCAGTCAGTCGATATTTTTCTATATCAGCTTGAGAGATATCCTCACTACCATCGAGCATTATGGTATATTCATTGCCCATTCTTTTTAATACTATATCCTTGTTATCTACTGTTCTGTTGATCTCATAATACTCATGTCTTGGATCCAATATAACTTTTGAATATCTATCGTCAGCCTTAGGTCGCGTTTCTCTGAAATCAAACTCAGCCTTACCACTTAGTAATAATCCATTCGGATCATGATAATTAATACTTTTTATTAATATTTCAATTGAAGAATAATTTTGTCCAAATGCCGTAGCTCCATAGATCAAAATGAAGAGGGTGTAAATAAGTGTTTTTCTCATAATATTTTGTATTGATACCTACTCTATGATAGTCTATTTTTATTAAAAAACTTCAATATATGTAGGCGATCTTTGTCATTCGGGATCAATATAATAAAACGTAATGTCATAATATCCTTTCGATCGCTAAAGGCTTTAAAATACACCCTTGACAAAAGCAATTCAAAATTTATAAACATACTTTAAGAAATGTGATTTAGGACGTTGAGGTTGTTTAAAACAGGTCAAGGGAACACCTCTAGTTTTAAAATAAAAATAGAGAGAAAATCATAATACAGTGATTGGCCAGAGCGAGACGTATACCATTTCTGGGTTGATCATTTACTATAAAACCATCGAGGGTTATATTAATTGGCATTTTCGATGTTGATGCCATCATTAGTGGAGCTGGCAGCATTGATTAATACATTTTCTCCCATTGCTTTAAATACAATCGGATCACTGGCAGTACCACCAGAATAGAGCGCAAAACCAACGTATGTGCCATTCTCCACAAATACATTATCACCAGCGGATATTTGATCGGCGGCGTATTGTAATGTGGCGAAAGCAGTACCCATACTTAGGCCGTTTTGGGCATCATTGCCACTATTGGATACATAATAGTCAGTACAAAAAAGAACAGAAGACGAAGCTAAAAAGAATAATAGAATGCGAATAATTTTCAATATGGACATTGGTTTGTTTTATCATAAAAATCAAAGAAATGGAAGTTGCTTTTCGCATAAAGGTTCAGTTTTTTTATTTCTTGACGCATCAGGGTTTACCTTAATTGATAAGTGTTTAATAAGTGTTTAATAAGTGTTTTAATAAGGATTTCTGTAAGTTCTCAATATTGTAATCATCATAGAAAGGTTGAAAGCCTTTAATCTGAAAGCCAAGGGCAACGCTCTTGGTAGAATATGGCGGCATTTTTAACCAAAAATGATGACAAATATTTCTGGTTACAGAGGATATTGAGCACTTGCGAAAATAGCTTCGTTCAGAAAAAAAAATTTTTTGCTCAAGAGCTCACCACCGGAGTAGTTACCGTGAAAGAAAAAAAAGTAATGATTTTTTGTAAAAAGAAGAAAAAATGCAAGTCTCGTGCGTATAATATTTTGATACGAAGACATCCTACACATAAATCTAGTATTATTGCTCTAATAACATTTGAAGTAACTACTCCGGGGAGTATCAAATTTGGCAAAAAAAGACTCTTTTTCCGCTACACACCAGCTATTTTTCTCTCAATAGCGCTGCTATTAAGAGAAAAATAGCTTCGTTTAGCAAAAAAGAAATAACATTTTTTTGGCCAAAAAAAAATCACCTACGTAGTTACTATTTGGATAATTATAAAGCATGACAAGAGATCAAATCAAATTAAAAATCCTTACTTCAAAACTTATCGCCATCATTCGTCTCGATGACCCATCTAATCTTTACCCTATAGCATGTGCCATAGCTGATGGTGGGATCACATCCATAGAGATCACCATGACGACCCCAAATGCCCTAATAGAAATTAAAAAATTGTCTGCAAGACCCGATATCCTTGTTGGTGTAGGCTCAGTAGTAGACAGTGACATAGCTGTAGCAGCCGTGGAAGCTGGGGCTCAATATGTGGTCACTCCAGTCACAATGAAAGAAATAATAGATATTACCCACGGAATGGGGAAACCGATCATATCAGGAGCCCTTACTCCCACAGAGATAGTACAAGCATATGACTGGGGGGCTGATGTTATAAAATTATTCCCTGCGGGTCAGTTTGGAATCTCTTATTTAAAGGCTTTGAAAGCTCCATTGCCTCATATTCCAATCATCCCTACGGGAGGTATCAATGTGGATAATGCTCAAATGTGGTTAAAAGCTGGTGCTGTTGCACTGGGAATCGGGGGAGGATTGATCAATCAAAAAATTGTTGCTGATCAAAATTATAAAGCTATTACTGAAATGGCAAAGGCCTTAGTACTCGCTGTTAAATAAGTGATTTGAAGTAGATAAATATGATGCGTAATAAAAGGGTGTCATTTAAAATACCAATAAAATTCAGTGATTGTGTGATCTCCTGCAAAATGTCTCCTGTCCTCTTTACGAAAATGTCAAATTGAATGGAATCCAAATAAAATGTAATTAATATTGTAAAGTGATGTATCGGGGAATTGCGTTTTAAATAAATTACATACAAATGAAAATACTGGTAGTAGGAGATGAAATGAAAATATCAGAAAAAATCTGTCTAATTTTAAAGGATAGTGAATATAAAGTGTGTGGACGAGCAGTCGATTTTGATGAAGCCATAGTATTATTAAAGAGGGAAAAGCCAGATTTGGCGATATTGGATATCAATCTGAAAGGATCGAAAGATGGAATTGAAGTAGCCAAAAGAATAAATAAAAGTGCTCGTATTCCTTTTATATATACCAGTTCTCCAAGTGATACAACTACGGTAGTTAGAGTAAAATCTACAAACCCATCAGCATTTCTTCTGAAACCATTTGAGAAAGAACAGTTGTTTGAGGCCATCGTAATAGCTATGGATAATTTTATAGTTATGGAAAATGAACGTCCAGAAGAGCAGTTGCCTATTTTTAATGATGCAGTCTTTGTTAAATCCAGTAACTTTTTCACCAAAGTGCCAATTGAAAAAATATTGTTTATTCAAAAAAGTGAAAGACTCATAGCACTTCATACTAAAGAAAAAATACATATACTTCGTGCCACAATGAGTGGTTTTGTAAATAAGTTGGCTTCTGAAAAAATGATTAGAATACATCGATCATATGTTGTCAATGTGGATATGATTACAGATGTGGCTTCTACATTTGTTTCTTTGGGAAAAATAAAAGTCCCTTTGGCTAAAAAATATACTGATGATCTATTGTCATGTTGTAAATATTTTAACTAGTGCTCTGTCAAGTGTTAAATGACGGGTTGGCTTTGCACATAATTTGATCCTGAACGAGGCAAAAAACGCAGTCATAGCAGTAGATATGGCGAGTATTTTTAACAAAGAGCAGGTTCAAAAGATGCCAAAGTTACCCGTCAATTGTTCCTTAAGAGAGCACTAGTGCTCTGTCAAGTGTTAAATGACGGGTTGGCTTTGCACATAATTTGATCCTGAACGAGGCAAAAAACGCGGTCATAGCAGTAGATATGGCGAGTATTTTTAACAAAGAGCAGGTTCAAAAGATGCCAAAGTTACCCGTCAATTTATCCTTGAGAGAGCACTAGGCATCTCACAATCACTTTTCCTTCAAACCATCATCCACACATTCATATACACGAGCAGGAAACTTATCAATTAACCTGTAGTCATGGGTACTAATGAGTACCGCAGTTTTGTGCTTTATTGCGAGGTCTCTCAGTTGGTATAATATTTCATCAGAAGTATTTGGGTCTAGGTTGCCAGTAGGTTCATCCGCAATGATAATTTTGGGATTATTAAGAAGAGCACGAGCTATTGCGATACGTTGTTGCTCTCCGCCAGACACGTTGAGTACTTTCTCTTTTCTTTTTCCTGTCACTCCCACTGTTGATAATACTTCATCAATGCGGTGGTTTCTTTTGCTGCTATCATTCCATCCCGTAGCTCGAAGCACAAAACCAAGATTATACTCAACAGTCCAATCTTCAAACAATTCGAAATTTTGGAAAATCATCCCAATTTCTCTTCTCAGCATTGGTATTTGATTTCTCTTTAGGTTTTCTAGTTGATAGCCCGCTACTTTACCACTCCCCTTGGTTAATGGTAGCTCTGCATAAAGGGTTTTAAGGAGGCTAGACTTTCCTGTACCTGTTTTTCCAATGATATAGCATATCTCTCCTTGTGAAATGCTAAAATTTACATCTTGTATTATCAGTTTGCCCCCGATAGAAATATCTGCATTATTTAATTCTGCTACTGATTCTATAAGATTCATAAAAGGGTAACCTAATTGAAAATGTAATAATAATGAGCCCACTCCGAAAACACACAAAATCAAAAAAGTTTCTTTTGGAGATCTTTATTTTTTTTTAATTAGCTGATACTCAGGCATCACCGAATCTCAATAAATGTAAATCTCATCCAAAACAACTCATTTTGTGAAAAATGTCTGTTTCCGGAGTGGACTCAATAATTATAACTATTCAGGTAGAACCAAT
>JAZGFD010000062.1:0-7311 GCA_036479115.1 Saprospiraceae bacterium | reverse complement strand
AAATCATACAAGTTGAGATCAAGATGAGCTAGTGTATCAAGTGCAGAGCCATAGAATATTTTCACTTTTTTAGAGGCTTTGGCAAGAGAAATGTGATGGGTTATTTGTTCTTTATAATCTTCATTTTTTTCTAAACTATGAATGATTCCACCTTCACATAAGCCTTCCGATAAACAGATCGTGGCATATCCCAAAAATGTGCCAATCTCAAGAATATATGACGGTTTCAGAAGCTTGGAGATTAAACTGAGTATCCTCCCTTGTGCAAAATCAGATGACAACGAAGGGTCAGCAGAAAGTAGAGCAATATTGCGCTCTATCTCAGCCAAATAAGCATTATTTTGCGAGGAATTATTTTGACAATAATTATTCAGTAGTACCTGATCTATAGGCATGTGTGATGATCAATTTTCAGGTCTGATGTAAATCAATTAATTTTGTCCTAAAATGAAGTTGTAAAGATATGTGATTATTAAACTATTCAGTGACATTGTCACTTGTATTAATGAACCTACCAAAAATTTTTTATGCAAAATGCAATAGTCATCTTGACTTTTGTTATAAGTACTGTATGTATTCATGCTCAAATTGAATCATTATATATAGAAGTCAGAACTGACCACAAACCTGAAGAGATAGGCTGGAATATAACAAATGAGATGAGTGACACCCTACTTACAGATTTGGGAGTAATTTTAGAACCACAAAAAGTATACATCTGGGAATTCAGAGTGAGAAAAGGAGATTGTTTGAGATTTGAAATTATTGACAAGGGGAACGATGGCATAGATGCACCAGGGTATTATAGAATAAGAAGAGGGAATATATGGCTACAAGGTCAGGTAAGACCATTTCAAAATAACAATTTACACTATTCAGGAAATTGCTCCAAAGGCAAATTTTGCGATAACCCAATGCCAGTCACCAGTAATATCATGTATGCAAGTATAGATGTAAGTGACTATTGGTTTTTATTAAGTTCTCAAAAGAAAATTAATTATAATATCAATACTTGCAAAAGCTTAGATGATTCTCTTGAAATTCATACTGATACTCAGATATGGATATATGATGGCTGCCCTAACGAAATAAGTAATGGCCCAGAAGGAGCTCTTGCTTATAATGACAATTTTGTTTCTTGCGCTCCAGGATCAGGACTTGCTCAGTACCCTATAAAAGAAGGAAGAGATTACCTCGTGAGAATTTCCTATACAGGACAACCCAGAGGCGACCTTATACCTGTTGTTTTTGACGCTGCTGAGGATATTATGGGTTGTATGGATTCTGCTAGTTGTACTTATAACCCATTTGCTACAATTGATAATGGCACATGTTTGTTTGATGACGATTGTGCACCAGATTTGGCAATTGGCCAATCTGAATATATAAAATCAATTTATTTAGATACCATAATAGTCGAAGATCCTTGCCTTTTAGAAGAGTCTTGTGTTAATGGCATGGGTTTGCGAGAAGTAATCAGATTTACCACCGTTATTTACAATGTGGGAGATGCTGACTATATCGTAGGCAACCCAGAATTGGATTCTCAAGGCTTTTCTATTGACAATTGTCATGAACATTGGCATAGGCTGGGTTATGCAGAGTATCTACTTTATAAAGATGAAGGAAAGCCTCTTCCTTTGGGATTTAAAAATGGATTTTGTCTATTGGATATTTCTTGTAAAAATGAAAATTTGTTTCCTAAATATTACTGCGATTATATGGGTATCAGCGCTGGGTGTTTTGATGTGTACGATGCAAGTGTAGAATGTCAGTGGCTAGATATTACAGATGTGGCTGACGGTACTTATACTATGGTAGCAAGGATCAATTGGAATAAATTTCCTGATATATTTGGACGATATGAAAAGACTTATGATAACAATTGGGCCCAAGCCTGTATCACTTTAGATAGGTCTTCTGGGCAGCTCCAAATACAGATCGAAGAAAATTGTGAATCATATTATGATTGTTTTGGGGCCAAATTTGGTGATGCAATAGAAGATTGTGATGGAATATGTGGTGGGATAGCACACTATGGGGATATTAATAGAGACAATGTTTTAGACAGTATGGACTATTGGGATTACCTCTTGGCACTAGAAGACAAAGGAGTCACACCCAATAACTGTAATGACTTAGATGGTAATGGTATGCTCACAGTCTATGATGCCATTCTAATTGCTGATTGTATAAAATATTATGACGAAAGCGACCCAATTCATAATCATTGTCTCTTTCCTAAGTCATTGTTTGACAATCAATCCAAAGCAAGTATTTTTATTGAGGATCACGACGCAGAAAGAAAAGAAGTTACCTTATCTTATAAAAGTGAAAAAGCTATAGTCGCTTTTCACCTCAAGATGGATGGATTATCGAACGTTATTTCAGTCACAAATCTCATTGCCCAAGAAGTTATATTGATTTCTAATCATGAGAATGAAATCATTGGCATTTACAATAATGAACCATTCCCAGCATCATTAGAAAGAACACCTCTATTAACAATTACTTATGATTCACTGACATCTAATTCTGTGTGCATTTCTAATATTATTGACCTAATAAGTATTGGTAACCATAAAATAATAAGCATTAATGAACTACCCGAATGCAGCCTATCCACCTCTACCAATGATATATTAGATAATAAGATCTTCACCATTATTTATCCGAACCCAGCTTCGGCCAAAATACACATAACATTAAACGAGGGGATTTTGAGCACAGTTGAAATATACAATATAGCAGGTAAATTAAAATCAAAATCACAAAATATAATATCCAAACCTCATTCCATGAATGTAAGTCTGTTAAATAAAGGGCTATATTTCATAAAACTGAATACATCCAGAGGTGTTATTTTTCACAAGTTTGTTAAATTGTAGCATAGTTAATCGACTATAAATCTGGTGGTGCTTTTGAGGCCCATCTGCCAATCAGGCAAGTAAAAGATTGTTATTTTTTTACCAGATAAAGCTCATTTGAGATGGAAAATCGAAGATATGGCAATTTAATTCATACAAATGGCAACTTAACCCAACTCGAGTATTTATCGTAAGATCACAATATTGTAATCATCATAAAAAAGCTAAAGACCTTTAAACTGAATAGCTAAAGATAACGCCTTTGTTTGAGTAGCGAATGTTGTGATTTGCGGCATTTTTGATAAAAAATGATGACAAACCTTTCAGGTTACACATGCTCATTGAGCACTTACAAATATGTTGTGTAGTCAAGGTGTAATGCCTTTTCTTCTTTATGGTAGAATTTTTTTTACCCAAAATTGGACCCTGCTGAGTAGCTACATTCAGCTTCGTTTTACAATTTGCCTCCATAGGTTTTTATTTTTTTTTATTCAAAAAGTGAGGGTATTGTAATAAAAAGTTGTCTTCTACATACTAACTGACACCCGATGCTAGAGTTGATTGACATTACTGCTAGGTAATTCAATATGTGGCTTCGGGCTTAATTGACTATTTTGACTGGGACTACAGGACTACGCGCATATCTGTTTGGACTATCATGCTTTCTAGCATGGGTATCTATCCATTTCAAACTTTCTAAGAAATTATTCGATTATACTGGAATTTTTGCAAAATACTTAGCAAATTCTCATGATAATTGCCTATCCGACCCCTCAGCGTACATAGATGGCGCTATATATGATATATATTACGAGGGATTTTTCCTGTTTACCATATTACGATTAGAAAACCTATTATTAAAGTTTTCTATGTGTTTTTGTTATTTCTTCTCTAACAAAAAGAGACAAGGAGTAGTGAATACTTTTAACAAGAAAATTTGAAAAACGTACAACGTTCAAAACTGATCTAAATGAGAACTCTTTACAACGAAAGAACACCATTCAACTTTAAATTCTTCTGCCCCTCAGGAAGATCAATTTATCTAAATCAAATTGTAAATCGACTATTTATGAGATCGAGATCTACTTCTCTATTATCCGTTGCTATGCCATTTTTAATGATGGTATCTCTGTGCTTGACTACAACATATGTAAATGCTGAAAGTGATGTACTATTAGAGAGCACTATGCTCTATGACTTGGCAGAAAATACAGCTGAAGTGAATGAAGATTTTACGTGCCCAGGCAGTATTTCATTTTGGATATATAATACCGATACCTATCAAAGGGCATCTGGTATAGGTCAGCTAACAAATAATATACAGATTTCTCTTAGCCAATTACCTAGTAATTATTACATAGTTACAGAGTTGGGGGAAAATAATCATAACGCTGAAGATTTTTCCGTTACGTTCAAGCTAAATGGAATTGCTCAAAATTGTGAAAACGCTAAGCCTTATACATGGCCAAATGGCGCCGAACAAGCAAGTGAAAATGCTTGGAATGGTGGCACGGGTACTTATACCTTGAATGCGACATCTTATAAATGGCAAGGATGTAATTCTGGTGAGTTTTGTGAAGAGAAAACAATAACGATAACAATTAAAGATTCAAATTCGTGTAACGACTTTTCAGTTTCATTGGGGAGTGATATGACTATATGTGCTGGAGAAACAGTAACTATCTCTGCTGAAATATCTGGAGAGACCAATTGTGATTGCTGTATAAGAACCGTCACAAATACAGACCATTGTAATAATAGTCAATGGTACGCTATCTATTTTGATAGAAAGCATTATCAAGCTAACAATGATATGATTTGGGAAGAGTGTGGTGATGGTACTGCACGACTTACAGGTACAGCTAATAACGGAAGCCAACAGGTTTCAATAAATATTATTTACTCAGGCTACTCAACCAATACACCTGCTGGGAGCCCGAAAGAAAATCAATGCCAATGGACAAGTGATAATGGATGGGTGTACTATACAGATATATCAGGGACAATTACCCAAAACGGAAATGTGTATAGTATATCAAGAAGAGGCCCTGCTTTTCAAATGGGTTATGGTGCCAATGTTACTGGTTCTATCAATAAATTTGGCGGCTCTGGTTGGTTTAATGCCAACTCTGGTGGTTATAGTATAGTAGGGGATGTTAATATCCATTTAGATTCAAATTGTTCTAATGGAGGTGGCTCAAGCTGTAGCGACCAAAATATATCAGAAATGAACTATTTAGGTTCATATGGCAACTCTAGTTACTACATCAAATACTCAGGAGATTTACAATATGATCAAGCCAAAAGTTTTGTCCAATCTAAAGGAGGCCAACTTCCTAAAATTGAAACACAAGGAGAGAATAATTGGTTAGCTAATCAGATTTCAGGCAGTATTTGGTTGGGACTTACAGATTCCCAATCAGAAGGAACTTGGAGATGGCATGACAATGAAATAGTAAGCTATACCAACTGGGCTAGGGGAGAACCATCAAGTAGCCATGGAGAGGATTATGCTAGAATGAAGACGGATGGGGAATGGACAGACAGAAAGAGTGGCGAATGGTTTTGGGTTGTAATGGAACTAGAGTGTAATTCCTCAGGAGGTGGAGGAAATAATGATGATGTAACTTATAGATGGTCTAATGGGTCTACTAGCCCTTCTATTACAATAAACCCAATTAGTACTCAGACTTATACTGTAACAGTCACGGGTTGTGACGGATGCGAAGACTCTGATAGCAAAACGATCTTTGTCAATGGCGAATTTTCTTGCCCTCCCGATGTAACAATTGAATGCGATGAAAGCAAAGACCCAGATAACACAGGCCGCCCAGCACTTACCTGTGATCCAAATGCAGTAATAACTTATATGGACGAAGAAAGTGGCACTTGTCCACTTTATATAACCAGAACATGGACCGCATCAATCACAAGATCTATTGATAATCCATGCATTTCTCAAGAACTTGCTCACTGGAATTTTTCTAATGCCAATACAAAATGCTATAATGGAGTTGAGCCACTTGATCCGTCGCAATACTATGGTGACGGAGTAGAAGCATCATATGTAAATAGCAATCAATGTGGCCTTCTAAATATTTCTTCAGTAGAGAATAGGTCTCAAAGCTCATGTGTCAGAGGTGCTTTTGGGTCTTCAGAAGGTGCAATTTGTGTCAAGGCTACCACATCAAATTCATTCGTCGATAACGATATGAATTCGATAACCTTTAGTATCCAATTTGGATCCCAAGACGAAGGTAGATTAACAGGCATTTCTTTCTATCAAAGAGTAGACGAAAGCAATGAAAATTTCTCTTGGGTAGATTATGCTCAAAAATTTGGCTTTAGAGTACTCAAAAATAATGTTGAAATACTCCAAATTGATAATAAAAATACTTCGTATGGTCAATGGAAACACGAGTATTTTGAATTTACAGGTGATGATTTCTCATATAGTGGTTCTACTACATTCAAAATAGAAATATTAGGATATGATGCCACTAACTATGGCCAAAGCAAAAGAGTTTGGGAATTTGATGAGTTAAAAGTATTTGGATGTTGTGGTACAGAAACATCTAATGAAACCGAAACTTTCACTTGCGAACAAAAAATAATAATAAATGATACACAAACACCTACTCTAACTGGTGTGCCAAATGACATTTCAATTTCATGTGAGGATGAAATACCTGAAGTTCCAAATAGCATTGTCGCTTCTGACAATTGTTTCTTTGTTTCTATATTTAAAGAAGAAACATTGCAAGGGCCATTTACTTGCCCAGTCATTGGACAAATAAAAAGAATATGGACTGTTACCGATGATTGTAATAATGAAATTAATAAATTTCAAATAATAAGCATTCTTGATGAAGAGGCACCAGAAATTCAAAATCCACCAAATGATGTTACAATAGAATGTGGTGACCCAATACCTCCATATACGCCCCTTTGGGAAGATAACTGTTCAACGATTACAGAATCGGCTAAATCTTCAATAACAATAGATGGTTGTCGAGAAATACAAGAGTTTACTTTTACGGCTACAGATGAATGCGGTAACTCGACTGAAGTTATTAGGATAATTACAATTGACGATACTACTTCACCATTTTTTGATGGATTAATACCAGATAAAGAAATTTCATGTGATGAAGATCTTGTTTTCGGGACTCCTGCTTTTGGGGATAATTGTAGCACACCAACCTTAACATTTGATGACGAAAATATCCCAGGTGATTGTGAGAATGAATTTGAAATAAAAAGAACATGGACGGTTACTGATGAATGTGGCAATACAGCTACTACATCAGCTACAATTTCAGTAGTAGACCGTGATGGCCCTCAAATAGATTGCCCAGATGATCAAGTAGTACAATTAGACGATGATTGTACAGCGGATGTAGATCCAAGTAATACAGGAGAGCCAACGGTGAGTGATAACTGT
>JAZGFD010000061.1:0-16689 GCA_036479115.1 Saprospiraceae bacterium | reverse complement strand
TGTCACATCACACTTTTTTATTTCTTATTTTTGCCATCCTTTTTCAAAATAGATAGTAACTACTCAGGTAGTGTACTTTTAGAGTAAAAAAAGTGCTACATGTATAATAACAACCCTTCGTTGGAAGGAATAAAAGTGAAATTAGATATAAACACGTCTTTAGAAGAAGAAAGGTACGACAAGGTAATAGAGTTGGAAAATAATATCGCTCAAAAATATTTTTATATAGAAAGTTATGGTTGTGCCATGAATTTCAGTGATTCTGAAATTGTGGCATCGATTTTAGCCAATGAGGGATATAAGTCAACTAAGGTCATGGAAGAGTCAGATCTTATTCTTATAAATACTTGCAGCATAAGAGAAAAGGCTGAGCATAATGTAAGGCAACGGCTGAGTGTTTTTGGAAAAAACAAGAAAAAAAGTGCACTTGTAGGCGTCCTGGGATGCATGGCCGAACGTCTAAAAAAGAAATTTCTAGAGGAAGAGAGATTGGTAGATATAGTAGTAGGACCAGATGCTTACAGAGATTTACCCTCCCTGATCCAGGTGGCTATAGGAGGAGAAAAGGGAGTCAATGTATTTTTAAGCAAAGAAGAAACTTATGCTGATATCACCCCTTTGCGATTAGGCAGCAATGGCGTTTCAGGATACATTTCTATAATGCGAGGATGCGATAATATGTGTTCGTTTTGCGTGGTACCTTTTACTAGGGGAAGAGAAAGAAGTAGAAACGCATTTACTATAATGGCTGAAGCTGGTCATATGGTGGAGCAAGGATATAAAGAAGTGGTTCTTTTGGGTCAAAATGTTGATTCTTACAAATGGATAAACCCTGAAAGTGGTGATAAAGTCACCTTTGCTCAACTTCTGATAATGGTTGCAAAGATAAATCCGATACTCAGAGTGAGATTCTCTACTTCTCATCCAAAAGATATCAATGATGAAGTACTATATGCCATTAGAGATCACCATAACATTTGCAATTACATTCATCTGCCCGTACAATCAGGAAACAGTAGAATACTTGATTTAATGAACCGTGCTTACGATAGAGAATGGTACAAATCCAAGATAGACCGCATCAAAGAAATTATACCGGACTGTGCCATTAGTGCAGACATAATAACAGGTTTTTGTACTGAGACAGAAGAAGAACATCAGGATACCCTAAGTATTCTAGAATACTCTAATTTTTCAATGATTTATACTTTTTATTATTCTGAAAGACCAGGCACATTGGCAGCTAAAAAATTTAAGGATGACATCCCTCTTGAGACAAAGAAAAAACGGCTTAATGATGTAATAGAAGTATACAGCAGAATAGCACATGAGGTGAATCAGAGAGATGTGGGCCAAACTTTTGAAGTATTAGTGGATGGTACTTCAAAGAAATCAAAGCTAGAATTGCGTGGAAGAAACAGTCAAAATAAAGTAATTATTTTTCCAAAAAAGGAAGGAGTAAAAGTAGGTGATTATGTGAAGGTAAAAGTGCATCAAGCCAGTAGGGCAACACTACGAGGCATTGTTGATACCACCATCATATAAAAAATGGTAGGAAAAGATTTTTTTTACCCAAAAATTAGAGACTACCTGAGTAGTTACAAAATTAATAATTCTATAAATATTTTGTTATAAAATAATGAATTTACAAACTATAAAAAACAGATTTGGTATCATTGGAAGGTCTGAGAAATTAGACAGAGCACTGAGCACCGCAGTGAGAGTATCTAATACAGACTTGACCGTACTCATCACAGGAGAAAGTGGAGTAGGTAAAGAAGTTTTTTCCAAAATAATCCATAAACTATCGGTTCGAAAACACAATGAATTTATAGCAATAAATACAGGAGCCATACCAGGAGGGACAATCAATTCCGAACTTTTCGGTCACGAAAAAGGTGCATTTACAGGTGCTACGAGTGAACGAAAAGGATATTTTGAGACGGTGAATGGAGGTACTATATTTCTAGATGAAATAGGCGAGATGCCACTTGATACTCAATCCTATCTCTTGAGAGTACTAGAAACTGGTGAATTTATAAGAGTAGGGTCGTCTAAAGTAATGAAAACTGATGTAAGGATTATTGCTGCTACAAATGTTGACTTAGAAAAGAAAATTCATGTTGGCAAATTCAGAGAAGATCTCTTTTATCGTCTAAATACAGTGCCTATAAGAGTGCCTTCATTGTCAGAAAGAAGAGAGGATATTTATATGCTTTTTAGAAAATTTGCTGTAGATTTTTCTGAAAAATACAAGGCAGAAGCCATCCAACTAGACCAAGAAGCAAGACAACTTATCGAAAACTACAGATGGCCAGGAAACGTAAGAGAGTTGAAAAATATAGTAGAACAACTCTCAATTTTACTCGAAGAAAAATTACTTTCTACAAATGACATTTTGGATGTACTTCCTAAGCTGAGGCAGACCAATCATCCACGAAAAGTAGATGAGGATGGGCAAGATAGTTTTAAAGAAAGAGAATTGCTATATAAGGTCTTATTCGATATGAAAAATGACCTCAATGACATGAAAGGGTTGATATATGAGTTAGTAGAAGGCAATGACCTCAAAATGCCTAAAACAGGCAGCCTCAGACCAATGAGACTTCCCAGCCATTATGAAATAGATCAAACAGATCAATATACTAACACGCCTCCATCAGCCGCAAAGGACGAGCATCATGGTAGAAATTATAGTGCTGATCAGCCCTACAGAGGCTATAATAACCAAAATCCTCCTGTAATAGTGAACGATCATCAATATCAAGACCTTGAGGTGGTAGAAGAAAATCTTTCTCTTGAATACATGGAAAAAGAATTCATCCAAAAGGCACTCAAGCGTCACAATGGAAAACGAAAGGAAGCAGCTCAAGAACTTGGCATATCAGAAAGGACACTATATAGAAAAATTAATTTCTATGAGATATAGTGCCATGTTTGTCATATTGATAATCCTCATGACATCATCTTGTTACACTTTTAAAGGGACAAGTATATCTCCAGAGGTTACTACTTTTTATATTGGTAACTTTAGGAATAATGCCCCCAATGCTCCGGCAGAAATAGGTCAAATATTTTCTGATAGGCTAAGAGAAAAGGTATTAAAAACATCAAGATTGGCATACGGTGAGACTGACCCCAGTATAGAATTTGACGGGTCAGTGACATCATTTTCAGTCACATCTGTAGCACCTTCTAGCAATAATGGCCAGATTGGTTCTTCGCTAAATAGACTCACTATAAATGTGAAAGTAGATTACATTAATACTGTAGATGAAGAGCAATCTTATACTCAGTCTTTTTCATTTTTTCAAGATTTCGAAAGCTCTCTATCTCTTTTTGACGTACAGGATGGTTTGATAGAAGAAATATTCGTTCAAATCACAGATGATATTTTTAATAAATCATTCTCTAACTGGTAAGGATGAAAAATGGAAATCTAATACAAAATATTTTTGAAAATCCAGCTCTCATTAAAAATTTGAGCTTAGAAGAAATTGAATCATGGATCAAAGAATACCCTTACGCCCAATATCTTCATTTGCTAAAAGCCATCAAACTAAAATCAAGTGGAATAACAGATATCAAGGCCTACCACAAATCTGCTACTGTTGTGACTGATAGGGTGAGAATGAATGAATTAATAGATCAAATAGTAGAAGTGGGGGGAGTAAGTCAAGTGGGGGAAATAGGGGGAATAGGGAAAAAAAATAGTGCTGATATTGCAAAGCTCAACTTAAAGGCAACCAAAGAACAAAAAGGAAAAGTCAAAACAAAAGCTAGTAAAAAGCATAAAAAAAGCACCAAAGCACCTAAGGATTCGAACCCAAATAAATCAAAATCTACTCTGCAAAAATTAAGTGCTGCAGAAAAAAACGTAATGAAAAGTCCACTGCTCAGCGAGAAAAACACGAAAAAGAAAGAACCTGAGAATAAAAATATGGAACATATTGAAGTAGAAGAATCTGTACAAGATTGGGATGCATATATTACTTCTTTGACATCGGAGTCATTTGTAAAAAAAATAGACAAAGCCTCCTCAGTGAAAATAGCACTAGAAACTTCTGATAAATCTCCCAAAAAAAGAAACTTTTCAAAAAAAGACAAGAAGAAAAAAACTCCTTATAAACCTACAAATGAATTATCAGAATTTTCAGAATGGCTGTTAGCCCTTGGTGGAAAAGATGAAGAAATAGATACATCACAAATCGAAAAAAGTGTTTCAATAGAAGGTATAGCAATAAGCGAAACATTAGCTCGGCTCATGGAAAAGCAAGGCCATCTTGGCAAAGCACAAGAACTGTATGAAAAACTACGGTTGATTTATCCTGAAAAAAGTGCGTACTTTGCAGCGCTTATAGAAAAACTGAAGAAGTTATGACTACATTAATGACCATTTTGATCGCCCTAGTATGCATTCTTTTAATGCTCGTAGTACTAATCCAAAATCCCAAAGGAGGCGGTGTAGATTCTACCTTCGGTGGCTCTGGTGCAAATCAAATGTTTGGAGCTGCTAAATCTACGGATTTAATAGAAAAAATCACTTGGGGATTAGCGCTTATGCTATTTGCGCTCTGTATAATTACAGCCATAATGGTCAACGGAGGAGGTAATGTAATCAGTGAAATTCCGCTACAGTCACAGTAGAAATAGGGCCTTTCTTATTTTCTCAATACTTTTTCTTGTACTACTCAATTGCCGTTTTTGATTAGAAATACATACTATTAGCGTTTCTCGTTAACTATTATCATTTCAACTCGAAGATATGGTGACATAATCGAGATTCCCTAGTTTGAAAAATAGCGGTGCTATTAATTAAGATATAAACAGCGTGTCTACCCTTGCTGAACATCTCAATTTAAGTGATCTAGACGAATCACAATCACATTAATAATGAAATCCAACAAAGCTATTCTATTCATATTTATCACCATTTTGATAGATGTCATTGGTTTAGGCATCATCATACCTGTTTTTCCTTCATTGATTCAAGAATTGACTGGTGCTGACTTGTCAGCAGCATCTGCTTATGGTGGTATGTTGTTAATTTCTTTTGCCCTGATGCAATTCATCTTTTCACCTATTTTAGGTGAATTGAGCGATAAATATGGGCGTAGACCAGTGCTCCTTATCGCTTTGTTTGGATTGAGCATAGATTACCTTATCCATGCCTTTGCTCCTACGATATGGTGGCTCTTTGTGGGTAGATTATTGGCAGGAGCGATGGGAGCCAGTTATACTGTGGCAAATGCCTATATGGCCGATATCAGTGCTCCTGGAGACAAGGCCAAAAACTTTGGGATGCTCGGTGCGGCTTTTGGCTTAGGCTTTATTATTGGGCCTGCTATTGGTGGAATATTCGGAGCTATAGATGTACGGTTGCCATTCTTTATTGCAGCAGGAATATCCATGCTCAATTTTCTTTTTGGGTACTTCATTTTACCTGAGTCATTGCCTCCAGAAAATAGACGTAATGTCATTCTTAAAAAAATGATACCAGGTGTATCACTGGCTCACTTGGCTAATTATAAGGGGTTGATGCTCTTAGTAATTGCATTGTTTTTCGCTAATATAGCAGGTCAGTCTCTTCCTGCTATTTGGACTTTCTTTACTATGGAAATGTATGAGTGGAATGAAGCAGAAGTAGGATACAGTTTGAGTTTTATTGGTATTCTGGTGGCAGTAGTACAAGGTGGGTTAACAGGAGTATTTGTGAAAAAATTTGGTGAAAAGGTCACCATTTTAATAGGCTTTACTCTTTGGACTATAGGGATGGGATTGTTCGCTATGGCGAGCTCATCATTCTTGATATATATGTTTATGATTCCTTATTGTTTGGGTGGTGTAGCAGGTCCAACATTGCAAGGTCTCATTTCAAACAAAGTGTCAGAAAAAGAACAAGGTAACCTACAAGGAGCGTTGACGAGCATGGTCAGCATTACTACCATCATCGGCCCTGCTATTGCCACTTTTTTATTTTATAAATTCACTGGAGATCATGCCATTTCATATTTTCCTGGAGCGCCATTTGTGGCTGGAAGCATTTTGCTAGCAATCTCAGCGGTTTTGGCTTATTTTGCTCTACGAAAAATAAAATCATCGATATGACAACTGACAAAGCAATGACCAATTCGTACTGCATAGCAGTGAGTAAAATGGATAATAGTAATCCCAATGTACATTATCATAATCATGAATATGGATTTCCAATAAATTGTGATGATTCGCTTTTTGGTAGGCTGATCTTAGAAATCAATCAGGCAGGTCTATCATGGATTACAATTCTGAAAAAGAAAGAAAATATTAAAAAAGCATATTCTAATTTTAACATTAGGAAAGTAGCAGAATACACAGAAAAAGATAGAGAAAGATTACTTCAAGATAGTCGAATAATCAGAAATAAACTCAAGGTCAATGCTGCTATCCATAATGCACAAGTAATTATCCAACTTCAAAAAGAAAATGGAGCATTCAAATCATGGCTTGACCATCATCATCCATTGACCAAAGAAGAATGGGTAAAACTTTTCAAAAAGACTTTCAAATTTACTGGTGGAGAAATTACTAATGAATTTCTCATGAGTACTGGATATTTAAAAGGAGCCCATGATGAGCTATGCCCAATATACCAAAAGGTTATAGCCACTAAGCCCGTATGGCTGACCAAATGAGACATAGACCATTTGAATAAAAAATGAATGATATACCTCCACTCATGGGTGCACCAATGCCAAAACTAAATAAATAACTACCGTAATCTATCCATTGATTTCACCAACTTGTCATCCTTCTTTATAAAAATATAAGCGAGGATTGTCATAACAAAACCCAGAATGGGAGAAGCTATGCCAAGATCAAATGTAAAATCTTTCAGTTGTGAAAATGAATAAATGAGCATTCCAAATACTCCGCCTATTAAAAAAAGAGAAAGCAGACAAAGATTGAGTTGTAATTTTCTATTTGAATATAAAAAAATAGTGACAAAACAGGCAATTACTGTTGTGACTATTAACCCTAAAAGAATAACGTCATCATGAACATTAAAAATGCCATCAGAAAAATACTCTTGTGTTTTATCTGGTGAAGATGCAAATGGAAAAACAAAGACAGAACCTAAAGCTCCAGTACTTAAAAATAAAAATATAGATTGAACACGTTGTATCATAAGAATTTATTAAGAATTGGTAACTTAATCAGGTAATACCAATTTTAACTAAAAAAAGCTATTTCTCCGCTACACATTAGCTATTTTTTTTCTCAAATAGAAGATATGGCAACATAATCGAGATTTACTAACGTATAAAATAAGATAGTAATAGCATAGCAATTAAGAGGAAAATGGGTTCGTTTAGCATATAAATAACACTTTTTTCACTCAAAAGCACACCTCCTGAATAGTTACAAGAATTGCTAAGTTAGGCATTTCCTATTTTTGTCATAGAACATTTTTCAATCAATGTACTGTCATAAAAGAAAAATTTACTTTTTATCTATCATAGTGTTGCCTCTGATTCTAATATTGGCAACATTTGGCATCACGAAAGCACAGGAAACAGATCAAGGTGAAATCAACAATCCTACGAGTAAATTAGGGCTACTAGCCGATTTTTTCAAACACGATGGGAATGATAGTACTGAGTATGATACACTTATAGGCCATGTGACAATTACCCAAGACAGTTTTTTCCTTTTTGCAGATAGGGCATATGTCAAAAACAAAGAGGATGTAAAAGCATTTGGCGATGTAAGTATATTACAAGGAGACTCTATAGAAATATTCGCAGATTCTCTTTTTTACAGTGATATTTTAAAGAAAACTCAACTCTTTGGTAAGGTGATATTTAAAAAAGCTGAGAAAAGATTAAATACCACACAAGCTGAATACGACATTAATAACAAGAAAGCTTACTATACCAAAGGAGCCACTCTTTTGAACAAAAGTCAAAAGCTGATAAGTGACTCAGGCATATATGACATTGACGCTGATCAAGCTATTTTTAAAGGCAGAGTGATTGTAAAAGATTCGTTCTCTTTGTTGCAAACAGATTCATTGAAGTATGATCTATCTCGCGAAATAGTATATATTATTGCTCCTACTTTCATCAAAACAGATTCATCAGAAATCTATTGTGAAGGAGGATATTTCGATTATAAAAAGAATGAAGGACTGTTCTACAATAATCTAGAAATAAAGAATGGAGAAAGAATTATAATAGCTGATAAGGTGAGATATATAGGCCCTGAAAAAAAATATATTTTAACGGGCTATCCTGTAGTAAATGAAAGAGATAGGCAAGCACGAGCAAACACAATTATTTATTATGAAGAAAAAGAAATTTTAGACTTATTGGGGCAAGCATTCTATAAAGACGATAAGAGAAACCTTAAGTCAGATATAATCAAATACAATCTTAAAACAGATCAATATGAAACGAGTGGAGACTCAGAAGTAATAGATAATACTGGAAGAACCCTAAAGGCAGAATTGCTATTTAGAGAACCAAATGGAGTGGATGTAGCAGAGCGAAATGTAGTATTAAAAGATATAAATCAAAATATCACACTGTATGGTGATGTCCTAAAGTCAGATTCTAAATCAGACAATTATTTGGCATTTAATCACACTGATCAGCCATTACTTGTTAAAGAATTAAAGGATGATACATTTTTTCTCAAATGTGATACTCTCGTTTATTCTAAAACAGATTCTACTGAATTTTACTTGGGAAAAGAAAAAGTGTCTTTTCTGAAATCTGACATATCAGGCAGGTCTGGCAATCTCACTTACTCGGCTTTAGACTCTCAATATGTATTCACTAATGCTCCGATATTTTGGTCTGACTCCATCCAAATAACCGGTGATACTATTCTTATTATAATGCAAAACAATCAAATCGAGGCAATGAAAGTAATAGGTAATGCATTTATGATAATGCAAAGTGCAGAGGGTACATTTAATCAAGTAAAGGGTGATATAATAACCTGTAATTTTCAAGGAGAGAACCTGGATGAAATTGAAGTCGAAAAAAATGTAGAAATGGTTTACTTTATATACGAAGATCATGAAATAATAGGAGTAAATCATACACTATGTGGAGGACTTAATTTTACTTTTACCAACGATAACATTGATTATTTGAGGTTTAAAGACAAGCCAAAATCTAACTTTAGCAAAGGCGTGATAATTGATGCCAAAAGCCATAACCTTCAGGGTTTTAATTGGTCTGAAAGTGATAAACCAAGAAAAAAATCGTTCAGTAAATGACAATACTAAAAAATTACTGCTGTGGAGTATTGGCCTTGCTGCTTACTCTTATACATTGTGATGTAGCAGCGGGTATAACCAATAATGCTCAAGACCAGTTTAAACTGGGCAACCAATATTATCAAAAAGCACAGTACATTGATGCTATTCAGCAATATCAAAGTCTGATAAGTAGTGGTTTTGCATCTGATGAATTATTTTCCAATTTGGGAAATGCATACTTAAAAGAACAGAAGATAGGTAAGTCCATCCTGAATTTTGAAAAAGCTCTTATTCTAAATCCTCGAAACAATCAAGCTACAATCAATATTGCCTTAGCCAAGGAAAGCATTACCAATACCATCACCTTTATTCCAGATTTTTTTCTTGCTTCGGTATTGCACAATGCAGTCAATCAACTGAGTATTATGACATGGGTTATTCTCCATCTATTATTACTGATCACATGCCTAGTATTTGCTTTTATATATTGGTCTAATAGTCATCTTGAAGTAAAAGAAAAACTAAGGTCTCATTACATTTCATCGGCGATATTTGGAATATTTTTACTTCTATCGGGATTATCTCTCTTGGCCGCAATAGAACGTTATGATCATATTTATGGAGTGAATTACGGTATTGTAATGCAAGATAACATCTCACTTTTAGATGGGCCTGATAAAAGAAGCAATGAAGTGGCCTTATTATCACAAGGAGTAAGAGCCAAGGTATTAGATCAGATTAATGATTGGTATAAGGTACAACTCGATGACAAAGATGAAGGATGGGTGCCAGTAAAATCCATAGACCTGATACAATTAAAGGCATGAAGAAACACTTCATGCCTTTAATTGTAACCCTTAGTCAGGCTTTATTTTATAACATTAGAAAAGAAGAGTGATTACTTTCCTCCGTCTAACTTATCTTGAAGTGCTTTTAGCTCATCCCATTTACCTTTTGCGGCTAAACCTGCCTGCTGAGGCCATGTAGTAGGATCATGCATTTTATATCTATTCCCTGCAGCTAATAACACCTCTTTTATTTTATCTGGATCAGTCTTGGCCAATTGAGCAAACGATGAAATACCACTTTCCGAAATTAGAGAAGCAATCTTAGGACCTATGCCTTCTATTTTTTTGAAATCATCCGGCTTATTACTGCTGGCTTTAGAAGAAGCTGCTTTTGGTTTTGCCGCTGCTTTTGGTTTAGAAGCTGCTTTTGGTGATGCTTTTGCAGCTGCTTTTGATGGTGTTTTAATCTCAGCAACTTTTGGAGCCACGGCTTTCTTAGCTGATCTCGCTTTTTTAGGCGCTGTTACTACTTCAGTAGGGGTATCTAAAATATTAACAAATGTCCTGTTCTTTCTTCTTGTTCTAAACTGCACAGTACCATCTATCAATGCAAAAAGGGTATGATCACGTCCCATACCCACATTTTCACCAGGATGAAATTTTGTGCCTCTTTGTCTTACAATAATATTACCTGATCGAGCCAGTTCTCCGCCAAAAAGTTTTACTCCTAAGCGTTTACTATTACTATCACGTCCATTATCGGAACTACCTACTCCTTTCTTGTGAGCCATTGTCTTATAATTATGCCTTTATCGAATCTATTTTAATCTTAGTGAATTGTTGCCTATGGCCATTTTTCACTGTATATCCTTTTCTTCTTTTCTTTTTGAATACGATTACCTTGTCTCCTTTTTGGTGCCCGAGCACACTGGCTCCTACTGAAGCACCTTTGATTGTAGGTGTTCCAATATTGGTCTTAGCTCCGTCAGACACTAATAATACCTCATCAAAAGCTACTTTATCGCCTTCATTTTGAGTAAGATGATGAACAAATATTTCTTGTCCTTTTTCGACTTTAAACTGCTGTCCTGCTATTGTAACTATTGCAAACATCTCTTTTAAGATTGATACGTATTTAAAAAGGAGTGCAAAAATAGGTTGAATTATTATAAATATAAAGGTCTAGGGTAAAAAGATCAGTTATTTTTCTTGTTTTTCTTGTTTGAAAGAAACCAATCTCTCAAAATAATGGTCTTTTTTATCTTTTCGCCTTCTCTTTCTATTTCTATTTTTATCTTTTTACCGACCCTGCCCTGAAGTCTGTTATTGACAGATTCCAGGTTCATAAATTTGGTTTTCCTCCGCCCTATTTTTATTATTATATCACCAGGTCTAATATCTACATCATGGCTTGGGCTATCAATAGTGACATCTTTAACTAAAAATTCGTTAAGATCAATACCTACTGCAAAAATCAGCAGTCCGCTACGATCATAGTCAAATGACTTGGAATATTTCTTTTTCCTACGCGGTCTGAAGTAAGCCGTATTGTCAAAGTAATTTATTATTATATTGAATCTACGCATTAAATGATTGCCAATAATTCCATTTCTAGTCAAAGCACCATCGTACATCCCTCCGGAGTCAATTTTTCCATATTCAATATCCTGAAAACTTGTGACAAGGTTTGGGAAAGAAAATGGCCCAATTTCTAGATTATAAATCTGACCTATGTATCCTTTTAATATACCAGTTATCCCAAATCCTAAACTTCCGAGTTTTGCTCCTTGAGGCAATTGTAATAGAGTATCCGTATTGGTATGTATGAGAAAAGGCAATGATGCCCCCGAATCTATTAAATAAATGAGTTCTCTTTCCGTTCCAGGTGTAATAGCAGTCTTTGCCCTTAAGTAAGGCTTACCATGCCGTATTTCGATGTCAAAAGGGGTGTATTTTGAGTATATTCTAGGATTCACTTTTTCAGGATGGTACAATACTAACTTCTTTTTCGAATAATTAATCTCTACAACTAGGTTTCTAAAAAAAGACCCACCTATGATGCCATCTACATTTATACCTAACCTTTCTTCTAAAAGTAAAATATTTTCTTCAAGCACTACCACATCTCTCAATACTATATTTGCCTTTCCAAGAGAAAAAATGACTTTTCTAATAATATTGGCGAAAAGCCCCGTACTGAAATCGGAACCCATTATTTCAATTCTTCGGTCATAAGGAATACCAAATATCTCTGGAATTTCTCTTTCAAAAATCAAAGTATTTTCAGCTCCAGTATCAAAAATAAAATCCAAATTTACTGAATTGTGAAAACGTGCTTCTAGGATGATAAAGCCTTGCTCAATCCTAAATGGAATCTCGATGTATGACCTGTTTCCCAATAAATCAAGCCCTGGCATCTGTGAAAATGTGGTTTCGGGAAGAACAAAAAGAAGCGCTATTAAAAGTAATTTGTTAATAATGAAATTTGTTATTTGTAAAAAAAAGGCAATACTGATCAACATCTTTCAACAAGGGAAAAGTTACTCCATATCAGTATCGATTTACCATATTTTCTTCTTCCTATGCTGTTGAATTCACGTTTTTATTGTTTATCAAAACCAAAATATCTACTCATTTGAGTATATAAAAAAGATATGTTTAGTTAAGAACACTACAATTTAACGATTTAAACCTCTAATCTGTACATTTATATTTTTACAGAACAAAAGCGTAACTATTCAGCCAAAATCAAACTTTGTTAAAAACAACTTTTTTTTCGTTACTCTGCGGCTACATAAATCGCAATAACGCTGCTATTTCGATTCAAATGAGCCTTGATTAGCAAAAAAAATAGTTCATCTTTAATCAAAAAGTACCATAGCTGAGTCGGTACATTAAACCATTAATTCAAGTTGCTTAACTATTTAAGTGAATGATCTAAAATTAGTCGCATCTCTGGAGTCAGCTCTCTCTAAGATTATGCATAAAGAATCTACTGCTAGTAATTCAATATTGATATTGGATCAAACCTTACGTTATGTTGTATCTTATCTTAGTGATAAAGAAAATTTATTTTTCTCTTCATACTATGCCCGCATTTCTTTTTTAAATAATAAGTATAAAATCAGCGGAAAAGATGTTTTCCTCTTTCATACTTTTCGAAAAGTAGTCCCTCAAAAAGAAAATCACACTCAGGATCATGTTTTTCTTGGTGCTTATTTGATTAAAAATATTGTTGCCAAATGTTTGGGTGTAAATCTCGGAATAGAGCTTAAATCTCCCTCCTTTAATTTATATCTTTCAAATAAGAAGAAAACAAAATATGATACATTTATTCCCCACATTACTTTATTTTTAAAGGGCTGTGACATTACCAAGAAGTGTTTTTTAGCTGATGACAATGATGGAAATGAAAACCATTTTTATATAGAAGAGCAAGATGAAAGTAAAGAATTAGAACAGCATCTTAAATTTTTAGAAGAAAGAGAAAGATTACCCATAAAAATTGGCCTTTTTGATATTCAAAAAAAAGAAAATGCGCTTTTCCCGTCCTATTATGTGTTGCAACCTGACTATCTTATTGATGTGACTTCGGTATCAGAAGCATTTGATGCATTCGGTGTAAGTGTGGCAGGTTATGGGTTAAAAAAAATGATTGATAAAGGTGCGAGCCTCTCACTACATGTAGGAAATATCGCCAATGTTATTCTTGATGAATTAATATATGACCCATACATTAGTTTTAATCATTTTAAAAATAACATCTTTCATATTAATCCTTTGGCATTTGCCACTTTTACTAACGAGCAAGTAAGAAAACTCATTCATACTACACACCGCCATTATCAGAATATCAAAAGAGTGGTAGATGAAGATTTTCACAATCAGGGGATAAATGGCAGAAGCGTATATGTAGAACCCAGTTACTATGCGCCTCGTATAGGTATACAAGGAAGGTTTGACTTATTGTATCATGATGGCGATGAGATGAATATAGTAGAACTTAAAAGTGGTAAGTCTTATAGACCAAATACTTATGGGCTTAACAATAGTCATTACCATCAGACATTGCTTTACGACCTTATATTGGAAAGTAATTTAGGAAAAAAAATAAAACGTAACAATTTCATCTTATACTCAGCAGAGAGCGATACCGCCCTGCGCTATGCTCCTACTATAAAATCAGAACAGAGAGAAGCTCTCAGGGTGAGAAATAGAATCTATCTCGAAGAATGCAAGATGCAATCGAAAAAAGGTGAAAACAATTATATTTCAAATTTTCTAAAAAAATATAGTGGAAAATTATCTGGATTTAAAGGCCAGGATATCAACGAGATAAGCAAATTATTCCAGTCACTATCTGATGTTGAAAAAGCATATTGGGAATCTTCTTTTGCATTCCTTAGTAAAGAATATGCATTGTCAAAAATAGGGGATGAATTATCACAAACATCAAAAGGTCTATCAGGCCTTTGGCAATTGGATAAAGGCCAAAAACATGAACGATTTCTTCTTATTAATGATCTTAAAATTGTCACTGATAACTCACAAGAAGATGATCCTCATATTATGTTTGAATATACCCTTAATACGGTGAGAATAAGCAATTTTAGAATAGGCGATATCATCATTCTCTATCCTAGTGATGCTTTGAGCAAGGAGCAAATGAGATCTCAAATATTCAAATGTACATTGAGCAATATCTCTGTACAAAATGTGACAATAAGACTGCGCTCAAAACAAATGAATAATCATGCTTTTGATTCTAAAAAAAGATGGAATATAGAACGTGATATTCTGGATAGCAGTTTTAGTAAAACATTTAGGCAATTGTATCATTTTGCCAAAGGAGAAAAAATAAAACGCCATCACATACTTGGGATAACCCCACCAAACAAATATGCCCTATTGCCGTCCTCAGAAGTACATAGAGCCACTCCTACTCAAAATAATATTATCATGAAAGCCATCGCTTCTGAAGATTACTATTTGATATGGGGGCCTCCTGGAACAGGCAAAACATCAGTAATATTGAGAGGAATCATAGATCATTATTACAATAATACCCAGACCAGAATGCTCGTCATCGGGTATACCAATAGGGCTGTAGATGAGATATGCCAAGCCATTGAAAAAATTGATAATGACATTGATTACATCAGGATAGGATCAAAATACAGCTGTGGAGAACGCTACAAATCCAAACTGCTCAATGTTCAATTAGAATCAATAAAAGACCGAAAAAACCTCAAACAACTTTTGCAAAGGCATCAAATATACGTGGCTACTCTAGCATCAATAGTAGGCAAATCAGAGATTTTTAACCTTTTGCAATTTGGAATTTGCATAGTAGATGAGGCTTCACAGATACTAGAAGCGAGTATAGCAGGCATCCTTACTAAAACGAAAAAATTTGTACTGATTGGCGATCACCTCCAGCTGCCGGCTATCGTTTTGCAAAAAAATTTCCAAGCAGAGATAAAAGAGAAATCTCTTACCTCTGTAGGGTTCAGATCGTATTCAGAGTCATTATTTGAACGATTGTTTAGGCAATGTTTAAATCATGGATGGACTTGGGCTTATAGTCAGCTCAAAGAGCAGGGCCGAATGCATAAGGAGATTATGAGTGTAGTAAATGACCAATTTTATCAAGGAAGATTGATTCTTTTGCCTCAGATTAAAAGGCTTGTCGCCAATAAAAACTGGTCATACAATAATGAGGTTGAAGAAAATCTAATAAAAAACAGGCTTGTATATATTCCCACTCCTTTAAATGACCTTTCCTCTTCTCAAAAAGTAAATGAGTACGAAGCCAAAGCTGTGGCAAAAGTGGTTCTACAACTTAAAAATATACTTGAGATCAATGGTGTTTTTAATATTGATAGCATAGGTATAATCACACCATTCAGAGCTCAAATAGCAATGATTAAATCCATTTTAGAAGAGAATAAAATAACATACGATAAAATTACTATTGATACCGTGGAAAGGTATCAAGGAGGAGCCCGAGACATTATTATCATGTCTACTGTGGTCAATACACCATTCCAGTTGGATGCTCTTGTCTCTCAGAATATAGATGGTGTAGATCGAAAACTCAATGTAGCAATATCAAGAGCAAAGGAGCAGTTTATTTTAATTGGAAATGAGGAAGTCCTTAGGTATTCTGATCATTACTCAGCACTGATGAAGCGCTGTACAAGACTTGATCCAATGTAAATGGCACACTCCCGTGCTGTATCAAAAAATAAAAGCTGGATTGAGTTTAAGTTTAAGTTTGAACAAGGCGAAAATTCTCTTGCATAACATGGCTATGAAAGGGGGGCTTCAACAAAGTACAGGTTTAAAATATGACTAAATCACCTTGACTATATAGTGTCTGACAGAAAACTGCACATTTTTAGAATTTTACATATTTTATATTTTCTCTGATGATCATATCACTCGAGAAACCATGAATTAGCGAAAAAATGAAATGATGCAAAATGTTGAATTTAAGTTTTTCGACCTTTATAGATTTTAGTGAATTCGATGCATTTTTACGTTAAGAACAGAACATTTGTTCGAGCAAAATCAATGTGATAACACATCACACTCTATTGATAATCAAGGATGAATAAAATAGAAATGTAAAGCCAAATGCGAGTTTTGTTC
>JAZGFD010000060.1:0-12496 GCA_036479115.1 Saprospiraceae bacterium | reverse complement strand
ATAATTTGATCCTGAACGAGGCAAAAAACGCAGTCATAGCAGTAGATATGGCGAGTATTTTTAACAAAGAGCAGGTTCAAAAGATGCCAAAGTTACCCGTCAATTTATCCTTGACAGAGCACTAGTGTAATCATTATAGAAAACTGAAAGCTTTTAAGCTAAATAGAGCCAAGGACAATGCTCTTGGTTAAATAGCTATTGTTGTGATTTTGCGGCATTTTTGACCATAGTGACGACAAATATTTCTGGTTACAGAAGATAATGAGTATTTACGGCATTCCATTACACCCAGCACACCGACCGAGTTAGTCACAAAATAATAAAGGTGAACAGTTTTCACTGTCCACCTTAACGTATGACAAACTATTTATAATTCTGTTATTTGTCGAAACTATGTCATTCTGATGAGATGTAAATAAACCAATAATATGTTTTTCTACAACCTCAAATAACCTCTAATTATCCCACCATACAGGTGCAGATAAATAAGTAGAAAAATCATCACTTAAACCTTGTGCAGTCTTTGCTGCTTCAAAAGATTCTCTTCCTGCCTCATTTGAAGGATATGCTAGCCTTTTTGGTATTTGGCCATTTGTAACATTACCTGTGTAATTAATAGGTGTTAATTCAGGATATCCAGATCGTCTCAGGTTGGCAAAAGTTTCATATTCATTAAGAAAAGTTGCAACCCAGTATTCCCATCCTATCTGCGCCATACCAGTAGCCATGCTAAAAGGATTGGTTTCTAAATAAGCCTTTACAGCCGCAGGATCAACATCTAAAGAGGCATCAAAAATTTTATACTGCCCCATACCATTAGTCACCCCTTGATTGTAATAAGAAGCCGCGTCACCACTTGCCCATCCTCTCATCGCTGCTTCTGCTGCAAGTAATTGAGCCTCAGCACTGGTCATAAACATCATTGGGGAAGATACGGTAACAAGCATTTGATTTATTTGATCAAATTCTGCTAATGTTGTACCTGTAGAATTTTCTAGTATTGTTGTCGCATCTAATCCATTGGGTAATCCATTATGTCCTCCAGACCCTGGTGTACCGATGATATCCATTCTAGGATCACTATTTGCCATAAGGCCATTTACAAATGTAGCACTCAGTCTCGGACATCCTTCTCCAAAGCCATTGGCTTGATCCAAGACCTCTCCAAGGCCATTTGAATTAAGCCCAGCAGGCCCAGAACTTGGTCCACTTACATGCTCTATGAATGCATCATCACTATTGTCAGTCATAATACCTCCAGCAATAGCCTTAGTAACATATGTTTGGGCCATTGATGCATCTACTTCTGTTAATCTCATGGCCAATCTAAGCATCAAAGAATTACCAAATTTTTTCCATTTATCAACATCTCCACCATACAGAAGATCAGCACTACCAAATCCACCAGTAGAAAGCTGACCTACTCCTTGCTCTAACTCATTGAGCATATCGGCATAAATAGATTGCTGAGTATCATACTTAGGAAAATCTATTCCAGTTATTGCTCCTTTTCCTGCTTCGAAGTAAGGGATATCACCATATAGATCTGTTAATCTATGAAATATCACTACTCTCCATATTCTAGCCATCCCAAGCATAGTCTGATCTCCTTCCTCTCCTTTTTCAAGTGTATTTATAAGATCCTGCACCTCTTTTACCTGACCGGTGTATGCTCTATCAAACAACGAAGAACTAAAGGCCCCATTATAACTATATTTATCACCAGACCAATAGCCACAAAGGGATGCAATGTGTTGAGTCATAGTAGAAGAATATATTAATGCTGCTCTCCAATTTTCATATCGAGTACCTGATGTAAACAACTGTGTGTAAGTAAACTGAAAGCCTGGAGCAATACTTGTTGCAACTACAGGGTTCGTATTGATTTCAGCAAAATTATCATCACAAGATGAATTAAATAAAAGCATTGCCGAAAGCAACACCACGAATTTATATGTTGTTATTTTCATATTATTTTTTTTAGAATTTTAATTTAAGATTTAGACCGTATGACCTTGTAACAGGTACTCCAAATAACTCAAGTCCTTGACCATTACCTGTAGTGTAGGTTGATTCTGGATCTATGTTGTCAGTATTTTTGGAAATTGTTAATAGATTACGCGCTGCAAATGAAATCGTAGCTGACTCAAATGGTAAGTCTTGAATCAAGTCATTTGGTAGATTATATCCTAATACCACTTCTCTAAGTTTTACAAAGTCCGCATTTTGAATAAATTCCTCCCCTATTGATCCGCCTATGCGATTATAGTAAGTAGAAATATCCTCAGCAGCTACTACTCCAAGCCCCGTTTCTCTTCCTTCTAAAGTTGCCAGATGCAAGCCATTACGGTATGAATAAGCACTTGTGGCATTATATATCACTCCGCCTTTTTTCATATCAATTAAAAAACTAAAATTAACATCGCCAAATTTAAAGCTGTTGTTAATACCAAGAGTGGTAGGATGTACCCCAGTACCAAAAGCCGCTAATGCACCTTGAACCGGCAAGCCATTTTCATCCAAGACTATATTGCCACTGGCATCACGTTCATATGAAAATCCTTGAACTTGGCTATAAGGCTGGCCTTCGACCAGTTCTACATATGCCACCCGGGTTCTACTCTCTTGTAATCTGAATGTTTCCCCATCGTCCTCTGGTGTAAGTAGACTTACTACTTTGTTGTTATTCTGAGCAAAATTAAATCCAATATTCCAAGTAAAGTTACTTTGCAAAATAGGCGTAAATTCTACAAATAATTCGACACCCTTATTAGTAATTTTTCCAACGTTGACTTTCTTAGAAGCATATCCAGATGTCTGGGAGACGCTTCCATCGAGTATGCCATCTGTCGTTTCTCTACTGTAATAAGCTATATCAGCACGAATTCTGCCTTTTAACATTCTAAAATCAGCCCCAATTTCTAATTCTGTATTGGTAGAAGGTCTCAAGGTTAAAGGAGGAATGGTAGATCCATTTATTCTCCCTAATGGTTGACCTAAATGTCCTTGTGCAAATATGCCATATTGTAGCCCTAGCTGATAAGGATCAGTGGCACCACCTACTTGAGCCCAAGTAGCTCTTAATTTAGCAAAATCAAATATGCTAGGCAATTCTAATCCATTGGCAAGATCATAGGCCAATCCAACAGAAGGATAGAATATACTATTCACTGATTCTGCCCCATTTGGATCAGTAAGGGTAGAAAACCAATCTTGTCTGCCCGTTACTGTAAGATACAAGGCACTATTAAGTGAAAATTCTGCTTGACCAAATACAGAGTTTACTTGAGATTTTGAAACACTGTGATTAAGGTTTTGATTGGCTAAGTTACCCAATGTATGAAGAAATGGAATATTGAGATTAGATCCATTTATACCAAGAACATTACTATTATTCTTCTGTTGGTTACCACCTACAAGAAGATTTATGCCAAAGGCACTACTGATATCTTTGATATAACCAATAGTAGCTTCTAGATTTACTTCTTGTACGTTTCTATTAAACTCTCCTAATTGACCTTTTGGGCTATAACCTGTACCATAAGGCGTGAGCCTTCTCCTACTTTCTGTAAATTGGTCAATAGTAACCCTACTACTCACTGTCAAATCTTCTGTCACTGCAAAACTCAAACTGGCATTTCCAAAGATTCTATTCTTTCCACTATTTGTTTCAAATTGATGAGCAGCCCACCAAGGATTATTGACAAAAGCATTAGATCCTGGCAATAGTTCTGTTCCATTAGGCAAGGCACCTGGTTTATTAGAATCTCCTATCAAGTCGTTTACATTAATACTAGGAGGGAGAGAGGCTACTGTCCAGTTAGCATTCCCTGGAGAATCAGACAAACCTGGTCTGTTTTTCACACCTTCTACCACATATGATCCACTGAGCGATGCTGTTAATTTTCCAAATTTACTACTTGTATTGGTAGAAAAAGTCTTCCTATCAAGTCCTGAATTAGGAAGGATACCCTTATTGTCAAGGTTGGTAAATGAAAATCTAAAGTTGTGATTTTCTCCTCCACCAGAAAGAGCTAGGGAATTGGTAAATGTATTTCCTGTTCTATAAAATCTACCTAAATTATTGCCCGCATAAGAATAAGGACGTGCAACACCGTCAAACTGCATGGCTGAGCTTCCGTCTAGTCTTGATCCCCATCCCGAGAGTCCATTTTGTTGGGCTTCTAGGAGAGTGCTTGGTTTGACCCCTTTGGCACCATGGCCATATTCCTGTTGAAAATTGGTATTATTAACAAAACTTTCAGCCAGAAAACTAGAATTGAATTCAACTCCAACCCCTTGACGAGCATTTCCCTTCTTAGTAGTAATAAGTATCACACCATTATCTGCACGATATCCATATAGTGCTCCTGCTGTGTTTCCTTTAAGTACAGTCATAGATTCTACGTCATCAGAGTTAACACTACTAAGGCCATCACCAAAGTCTTGTCCTCCCCACATACCTGCTGATCCTAAGTTGGAATTGCTAATCGGTACACCATCTACCACTATCAATGGTTGATTATTACCACTGATGTTACCATTACCCCGGATGACAATTCTGCTTGAACCCCCAGCTCCAGAAGCTGGTTTACTTACATTTACCCCAGCGATCTTTCCTGCTAAGGCATTGCCAATGTTCACTTCTTTAGCAGTAGCAACACTTGAGCCATCTAATTCGCCTACAGAGTATGCCAATGCTCTTTTTTTGCGCCCAATGTTGAGAGCAGTCACTACAACTTCATCAAGATAACTTCCTTCTACTAGGATGATATCAAATGATGACTGGTTACCTACCGTTACCTCTTGAGTTTCGTAACCTGTATAAGATATTATTAGTGTTGTACCTTCATTAATAGTCAAACTGAATGAGCCATCAAGATCGGTAATGGTACCATTACTAGTACCTTGTTCTAAAACGTTGACCCCTATTAATGGATCCCCTGCTGATGTGGTTATAAAACCACTGACTACTTGTTGCCCATACACCAAACTGGTTAAAAATAGCAAAGACAAAATTATTATATTTTTGCTTTTCATATTTCGATTTTACTGGTTGATAAATTAAATTCTCTACCAAAGTATAAAATATTTATGAAAATGTGTGCGTGCACATTATTTTTACTTTATAAAAAAATCTTTTCTTGTGTTTATTATTTAGAATAAATGGGTCAAGTACGAATTAAAGATATAGCCGAAAGAGCTGGAGTATCAATAGGAACAGTAGATCGTGTACTTCATAACAGAGGACGTGTATCAGAAAGTGCAGCAAAACGGGTCAAGGAGGCCATCTCTACTCTCAATTACAACCCTAATCTCATGGCTCGAAGTTTGGCAAATGGGAAACGTTATCGCATTGCTACAATCATTCCAAATAGTGATAATGATGATTTTTGGAAAGCACAAAGAAAGGGAATTCAGAAGGCAACCGAATATATGTTAAATTATGGTTTTGAAATAGTTAATTACGAATTTAATGATCAAAAACCAAGGGTATTACTTGATCTAATGAACCATTTTTTCTCAGAGCAATATGACGGATTGTTGATAGCACCTACCCTTAAAGATGAGGGTATAAAATTTCTAAATGCTTGTGATTTGCACAACTTACCTTATGTTCAAATAAATTCTTACATAAATCGCAGTGGCCAATATGCCATAGGATATGTGGGTCAAGATTCATTTCAGAGCGGCCTGTTGGCTGCTAAATTATTGGACATATCAATTGACCCAAACGGAGGTCTCCTCATTATTCATATGGAGAAAGAAACCACTACTGGCCCACATATGTTAAAAAAGGAACAGGGATTTGAACAATACTTTTGCTCCTCAAATAATGGATCTCGTAATATCGTCAAGCTATGGATATCTGATTACCGTGATCAGAAAATTCTTCGCCTACACTTAGAAGATTATCTTAACCGTTTTAAAAATATTTCTGGAATATTTGTTACCACTTCTCGTTGTCATCATATTGCTCGTGCATTATTATCTATAGGTAGAGAAGACTTAGTAGTAATAGGATTTGATCTTATTGAAGAGAATATAGATGTACTTAAAGATTATAAACGCCTATTTTTAATTAATCAAAATCCAGTGTTACAAGGTTATTATGGCTTAATGAATTTTTTTGATCTATTTTTAAAGAAAAATTTGATTATAGAAAAACGTTACTTGCCTCTTGATATAGTCACTTTTGAAAATGCCCAAAATTACATCCATGGTGAATCATGAAAACCTACTTGTATCGATGATTCATTTTAATATGAAAAGATACTTTTGTGGTGATAATTATCAAATGATTGTATTGATCTTTTGCATTCAGTTTGTGCTGACAAATTCTATTATCTGCCAGCCATTATTTCAAAATAAACCTTCAAATTTATCAGGCATACAATTTAATAATATAGTAACTGACCAGAGGCAAAATAATATACTAATTTATAGTAATTATTATGGCGGGGCAGGAGTAGCCATTGGAGACCTTAATAATGATGGACTTCAAGACGTTTACTTTGCCGGCAATTTAGTAGGTGATCGTTTATACGCTAACTGTGGGGAGATGTCTTTTGAGGATATCAGTGCAAATGCTGGGATTGTAGATAGTGGTTCATGGTCTTCCTCTGTTATTATAGGAGATGTCAACAACGATGGCCTTAAAGATATATATGTGACCTGTGAACTCTATGATGATTCCCCAGATAAACGCAGGAACAAACTATATATCAACAAAGGGAATTTCGTTTTTGTAGATGAAGCCAAAAATTATAATCTTGACAATTCTGAACGTACGCGTGGTGCCACGTTTATAGATTATAACAAGGACGGATGGTTAGACATATATTTACTTAACCAGCCCCCTAATCCAGGCAATTTTTCCATCTATAGTGGCACACCACTATTGAAAGAAAAATGGAGTCCTAGGTTATATAAAAATACTCAAAATGGATCCTTTGAAGATGTGACTGAAAAAGCAGGGCTTTTACTACCTGGGTATGCTAATAGTGTAGTAGCTGCTGATCTGAATCATGATGGATGGCAAGATCTTTATGTTTCTAATGATTATGAGGCTCCAGATATTTTATATATTAATAACAAGGATGGCACTTTTTCTAATAAAATTGAAGATGCCATGAGCCACATCTCCTATTACTCTATGGGTGTTGATATTGCTGACATCAACAATGATGGGCTGCTAGACATTATGACCCTAGATATGGTAGCTGAAGACAATTTTAGACAAAAGGCCAATATGGGAGGCATGTATCCTGAGGCATTCTGGAAATTAGTAAAACAAGGAGGACATTACCAATACATGTTCAATACCCTTCAACTTAATCAAGATAATAATAAATTTAGTGATGTGGGACAGCTCGCTGGGATATCTAACACTGATTGGTCATGGTCTAATGTGATAGCTGACTTTGACAATGATGGTTTCAAAGATATTTATGTGACTAACGGGCTGTTGCGAGACATCCGAAACTCTGATGTTGCTACTTCCTTTCCAGAATATATTAAGAAAACAGCATATAATTTTATTGCTAATAACCCAAATGCTGGTGATGTAAATATTCTTGATATTATTGATCTTGAATATGCTTTGTCCTTACATCCATCCGAGCCTATAAGTAACTATTTATATCAAAATAAAGGAGATTTAACTTTTGAGAATATCACAGAAGAGTCAGGTCTCAAATTTCCATCTTTTTCTAATGGGTGTGCATATGGTGATTTAGATAATGATGGTGATCTTGATTTGATTGTAAACAATATCAATGCAAAAGCTTTCGTATTTGAAAATAATAGTATCAATCGAAATTTCGCTCATAACTACTTAAGAATACAACTTACTGATACTATACATCACAAGGCACTTCAGGGCAGCAAAATTGAGGTTTCCGGCAATGGTCAGAAACAATACTATGAGCTAAGTAATGCAAGAGGCATGTATTCATGCTCAGAAGATATTGCCCACTTTGGGCTCAATAATGCTAGATCATGCAGTATAAGCATCACATGGCCCAATAGTCAAGTCACCACTCTGAAAAATATAAATACCAATCAAATAATAAAAGTTGACAAATCCTCAGGTCAACAACATCATTCCATAAAGGACAAAACGGTTCTATTTGAAGAAATCTCTCCATCTGATTTTGGTATTGACTTCGTCCATAAAGAAAATGATTTTGATGATTTTAATCGTCAAATCTTACTGCCTCACGAAATGTCTCATCACGGTCCAGCATTGGCCGTAGGTGATGCTAATGGAGATGGAAAAACAGATTTTTTTATTGGCGGAGCCAAAGGTCAAACCTCATGGGTGTATGTTCAAAAATCCAATAATCAGTTTATTAAAATCCCAATAGGCGAAGCGGCGGATACAATTTATGAAGATATTGATGCAATATTTTTTGACATAGATCAAGACGGTGACGAGGATTTGTATGTAGTAAGTGGAGGAAATGCTTTTGCCTCCCAAAACAAGAACTATTTAGATCGTCTATATATCAACAATGGGGATGCTCAATTTATACGCAATGAACAAAGGATACCAAGAATATTAGAAAGTGGATCTGTAGTAAGGTCTTTTGACTATGATCTTGATGGAGATAAAGATTTATTTATTGGAGGGCGACACAGCCCTTGGGAATATCCCAGTCCTACAATCAGTAGAATATTAGAAAATCAAAATGGGTATTTGGTAGATATCACCAAAGACAAAGCCAATGATCTGGTCTCTATTGGAATGGTCACTGATGCGGTCTGGGCTGACTATAACGATGACAACCTTGTTGACCTTGTAATAGTGGGTGAGTGGATGCCTATCACATTTATTAAGAATACAGGTAATGGCTTTCTTAAAGATGAAGATGAAAGTATCAAATACAATAGCGCTATTATCAATACAAATGGGTGGTGGAATACCATAGCGGCTCATGATTTTAATGGAGACGGTAAGGATGAATTGATTATTGGAAATCTAGGCTTGAACTATAAATATAAAGCATCTCAAACTGAACCTTTTGGTATTCACTATGATGATTTTGATGACAATGGCTCAAAGGATATTATCCTGAGTTATTACAATTTTGGCGAGTGTTTTCCATTACGAGGTAGGTCTTGTTCATCACAACAAATTCCACAAATAAAAAAAGACTTTCCGACATACGATTTATTTGCCAATGCCAGTCTGACAGAAATTTATAACACTGAGTCTTTATCATCTGCACTAGAATACGACGCTTATGAATTTGGACATATACTATTATCACCCTCAGGTAATAAAGAATATACCATGAAGTACTTGCCTCAGTATACCCAAATATCTTCAGCAAATACTATCATCATTGATGACTTTGATAGTGATGGCAATCAAGATATACTGACCGGAGGGAATATGTACCAATCAGAAATAGAAACTCCTCGAAATGATGCTGGAGTCGGAAACCTGATTAAAATATCCTCCACTGGGGCGATGAAAACATTGCCCGCACCGCAAACGGGCTTATATCTTCCTTATGATGTGCGGACGATAAAACAAATAAAAATAGGAGATGGCAATTATCTCTTGGTAGCTTGTAATGATGATAAACTAAGAATGATTAAAATAAACAATTCAAGCCCTTTCACTCAGCTGCCTAAGTAGTGGCTGAAAGAAAAATAATTCATTTTGTAATTGATAGTTCTCGTTCATCCTTAAAATAATAGGTAGCAATTTTGAGCCCACTCCGGAAACACACAAAATCAAAAAAGTTGCTTTTGTCGAACTTTACATTTTTCTCAATTCACTGATACTCAGGCATCACCGAATCTCCAAAAATGCAAATTTCATCCAAAACAATTCTTTTTATGAAAAATGTTAGTTTCCAGAGTAGACCCAACATTGTAAATTTGATACATCGAATTATCATATTATAAAACTACTAATAAACCTTGATTTTGTCAGCTAATATTCATTAGATTCAACAATCCATTTTATGCAAAATATTAGTTTCCAGAGTAGGGTCAAGATTATTTTTTCATTCTTTTCTTGATACTTTTTTAATAAGTCAGCTGGCCATATTGAGGGGGTCAGTTTCATAAAAAAAACAGAAGCTGCTTTTGTATGAAATGTTAGATATTTGTCAATCACAAAGACTACAATGAAAATATATACAAAAACAGGAGACAAAGGAAAAACATCCTTATTCGGCGGAAGCAGGGTTTCAAAAGCACATATTAGAATAGATGCTTATGGCAATGTGGATGAACTAAATTCCTATATCGGATTATTAAGAGATTTGGTTTCTGATAAGATGTTGGTCTTTGAGCTCATGGATATACAAAGAGTCCTCTTTTCCATTGGTTCCCATTTGGCTGCCGACCCTTCTAAATCAAACCTTTGGTTGCCCAATATTGATATTTCTGAGATAGAAAAACTGGAAAAATCTGTGGATCGGATGGAAGAAATTCTACCAACACTTGCCCACTTTATATTACCAGGAGGGCATCCCAGTGTCTCACATTGTCACATAGCACGGTGCGTATGCAGAAGAGCTGAAAGACGAGTGGTACAGCTATCAGAAATAGATGAAACAAACGACATTTTGATTCAATATCTCAACAGATTATCAGATTACATTTTTGTATTAAGCAGGTATATAGCGTATCAGGAAGGTGCTGAAGAATTGAAATGGGAAAGTGGCAGGTAGAAAAAACATGATCAGAGGAGGATACAGATAATTCTGCCCATTGTCAATAAAAGATTGGGTGATTGGATACACTCCGAAAACTTACAAAGCTAAAAAAATATTAGTTGCCAGAGTAGACTCAAGATTTGATAAGTTCATTGTTAAAATCACTTCAGCTTAATGAAGGATAGTACGTTTTTAGGAGTTCTAGACCGTATTCTAGGAGCATTATGAACAAAATGGTCACTATTTTTCTATTTTTAGAGATATTTATTAACCAACTTAAGAATATGAGAAATATACTCATGGCAGTTTTAGCTTTGCTTTGGCTATTCCTTGGATGGAAAGCTTGCAATGATTACAACGAATGTTGTGGCAAAGGCATAGTAGTAGAACCTAAAGAGACTGCCATCATCGCTCCGGTTGTAAAAAAGTCAACAATTCCTTGCACCGGTATCATATGTTTTGAAAAGAATGGATGTAACCCTCTGTTTTGCGATGGATGGGTATCATTAAGAGATTCTATTAGTAATACTTTAGGTAGTGAACAAAAGTTATTGATAACTGGTTACTCCACTCCGAGCGAAAGTTACAATGGCGAATATAAAAATTTAGGCTTGTGTAGAGCAGATAAAGTGCGCAAAGCAATAGAAGCTTTCTTTGGCGATATCCAAGTGGAGATAGCGGGTCAACTTAGAGTAGGGGGCGCTGCAAGTATCACGTCATCATGTGACAGGATATCTTTTAGAACTATTGGGGCTTCGGCCAAAGTTAACTCTAGCACATTGATATACTTTCCTTTTAACAGCACTAAAAAATTAGCCGATTCTAGTGTAGAAACTTACCTACAGCAAGTGGCCACACAAGTAAAAAAATCCAAACAACGAGTAAGACTTACAGGTCACACTGACAGCAATGGAGAGGATGCTTATAATGTGGATCTGGGTAGAAAGAGAGCCAATATCATTAAGAACTATCTAGTGGCACAAGGGGTTTCATCTTCTATGATTATCACTTCTTCAAAAGGAGAATCACAGCCTGTTGCTAATAATAATTCTGAACAGGGAAGAGCTAAGAATAGGAGAACAGAACTAGAGATAATAGACTGATTATCAATTATTTAATAAGAAATTTATAAACCAACAAATATGCTATTATTCATTGATTTTTGCGACTGTAACCCATGGTTACCATGGCTTATATCTGGTTTGATCGGAGCTGGACTGGGCTGGCTTCTTGGATCACGGTCTGGCAAAAAAGAAACTGTTATTGAAGAAAAAATTGTCTACAAAGACAAGATTGTCTATCAAGATAAGATCGTTTACAAGGAAGTAAGAACGGTAGAGATTGGGGCTGGTATTGCAGCAAAAAAGATTATGGCACCTAAGGCACCAAAGCCTGCAATAAAAAAGAAAACTACTAAAGCTGTGCCTAAAGACAAAGAAGATGACTACCTATCATGTAAAGAATATAAAGGCCGAGAAATAAATGACAAACGACACAATGTGTCCATGTTTAAACATGATGGCGATGGACAATACTATTTTGCTATGTACAAAGCCGATGGAAGTGTAAAGCTGAGAAGTGAGGGTTTTAGAACAGCAAAAGAAAGAGATCAAGAGCTATCAGGTGTGTTAAGATTTCACGATGACGAATCAAAGTACAAGACTCTTACTAAAGGAAAATACTCCATGAAGGTATTGTATGACGAGACAGGAAGAGAAGTGGGCAGAAGCTGTCTTATCACTTCAAAAGAAAAAGTAAAGAAGGCTGCTGCAGCCACTACAACAAAAGCAAAACCAAAAGCTGTTGCAAAATCCGTA
>JAZGFD010000059.1:0-10730 GCA_036479115.1 Saprospiraceae bacterium | reverse complement strand
ACCAGTCTAAAGGGTATTATGCTTTATTTTTAGAGTACTAAGGTTTTTTGTTACTTTTTGAGCCATTCAAAAAGTAAATGAAAAAGGAATTGCATTTGTTCTAATCCCTTTTTCATGGATAAAAGTTATAATATTTTTTTGAATAATTTGCTAGAGAATCAAGTCAAATGTTGACAATCAGCCAAATATACATATCATAATTTTATATATATCAAATATTCACTATTTTTTATGGAATAAAAACGATAAAATTCAAGAGGTATTTCTCAGATATTCAACGTGTTATGTCTGAGATTATGTGATTTCGTTTAGACACTACTTAGGTGCATTTCACGATGTCGGTTTTTGATCTCAGAGAGATCACAGTATGTTGGCTATAAGTTACCATATCAGTAAGTTTTGGTACATATTTTTGTTTCAATAATTGTGACAAAGCGACAAATAGAAATGCACCCACCTACCTTAATTTAAAATATTCCTGAATAATTAAAGTGTCGCATCCTTAACAATCAAATCAACCTACTATTCCTTCATATTTTTTCTCTACTACATTCCAGTTTATCACGTTGAAAAAAGCAGAAACGTAGTCGGGTCTTCTGTTTTGATAATTAAGATAATATGCATGCTCCCATACATCTAGTCCTAAAATAGGTGTACCTCCACAGCCTACTCCTGGCATCAAGGGGTTATCTTGATTAGGAGAAGAACATACCTCCACTTTTCCATCAGAATGCGCGCATAACCATGCCCATCCTGATCCGAACCTCGTTTTAGCTGCTGTTGAAAACTTATCAACAAAAGCATCTTTTGACCCAAATGCAGCGTTTACAGCATCGAGTAATGCTCCTGACAATCTACCTCTGTCATTCGGATTCATGACTTCCCAAAATAAACGGTGATTGTAATATCCGCCACCGTTATTTCTCACTCCACCATTATTCATATCCATATTTTTCAATATTTCTTCAATAGATTTCCCAGCTATATTCGTGCCTTCTATTGCAGCATTGAGTTTAGTAGTATATCCATTGTGATGCTTAGTATGGTGGATTTCCATAGTACGAGCATCAATGTGAGGCTCAAGGGCCGTATAATCGTATCCCAATTCAGGTAATGTAAATGCCATTGTTTTCTGTTTTTATTTTAAAAAAATTATTATTGATATTAACAAAGTAAATATGTTCAAAAACCATCCATCATTTTCAAGATAAGAAAAAATATTTCACTTGTGAATAGCTCTGCCTCCTGTAGCATCTAAAGCCGCTTCTTTTACAGCTTCTGAATAAGTAGGGTGGGGATGACATATACGCGCCATATCCTCAGCTGAACCTCTAAACTCCATAAGTGCTACAGCTTCCATAATGAGATCAGCTGCTCTCGCTCCTACCATATGCACTCCCAATATTTCATCAGTTTCTTTATGCGCTAATACTTTAATCAGCCCTTCTGTATCCATACTGGCCCGAGATCTACCCAAGGCTTTCATCGGAAATTTTCCTACATTATAAGGGGTGCCTGCTTCTTTTAATTGATCTTCAGTAGCGCCTACTGTTGACACTTCTGGCCAAGTATACACTACTCCAGGTATAAGGTGGTGGTTGATATGTGGCTTTTGTCCTGCTAAATATTCTGCTACATATATGCCTTCTTCTTCTGCTTTATGGGCTAACATTACTCCTTTTACCACATCCCCTATTGCATATATATTGGGTACATTGGTTTGAAAATTTTGATTGGTATCTACTCTTCCTTTATCATCTGATTGTACACCTGCTTTATCTAATTTCAGCCCTTCTGTATAAGCCTTTCGACCAATAGCTATCAAACAATAATCAGCTTCTAAAGAAAATGGATCTCCTCCATCTCGTTTTTCTATTTCCACATTCACTTTTGTTTTAGTAGATTTTACAGCAGTTACTTTGTGTTTTAAATAAAACTTCAATCCCAATTTTTTTAGAGACCTTCTCATTTCTTTTGATATATCTCCATCCATTTCGCCAAGGATAGTATCCTGAAATTCAACCACCTCCACTTCTGTACCCAATCTAGCATAGACACTCCCAAGCTCTAGCCCAATTACACCTGCTCCAATTACAACCATCTTTTTGGGTATTTTTGAGATATTAAGAGCCTCCGTAGATGTTATTATTCTATTTCCATCATAATTAAAATCTGGAGGGCAAAGAGGTTCCGACCCTGTAGCTATTATTATATTTTTTGCTTTTACTTCCCTATCACCTACTTGCAAAGTATTAGTAGACTTAAAAAAAGAATGACCCTTTATGACATCCACATTGTTCTTTTTCATCAGAAAGTCAATCCCTTTGATCGTAATATTCACTACTTCATTCTTTCTTTTTATCATTTGTGGCATATCTACCTTTGGCACACCAATTTTGATTCCATGTTCAGCAAATTTTTCTACAGCATTATAATAATGCTCTGACGAGTCCAATAATGCTTTAGATGGGATACACCCAACATTTAAGCATGTACCTCCTAAGGTTTTTTCTTTTTCTATCAGCGCCACCTTCATACCCAGCTGTGCACACCTTATTGCTGCTACATAGCCCCCTGGGCCTGCACCTATAATTGCTACATCGTAACTCACTTTCTATTCTGTGTTATTTAGTTTGTTATTTCTATCAGGTCTTTTTCTTTTATTTACCCCTTTAGGGCCAGAAGAGGGTTCATTCTTCGTGGGCCTTTTGGCTTGCTCTGTTTTTTGATTTTTAGGGTCCTTCTTATTTCTATTCTCTCTTCTATCGCCACCTTTATAATTTTTACGTCTACCTTTTCTTTTCTTTCTTTTCTTAATTTCTGGCAGTTCGATCTCTCCTGTTACATCAGCAAACTCCATCTCTCCATCAGCAGAACTGGTATCACCAGGTATCCATCCTGAATTAGAAGACCCAAGCAATCTATTGGGTTTTTCACCTTCATCATTAAGCTTTTTTATCTCTGCTACCCTCTCTTTTGTCAATGCCACTACTGTGTTACGTCTTCTCTCTGATTTTAAAATATAGAACATGATACCTTTGAATATATCCGTCTTCATCAGTTCGGCAGTTCCTTCTTGCGTTTGTAATCGGTCTACATGTTTTGGAAATTCTTTGAGAGCATCTAGGTAAGTATCCAGTTCGTAATTTAAGCAACACTTTAATCTACCGCATTGCCCAGATAGCTTTGTTTGATTAATGGCTAAATTTTGATATCTGGCAGCTGTAGTGGTAACCGATTTAAAATCAGACAACCATGTGCTACAACAAAGTTCTCGTCCACAGGCACCTACACCTCCAATACGTCCTGACTCTTGCCGAGAACCAATCTGTCTCATTTCAATTTTGACCTTAAATTCTTTCGCGTAATTTCTTACCAATTCTCTAAAATCAATCCTGCCTTCTGCCGTATAATAAAAAGTGGCTTTTCTTCCATCTCCTTGAAACTCAACATCGCCGATTTTCATTTCCAAATCTAAAGTACGTGCTATTGCCCTTGCACGTATCATACAGTCTCTTTCTTTAGATCTGGCATTATCTAGTTTTTCTATATCTCTGTCATGTGCGCGGCGCACAATGTTACTACTCACACTGTCTTCAGTCACCTTCTTTTTTCTCATCTGCAGCCGCACAAGTTCTCCTGAAAGAGAAATCCTGCCTACATCTAGACCACTGTTAGATTCTACAACTACCAAATCTCCTGTATGAGCTACTACATAACTTGTCTTTTTATAAAATTCTTTTCTGCTTCCATTTTTGAAGCTTACTTCGACCATGTTGTATTCGGTAGGATCATGCACATCTAGTGCAGTTAACCAGTCAAAGGTATTCATTTTGTTGCATCCTCCCGAAGTACAATGCCCATTGCTGCCACATCCTTTTGGCACTCCGTCTCCTCCGACAGAACATCCAGCACATCCCATAATTTCAAATTTATTTATATGACTATGTTTTTTTAATGCCTATTTTATAAAAAGTCTTATTAATCCTTCTTTCTAATAATATTTCTGACTTTCTGCAGCTTTCTAATTCTGATAATATGACTTGAAAACCAAGAAGATTGGATAGACCTTATATATAGCACCTTTTTTTAAAACATATTCTAAACCTCTGTTGCCAGAGTGCTCATTTTAATAATCTTTCCTATTTGTAGCGACCCTTGAAATAATAATATTTTAATATTTGCATTTCGCCCTAGAAGAGTATACATATCATTAACGGTATTAGAAATAATCTCAATATGTCCGATAGTTATTATATTTAAAGTTACGTTGTTTTCAATCAATTTTTGCTCTACTTGGTTTAATTTACTCCTATTTGCACCCATAATTCTTAAATGAATAATTTCTCGGAGTATTTTTAGAAAGTAAATAAAAATGCCTTTCTGTTCTTCTTTACTATATTCAATAAATACAGTGATCCAATTCTTAATCTTTAGTGCATCACTATTTTTACAACATTCTATCCACTCTAATACAAAATCCAATGACACACTATCATCAAGAGTAAGAAGCATTTTAGCTTGGGCATAGTCTCCTTCTGCCAGAAAACTTAATCTATTTGCTGCCTCTACACTCAGTCCATGATGGGTTACGAGAGCTTCTTGTATTTTTTGATCAGAAATGCGCGGCACATTAAATATTTGACATCTAGAAGTGAGTGTATTCAAAACTGATTCTGTAGTGTCACCCACAAAAATGATATAAGTATTCGCAGGGGGTTCTTCTATTATTTTTAATAATCTATTGCCATTCTTTCCGAGATATTGAGGCATCCATATTATTTGTACTTTATGTTCAGATTCAAAAGGCTTTAGTGTGAGATTTCTTATGATTTGGTGGCATTCTGTGGTATTGATATCTCCAAGACCAGTGCTTGTAGTAATAGATATAATCCAGTCAGAATCAGACATATAAGAATTGGCTGCTAAAGCTGATCTCCATTCTTTCAAAAAATCTCTTGAGGTAGTATCTTTTCTCTTTTTTGGTTTCTGAATCACAACAGGAAAAGCATAATTCATATCTGGATGAAGGCCTTTGGTGGCTTTCTGGTAAGAATTAGATTCTTCTAATAATGACCTTTCGTCCTTAGGCGTTAAAAGGTATGAGGCCAGAGATATCGCAATTGGTAATGCACCGTGTCCTGATTTCCCTTTGAGAAACAGGGCATGAGGCAATTTATTGACATCAACCATCTTTTTGAGTTGTTCCAACAATTTTTCTTGACCTACAACTTGCTCAAATTTCATTTACACTATCTTGTGGGCTAAGATAAAGCAAAGAATTATCAAATACGAACTTAACATATTAGATCAAAAGGCATTTTCCAAAAGAAAACGGTTCAAACAAAAACTCAAAGGTTTAAAGGCCAAATCAAATGCTGAAGTAGATGCCATATTTCAGTCTCTTCATGAAAAATCATTTAGAAAAATAAATTGCCTTGACTGTGCCAACTGTTGCAAAACTACGGGGCCTCTTTTTACGAGAAGCGATATAGCTAGAATTGCAAAAAAAATGAATCTGAAACAAAAGAATTTTATTAAAAAATATCTTTGGATAGACGAAGATGGAGATTACGTACTACAATCTGTACCATGTATTTTTCTGCTTCCTGATAATCATTGTAGCATCTATGACTTTAGACCTAAGGCATGTTGTGAATATCCCCATACGGATATGGCAGGCCAAAAGAATATTTTCAACCTTACTCTTAGAAATGCGGCTGTTTGTCCCGCTGTATTTGAAATATTAGAAAAGCTTGATTGAAAATCGAAAATTATTATGCAATAGGGTATTACCCAACCATATTTTCAGGTTTTACCCAAGCATCAAAATCTTCAGATGATACATATTCTAGAGCCATTGCTGCCACCTTTAAAGTAGTATCTTCTTTGTATGCTTTCTTAGCAATTTCTGCAGCTTTATCATACCCTATTTTGGTATTGAGTGCTGTAACAAGCATAAGAGAATTATCACAATGTTCTTTTATCTTTTTCTTATTTGGTTCTAATCCTGCAATACAATTGTTACAAAAACTTACAGCAGTATCACCTATTAATCTTGCAGACATCAGAAAATTATAAATCATCATAGGTTTGAATACATTTAGCTCAAAATGGCCTGTCATCCCTCCTATATTAATAGCTACATCGTTTCCTATAACTTGAGCCATAGCCATGGTCAAAGCCTCAGATTGGGTTGGATTTACCTTTCCAGGCATGATGGAAGACCCTGGCTCGTTAGCTGGGATTATTAATTCTCCAATACCACTACGAGGGCCAGAAACTAACATTCGAATGTCATTTCCTATTTTCATCAAGGAAACTGCTACTGTTTTTAATGCACCATGTGCCTCTACTATAGCATCATGGGCTGCTAATCCTTCAAACTTGTTTTCTCCTGTTATAAACGGAAACTCAGTGAGTTCCGCTATTTTGGCAGCTACTTTTTCAGTATAACCTTTCGGGGTGTTTAGCCCTGTACCTACAGCGGTGCCTCCAAGAGCCAATTCTGACAAGTGAGCAAGGCTGTTTTTTATAGCCCTAATACCATGATCTATCTGAGATACATAACCACTTAATTCTTGGCCTACGGTAATTGGAGTGGCGTCCATAAAATGGGTTCTCCCTATTTTTACCACATTCATATATGCATCACTCTTGCGAGTAAATTCATTTTTGAGTAAGTCTAATCCTGGCAAGGTGACATTTAGCAATACCGTATAAGCTGCGATGTGCATGGCTGTAGGAAAAGTGTCATTCGATGATTGAGATTTATTAGCATCATCATTAGGATGCAATGCTTTTTTATCATCTGTGAGATTACCTCCACTAACTATATGACCTCTATTGGCTATTACTTCGTTCACATTCATATTTGTTTGGGTGCCGCTACCTGTTTGCCACACTACCAGGGGAAATTGATCGTCTAATTGGCCTGCTAATATTTCATCACATACCTTAGCTATCAGAGTACTTTTTTCAGAGCTGAGAACTCCAAGATCAGTATTGGTAAGCGCTGCTGCTTTTTTGAGAATAGCATAAGCCCTGATGACTTCAATGGGCATCTTTTGACCGCCTATTTTAAAGTTTTCTAATGATCTTTGTGTCTGTGCAGCCCAGTACGCCTTGTCTGGCACATCGATATATCCTATACTGTCTTTTTCTTTTCTCATGAGTAAAATTTTTTATAAAAAATCCTTATTTGACTAGGCCTACTATCGGAGTTAGGTCAATGACGATTGTCTTACTTCATCGGTTACAAACTTCCATTGTACCTTCTAAAAAACCATTCTAGACTGAGCAATGATATCAGAATGAAGAACAACCATTTGAAATCTATTACAGATTTGTTTTGTGCATATTGATAAAGTACAGGTTTCATATCATCATTTTGTACCAAATCATTTGCTATATCGGCTGTTTGGTTCCAGTGATATACTTTCCCATTTTGCTGATCAGCCAGTGTATAAAGCAAAGTATGATTGGCTTCTAAATTGTACAGTTCATATTGAATTTCCTGCACAGTGATGCGACCTGATTCTTTTTGCTCGGTGCCTCCATAATTGCAAGTACCTGTATATGTATATCTACCCGGGGCTAAGCTTCCTACATCCAGAGTAAAGTAATTTCCCTTTTTAGTAAAAGTATATTTGAATTCATCATTTTGATCATTGGAAAGAGTAAAAAATACATCCGCATCATTGACTAATTCGTAGTTATCATTATACAATTCTGCTATGAATACGATGTCTTCGTTTTCGTTATATATTTTTTCTTGAGAAGAGACCCTAAATCTTCTTTTGTCTTCTTTGATAGAGACATATGTCACCGTTTTATTGATGATTTCTTTGACTATATCAAAATTCTGCCTTTCCAGATAATCAAATAATTTCCACTTCCATATTCCCTCTGCATTAATGATGGCTGATCTTAATCCTGCCTTGTTTTGAAAAGCGATAAGGGAATATTCAGTATCTATGTTTCCAATTTTTTGTTGCAACAATACTGTTGTGTTTGGACCATTTTTATATTCGCCAAAAGGCGCCAAAAGAGGTGGAAAATTATTCAACATATTTTTCAAGTCGTTTGACAAGGTGAATAATGAAAAATCACTTTTTACTAAACCTTGTACTTCATTCAAACTCCCTGATCCACCTGTAATGGTCACCATATCCTGAATTTTATTCAAGAGATCTATTTGTGTCGCTTCTCCTGTTATAAATATTCGTGGTGTCCTCTTTTGTTTCATTTTAGAAAGGAATGCATCAATATTGTATTTCTGCGATGGTAAATTGTGGAATATCACGATATCAGAGTTGGCATTTGGAGAAGGTGCATTGATCATATAATCCACTTTTATCTCATAATTTTTATTCTCCAAAAGAAAAGTCTTCATAGCACTAATGTCTGGATGTGGCGCATGAGCCAATATTCTTATCACTTGTCTTGCATCCAGCACTTCTATAAATATATCCTTAATATTATTGGCATATATTACCTCATCTTTTATACCTCTTAGCCTTGCTCTGTAATGGGCTATTCCAGGCCTTTTTAAATTGAGTTCTATCTCAAGTGTTTTAAAAAAGGAGTTGGTTGATATATTAATATCTTGCTCTTTTATTTTTGTGTATTTACCTCCTATTTCTTCTTCTATTATAAGCTTAGCTCTACTACCGAGGCAATTATTAGCCTTTATGTCTAATTCGATATTGGTGATATCATTGAGGTAAGAGATATTATTATGATATACACTTTTTATCAAAGCATCACGTCGCTTAGAGGTATCACCGAGAGCCACTCCATATATAGGAATATGCCGAGGCAGACCAACATATATAGGGTTTTTACCTTGATTAAATATACCATCAGTGGCTAATATTACGGCTGAAAGGTTTTCTCCTTCATATTGATCAATGAGAAGTTTTATATTAGAAATATTAGTAAGTTCATCATTATAATCTAATGTATCATCAGGAGCATAATCACTTATTGACGCTCCAAGAGTATAATGATCTACTTGAAATTTTTCGTGCAAATTTTGGCTCAATTGAGATATTTTCTCTTTGTAATCAGAAGCATTGTCGTTTAACCAAGCCCCTACAGATTGAGAATTGTCTTGTATGATGGCAACGATTGGATCTTTTACTTCTGTGTTGTGAGATAGTAAGAATGGATTGAGCAAAAGAGAAAGCAATAAAGACACAAGGCTAAATCTAAAAAAAGCCAATATAGCTTTTAACCAGTTTCCCTTATCTTCAAAATTGCTATTTTTAAAATATAATGTCGCCGAATATATTGCACCTCCGATAAAACAGAGTAACAACATCCAGACTGGTAAATCAAAATTTATTCCGCCCAACTTTTTTAGTGTTTGTTGTAACTACAGAGGTGGAGCCAATTTTGGATAAAAAAAATTCTTTTTCTACCATATTTCAGTTCTTTTTTTCGCCATAGCTCTGCTATGCCTCTGAGTTGTTACTGTTTATTTATTAAACTTTTTCAACAATTTGTTTCGCACTTTAATAATGAGGAGAACAATGTGATATTATTATTTGTGAATCCCTATTCACTAAAATGTTCTGAATTGCCTCAGATTTAGATGCAAATATTAAAAAATCCAATACAAATGTTTTCATAAAGCAATAATAGAGACCACTCTGAAAACAGATAATTTTTATAAAATGAATTATTTTAGATGATATTATCATTTTTCGATATTTGTTGATGTCTGATTATCAACAGGTTAAAAAAGGTGATAAGGTTGCTAAATGAAGCATTTTAGATTTTATATGTTTTCGGAGTGGGCTCAATAATATGTCAGTTTTCACGTTTGTATTCAGTGTAAACGTATAATGTGAAGATGAAATATGTAATTACAATTATTCTAATAACTTTTTTCTCGTTGTCTCAGGCACTGGCATCATATATTTTGATACCAATGGATGCTGAAGGGCAGAAAAACCATCTCAAGGCTTATGGCATTGCCTATTGGGTAATAGGTCAAGGAGAAGAGGCTTACTGGTTATTAAATTATAAAGGAGGCTCTTTTGCTTTTCCGCATAATACTGTTTTTGAACAAGAATGTAAGATCAGAGATGTCACTTATAAAGTGATCCCTAATGCACAATTTGCTGCTTTGAGAGCGGAGATTGCTGACCCCGAGAAAAACCAAGAAGTAGTAAAATTGGAGAAAGCACCCAAAATAGCTGTATATACTCCTGATTTTAATACTAGAGGAAAACGAATACAGCCTTGGGATGATGCTGTCACTATGGTACTCACTCATGCCGAAATCCCTTATGACCAGATATATGATAGAGACGTAGTAGAGGGAAAATTAGCTGAATATGATTGGCTTCACCTTCATCACGAAGATTTTACTGGCCAATACGGAAAGTTTTTTGCCAATTATGCCAACCAACCATGGTACAAAGAAAATAAACGTAGAATGGAAGAGCTGGCTACCAGTCTTGGTTTTAGCAAAGTATCTAAATTAAAATCTGTAGTGGCCGAAAAGATAAATGAATATGTGATAGGTGGAGGTTTTATGTTTGCCATGTGCAGCGCTACTGATACTTATGATATAGCCTTAGCGGCGAAAGGATTAGATATATGTGATGTGATGTTCGATGGTGATCCAGCTGATCCCACAGCCCACAGTAAATTGGATTTTTCTCGCACTTTCGCATTTAAGGACTTTTCACTTATCAGAAATCCTAGTGAATACGAAT
>JAZGFD010000058.1:0-11445 GCA_036479115.1 Saprospiraceae bacterium | reverse complement strand
AAATCTATAAAGGTCGAAAAACTTAAATTCAACATTCTGCATCATTTCATTTTTTCGCTAATTCATGGTTTCTCGAGTGATATGATCATCAGAGAAAATAAAAAATATGTAAAATTCTAAAAATGTGTAGTTTTCTGTCAGACACTATATAATGAGGAACAATTAGCTTTGGCGAAATTTTTTCAACAATAATTGTGTCAAAGCAATAACCTGAAATGTCCCCTTTAATTCTACAGAATAGCATTTCTTTTCCATCCACCAATACAGCAGATTAAAACGATGAATTCTAATTAATTATTAATAGCGGTAACACTTTCTGATTGGATATAACTACTAACAAAACAATCAACAATTATGAACACCTACAACACAATATCCTCCAGAGAAAAAGAAGTACTCCATCTCGTAGCTCATGAATACAGTTCCAAGCAGATTGCGGCCCAGCTTTTCATCAGCGATCATACGGTAATGTCACATCGCAAAAACCTGATGATAAAACTGGATGTGAAGAATACTGCAGGAATGGTAAGGAAGGGATTTGAGAAGGGGTTGTTACAACTTTCCCAAAGTATTTGAAATGAGAAGATTAAGAATAATAATGATTCTCTTGGTTTTTATGACATTGAGCATTGTACCGTTGCTATCACAACCTTGCAGTTCATCAGTGATAACACTCAGATCTCAGGCAGATGTAGATAATTTTCAGACTATGTTTGGCCCGTGCGACTCTGTCACTGTAAGGTTAGAAGTGGGAATATATGGTGCGGCTACTGATATTACTGACCTCAGCCCATTGATTGACCTTAAGTGGACAAATTGGTTATTTGTAATAGACAATCATGAGCTGACTACACTCGCCGGACTGCATAACATTGTTAGAGACGGAGCTGGCAAATTGGCTATACAAAACAATGATAATTTAGCAGACATTACAGCCTTAGTAGGTTTTGGTCCTACAGTGGGAGATATGTCGATTGCCAACAATCCATTATTAACAACTCTTGGTGGATTACAAAATATTACAACAGTCGGTACAGCTCTGACAATAAGAAACAATGTAGAACTCATGAGTTTAAACGCATTGGCTGGTATCACGAGAATAGACAGAATACTGGAAATAACCAGAAATGAAAGTTTGACGGATATTTCTGCATTATCAAATTTGGCGGATTTTGCTACTGGTATTCCACCTAATGCCGTTGCTAAGGCACGGTTTTCTATCTATGAAAATGATCTGCTGGAAGACTGTACTCCTCTGTGTAGAGTGATCAATGAAGACTTAAAACGTGTACGTGATATCAATAGCTTAGGTATAGATTCTATTCAGGATAATCTCTCCACTTGCTTTGATCTTAATGCTATAAATCTGGATTGTGTATGTCGAGGTGCGGTCAGAGATACTATTAAGCCAGTTGCTATATGCAATAATATTGCAACAGATATACCCGAATGTGGCAATCTTAACCTTACAATAGGTCAGATAGATGGAGGCTCCAAAGATACATGTGGTTTGCTTTCTATTACCATTGACAAAAGCATATTTACATGTGCTGATATAGGTAATAACATAGTCACATTGATAGCTACAGATGTGAATGGCAATGCTGCTGCATGCACATCAGATGTTGCTCTTACTGACCCCAATAACTATTGCATTATAGATACGATAGACATAGCTAATACTATCAATCAAACTATAACGCATTGCGGCTCTAACACAGTGATACTCAAAGGAATATTGGCATCTGGATCACATGCTACCATACGTGCTCCCAGAGTAAAAATATCCTCAACATTTGAGGTGGCTGACAACGCTACACTTGATATAATTAATGAAAACTGTTTAAACTAAAATAAAATAAAGACGATGAATAAATTATACACATTTACAATTTTGGTATTCCTTGCTCATATTACCTTATCAGCACAAACGCCTAATACCTTAGTGCAATATGAGTCAAGCACTAAAGGCATATTACTTCCTAATGTGGATAGTATGACCAGAAAGGCTATGGCACCAACGGCTAATGAAACTTCATTATTGGTATATGATACCGATCTCAAAAATTTTAATTATTGGAACGATACAGAATGGAAACAAATCAATAGTAATCAATATGTTTTTCCTATAGAAAATAACGTATTGATGGGTGAGCGAGTGGGTGAAGATCTTGATTTTGATGCTTCTCCGAGCAGTGGTAGAAGTAACACATTTATCGGTGATCTTGCCGGGCTTCAAAATACCACTGGAGAAAGAAATACATTTATTGGAGCTGGTGCAGGCAGAGAAAATATAAATGGCAAATCTAACACCTATCTCGGCTTATTTGCAGGAGGTAATATGGATTATGGTTTAGCCAATGTGGCAATAGGCGACTTGGCTGCAGCGGGGAGTGGTGGCTCTTCTGATAGCCTCACTTATTCGGTGGTCATAGGGAGTTTTAGCCTACCCATAATTACGAGTGGTACTCAAAATGTATTCATAGGTCAGTCATCTGGTGCAGAAGCCGATAGTGTGTATAATACTGTAGTCATTGGCTCTCAGGCAGGCCGGAAGATGTCCAATTCTGTAGGCAATACTTTCGTAGGAAGTTTTAGTGGACATAACACGAGTACTGGTAATAACAACACATTTATGGGCACGAATTCAGGATTATTAAATACAACGGGTAGCCAAAATGCCTTTTTTGGATTTCAAAGTGGGTTTAATAACACGACTGGAAAGTTCAACACTTTCATTGGTGACTTTGCAGGATTAATTAATCAAGATGGTGATGAAAATGTATATGTAGGTAAAAGTGCCGGGGTTGCTCAGACTGGAAATAAAAATATAATGATAGGCCGAAAGGCAGGAGGGTTTGGAAGTAAGGATATCGATAATTCCATATTCATCGGATATGCTGCAGGTGATACCATCACCCAATCCAACAAACTGGTGATAGAGTCTGGTGATCCTAATAATCCATTGATCTACGGTGATTTTGCAGACAATACTCTAGATTTTAAAGCCACTGTGACAGTCGATGATCTATTGCGTATAAAACCTACTTCTACGGCATATGCGTGTAATAGCGCCGTAGTAGGATCTATACACTACTTCGAGCCTACGCATAAACTTTCGCTCTGTACTGAGACAGGGGCTGGTCCTGTCTTTGGGTGGGTGGAGTTGAATTGAGTAATGGTAGTTCAAAAAATAATTTAATTTTTTTTTAAAACAACTTCTTAAGACAAAAATCAATTTTCCGATTCATTCTGATAATAAAGAGACCTATCAGTTTAAATTGTTTCGATCCTGAAAACAAATTACGTTAATCAAAGTAAAACTAATAACTAATAACTAATGAAAAACTCAATATTTACACTTTTGTTACTAAGCATCTACATTTTTGCTCATGCACAACATTCTCCCACTAGTGCATATTACGATAAAGACGAAGAACAAGAAGATACCAATCCTGTTGTTGCAGATAGGTCGTTTTTACTCAATAATGCTCTGCCTTTATTCTGGTCTGATGATGGCACAAATAAAATCCAAACCATGTCCAACGGAGTAGTACAAGATGTGGTTGTAGGATTATCATCTCCTCAAGGGGTGGCTGTTGACACTTCTAATCAAAAAATATACTGGACTGACAGAGGTACACGTAGAGTTAGTAGAGCTGATATCAGTGGAACAAATGTAGAAGACCTAATCACGACAGGATTATTATATCCTGCTGGCATAGCTCTGGATATTGAAGGAGGTAAGATGTATTGGGCGGATTGGACTCTGGACAAGCTCATGTGGGCAGATTTAGATGGTACCAACGTGGCAGATTTTATAACCAGCCAAGATGGACCTTTTGGGATAGCATTAAATATAGAACAAGGAAAAATATACTGGATCAATCAGATAGAACGAAATATAAAAAGAGCCAATCTGGACGGGTCAAATATCGAACTTCTTTTTACTTCTACCACCAACGGTTTATTTGATATTGTATTGGATTTGGACGAGGATAAAATGTATTGGTCTCACTGGGGTCAAAACAGCATTACTAAAGCAAACTTCGACGGTGCTAATGTCGAAGTCTTACTTTCTAACATTGGTAATCCTGACGGCCTGGCACTAGACCTACAAAACAGTAAAATCCTATGGGCTGATGTTGTTTTAAATAAAATAAGAAAAGCCAATCTGGATGGAACAAATATCGAAGATGTAGTGACAGGCCTGAGTGACCCACTTATGTTATCATTTAATGCGACTCAAGCTTATTCTATTAACACGTGCTTCAACAACACAGAAATCTGCGGCAACAATATAGACGACAACTGCAACGGCCTCATAGATGAAGGCTGCATGGCAGTGTGTGACCCTACGCTCACACATACTTCTGCTCATCCATTTTTTAGTAATATAGGAATAGCCTCATACAATGATAAAGTATACATGATCATAGGAGATTCTGTGATTGTATCAGACTTGAGTGGTAATAGATTGTATGCTTTTGGCGGCAGTGGTACGGGTGATGGATTTCTTGATACCAACTCTCCACAGGGCATTGAGTTCGATCATAATGGTAATTTATTTATTGGTGATGATGGCAATCATAGGGTTCAAGCTTTTGATGAAAATGGCAATTACTTATACCAGTTTACCCATGCCAGTATAAATAGGCCCAGAGGGATAGATGTCAATGGCAATATGGTGGCCGTAGCTTCCAGATCGAGTCAAAATATCACCTTATTTGATCTGGCTGGCAACTACATTTCTCATTTTGCTACCAATGCTGGAAACTCCCTAGAAGATGTAGAAATATTCAATAATAGAATCTATGTAACTCATGACGGACTCACTATATTGGTATTCGATATGACAGGTATATTGCTGAATACCATCATAGAAAAGGACAACAAACTAGCACTCAATATTGAGATCAAGGATGATAATCTCATGTTTCTGGACCTATGGAATGATGGCATCTTGAGAGTATATGATACCAATGGAAACTTCAGATACGACATACCAGATGCTAAATCTGCGAACACTATATATCTAGGTGAAACAGCTCTTTATTACACTGATAATCAGGATATTAAAGTCTACGAATTTGTATGCCCTGATACACTTAATGATCTTTGCGGTGGCGCTATCTTGATACCCGATTTATCTATATGTGATCCTATCACAGTGATTACCACCCATGCTACAAATGACTCTTCTTTTTCCACCCAATGTTTTAGTGAGAATGACTTGTGGTATAAATTTATAGCCACTTCATCAACTATTCAAATCGAAGTGCCAGATACAGGTTTTGTGCCACCATACGACACTTATTTTGAGCTATTTGATACTTGTGGGTCAGTCTTTTTAAACTGTATACCACTTTGCTATGGTTGCAGCTTTAATCATGAAGACTTGAATATAGGATCAGAATATTATCTAAAGGTATCATTCACTACAGGAGTTGATCAAGGAGATTTTTGCATCAAAGAAACATGCACACTCAAGTTGCTCAATATCAATATGACGGCTTGCAATCCCACGGACAACACATTCGACATGGATGTAGAATTTGCCTATGAGAATATTGGCATCGGTGATAATATATTCCTAAATTTTGGAAATTATGACTTTTTCTACAATTTCGGAACCAGTACCGATACACAGACCGTATCTATTAATGGTATTATGAATGCTGATGGATCTCCTCATTTTGTTGAGCTTTTTCATAAGAACCCAGATTGTTACGCTTTTGGACCTCCTATAAATTTTCCAGATCCATGTGTAGTTGCCCCTGCAAATGATTCTTGTCAAAACGCAATTATCATAGCAGATGTAAGTACTTGCATTAGTATTACCGCTGATGTCAAGGGTGCTTCTACAGAAGGGTTTTTGACACCTCCTTTTTTCGGTGCTGATGTGTGGTACACATTCACTGCTGATAGAGATGGGGATATTATAATTGAAAACTTACCTGATACTAATTTTAATCACTTTTCTTCTATTTTTGTAGAGGTATATTCAATGTGTGGATCAGGCCCCCCGATATTTCCATTTCAGGTCGTATTTGAGGGGCAATCTGGGATAATCCCTAACCTAACTAATGGCACTCAATATATGTTGAGGATTCAGATAGGTCATACTACCATCTCTTCATTTTGCTTGAAACCACCACCACCGCCTCTTGCAAATGATGATGTATGTTCTGCTACCGAAGTCGTACTAGGACAGTTATATCCTGGTACATTTGACAATGCCACAGTAGAACCCAATGAACCCAATGCTCCAGGCGGAGATTGTTTTAATAGCTGGTGTAATGCAACCCTATATGGATCAGTATGGTATAAGTTTGTCGCTCCTGCATCAGGTTCTGTGAAAATAGAGACATTCAATACTAATACTAAAATTGCCTTATATGATGACATTGATTGTAATAATATTGATCCGTTTGTAAATGCGGTTTTACTTGCTGCCAATGATGACAAACCCAATTCTGCACCAATTTTTGATTCTGAGATTGAAGAGATTTGTAATCTCACACCTGATAGCACTTATTATATTCAGATAGATCAGTTTTCTTTTGGGCAAGGGCCATTTGATATTATTGTCAATGCACTTGTAGATACACTAGCACCTAATACTGCGTGCCAAAACCTCACTATCTATCTGGATCAGAATGGATTGTATACACTCAGTACTCAAGATACCGCCACTATAGTGCATAATACCACTGATAATTGTGCGATAGATTCCATAGGCGTAAGTCAGAGTACTTTCTCTTGTGAAGACATGCCATCTACGATAGTGACCCTGACATTCAAAGATCAGAGTGATAATGTTTCTACATGTGATGTAACTGTGACAGTGTTGGATACAATAGTACCCAATACTATATGCAATGACCTCACTATATATTTAGATCAGAATGGATTGTACACGCTTAGTACTCAGGATACAGTAACTATGGTGCATAATACTACTGATAATTGTGCGATAGATTCTACAGGAGTAAGTCAGAGTATGTTCACCGTTGATGACAGACCTTCTACTACAATGACCTTGACATTCAAGGATCAAAGTGGCAACATTTCTACTTGTGGTGTGACCGTGACAGTATTAGATACAATAAACCACCAAACAGGATGCAGCTCAGGTGGAAATCTGGTCTTGGATAATAATTATTATTCTACCGAATTTACTTTTGATCCTATTTCTGAAAAAATATTTTTCACATCACTGAACACATCTGGCCCATTATATAGCCTCACCACTGGCAATGGAGGAGGTACAGTACAAATCGAAAATACCCCATTTACAGGTTCCCACCCTTATATTTCTACGGATATTGAGTATCATAACGGCAATGTTTATTCTATTGATTTTGTTAATCACTTGGTATCACATGAACTAAGTACGGGTAATATAAATACTGTGCTTACCATTGCAAATTTAGGCATAGAAAATGGCATAGCTAGCAATGGAGATTATTTGTATTTTACTGATGGCACTAGCAATCTCAATAATTTATACCAATATCATATACCTACCGATTCGCTTTCTATCATAGTCAATAATTTATTGAGTTCTTCATACGAAGGGCTTGATTATAGCATTACTCATGATAAAATATATCTTGCTTCACATGGTAATGGCTTTTACGAGGTAGATATTGACAATAATATTATTAATCTAATATCTTCTTTTGCTTTTGGAAATGCTAATTTTAAAATAAATGGGAATTACGCATATGGCAAACATAATGGAGATATTTATAGGTTGGATTTAACCACAGGAATTCATACTGTTTTTGCAGATATAAATGGAGGAAATGACCAAGATGTTATTTTTGCTCCTTCTATAACTGGTAGCGGTATTAGCCTTTATGCTGGCAATGGCAATAATATATTTGAAATGTATTGCAATGACTTCATTGATGAGTATTCACCATGTGATACGGATATCATCCCACCAGAAGTGACGTGTCATGATATGACCCTATTTATGGCAGGTAATGCTGCAATATCCATATCGATAAGTGACATAATAGATGGTGAAGCAACTGACAATTGTGGCATAGATTCTATGTCATTGGATATTGATGAATTTACAATAGCAAATTTGGGAACTACAGTGGATGTAACGCTCAGTGTCATCGATATTAGTAATAATATAGGTACTTGTGTCAGCACCGTCTCTATAACCGATAATCCTGCTTGCCCCGAAGTCTTGGCCGTCAATGATCCTGTCCTAGATAATGTTAACAATATATTGTTAGCGGCTCTCGAGATGGTAATGTCTAATGCAGTCGTACCAGCTAACAGCAATATCACGTTCATGGCTAGGGATAGGATCAATCTATATCCTGGTTTTGAGGTTACATTGGGAGCTATATTTGAGGCGGTGATTGACGATTGTGGAGTTATTCCTGTAATTAATGATTCAGAAGAGAAGTAAAAAATGAGTGCAATTCAAAATGTCTGAATAACAAACGATGGATGTAGAACTAGTGCTCTGTCAAGTATATAATGTCTGGTTGAGTTTGATGAAAGTTTTGATTCTGAACAAGGTGGAACTTTACGATTTTAGCGAGCTAAATGAGTAATTTTCCAACGTAGGACAGGATTAAAAATTTCCAAACCACCCGTCATTTGTTAGTTGACAGAGCACTAGCTATCGATTTGACAAATATATTTAAAGTAGGTTTTACACCCACTACACGATACTATATCCTTAGGAAACATCAAATATTTAACATACAAAAAAGTAATGAAAAAACTTCTATTCACCCTATTATGCATCTTCCATATATCAGGATTGTTATCGCAAGATTACTGCACACCAGAACATGAGGGATGCTGTAATGAGTATATCACCGCTGTATGTATATCTGATTTGTACAACAGTTCAGAAGAGCCAACAGCTACAACAATAGATGGATATTCTGATTTTTCTACTCAAGTGATTGAAGTAAGTCGAGGCGACCAATACACAGGTACAGTAGTTCCTAATTTCGGGTGGGCGGAGTCTAATATGAACATTTGGATTGACTATAACTCTAATGATAAATTTGATTCTGATGAATTGGTTTATTCAAAGCAAGGTATGAGTCCATATACTTTTTCGATCACCATACCTGACGATGCTATAATAGGCGATACAAGAATGAGGGTGCGATACCAATTTGGAAGAGACTATACGCCATCGCCTTGTGCGGTTACTTCCACCAATGGAGAAACCGAAGACTACACAGTCAGGATCAGTGACACTCATGATGAACCTTCAAACTTTAGCCTTACGATAATTGATAAATGGGGAAGAATTTTAGATACGCTAAGATTAGTAGATTGGGAAGGATATATATTTAATCCGAGTATAGAGCTTATAATATCGGGATCTCCATGCTCTGAGGTAACTTTTATGGTGCCAAATGCCCCTCGAATATACATGGACAGACCTTCGACAGTTGGAAATGAAGGTCCTATTAAAACATTAATCTTTGATGATAATGGAAGAGCAATCACTAGCTTTTCGATAGCACCAGATCGAGACGGAGATGATGAATATTATGAACTCGTAGTGACATTTGGATCGGAGCAGAGAGTGATTCCTATCAAAGTCATAGATCAGGATCGTCCTGATCGCCCTTTGGATTTTCCGTACAAAATAGATTTTACTAGAGATTTGACCCACTTCATGGACGACATGAATGTAAGAGAAGTTATTACTCAAGCACTAGAAGACTGGTTATACTATTTTGATGATATGGACTTGGATATAGTAAGGGCAGGAGAGGAAGAATCCAGAATAGTTGACAATAATTGGGTCACGAGAGAGTATGTTAGTAATAATACTGATTATGAAGGCTTTCTTCTTTATGCATATGGTACTAATAATGATGAAATGAGGTCAGGCGGAGCTCCCATAGGAAGTAAAAAACATACGATTAATGGGCAAGAAATTGATTTATGGAGATCAGGAGGATGCATTATGGAGACCAGAGGGAATTATGATCTGAATGGATGGACTACCAATATCACTGACGAAGGCTGGTTTAATTCTTACCAAGAAGGCTTTCCAAATGATCTTTATCGCATAGCTTTTCATGAAATAGGTCACGCCATAGGTTTTAACTCTAAGTATGATATTTTTAATGAATGGATTGAAAATAATGTAGTCGATGATGGTCTATTGAATGAATATCAGGATATTTCCTTTGGCGTAAATTCAAGCCATCATTTTGTCAATCTCATCGGTGAAGAAGATGGAATTCAGGATCGGGTAAGTAACTGTCATATGTTTGGTAGCTTTAATGGGGGAAATTTAAAAATGCCTCATGGGCGAGGTATCAATACAAAAGCCAACATACTTGCATTACAAGCAATAGGATATAAGTTGCGGGCAAGCTCACCATTTTCTACCATTGCTACCTTAAATTCAGTTTTACTTGATGGTATCCAAAATGAAGATTTTCTGGACTATGTTAAAGTAAGTGGAGGCATTCCGATTTATCATTTTGAAATGGTTAGTGGTAATTTCCCCAAAGGATTAAATCTTTGTCCATTTACAGGGCAGATTTCTGGAGTTCCTATAGAATCTGGATCTTTTTCATTTTCAATGATGGTATCTGAATATGACGAGGAGTTTATCATTCAAGATTATGAGCTAATTATACAAAGAGGTACAATAACCGCAACAGACGATATTATCAATAAAATAGCATTTAGCGTTTTTCCAAACCCTGTTACTGATATGTTAACTGTCAATCTAAAAGAGAAAGACATTGATGTGATCAAAGTTTTTGATTCTATGGGAAAATTGAGAATAGACTTGCAAAACCAAAAACACATTGACATATCTTTTTTGCCTTCTGGAGTGTATATCATTGTGATAAATGGAAGTCTCTATACTAATATTTTTAAGAGCTAATTCTCCTGTTCAGACATGAAGTGCTTTGCCAAGGATAAATGGATGCGAATTGGTTTTGGCAAACGTAAATCAGATTTATTCCCCAGGATTAAGAAGCCAAAAATTGTATAATCGTAACTACTTACTTAGTGTCTGAACGAAAACTCATCAAAATTAGAAATAGTTCTTTTGACGATATTTTCATTTTTTTCAACTTGCTGATACTCAGGCATCACCGAATTTCAAAAATCTAAATTCTCATCCGAAATATTCTACTGTACCATTCTAAAAATTGATCTTTTCCAGCTCTGGACGGATAAATGAATAAATCTTCTAGGCCAAAACTCCATTCATTATAATCAGGGCAAACAAATTTAGGTATTTCGAAGTCATCTATTGAGTTACCCACTCGCCGTTCTGATGACATATATACATAGTGTCTGACAGAAAACTGCACATTTTTAGAATTTTACTTATTTTTTATTGTCTCTGATGATCATATCACTCGAGAAACCATGAATTAGCGAAAAATGAAATGATGCAGAATGTTGAATTTA
>JAZGFD010000057.1:0-8284 GCA_036479115.1 Saprospiraceae bacterium | reverse complement strand
CACAAAATGAGTTGTTTTGGATGAGATTTACATTTATTGAGATTCGGTGATGCCTGAGTATCAGCTCATTGAAAAAAATATAAAGATCGCCAAAAGAAACTTTTTTGATTTTGTGTGTTTCCGGAGTTCGCTCAACATTAATCGGTTATACAGCAACGTATTGTAAATTCGATAAGGAAAGCGTTTCCAATCACGATTTATCACGATTCATTAACACATGAAATAAATTATAAAAGCAGGGATATTGCTAAACTATTATATTAGTTGGTGAACCAAGATTATGTCACCATATCTTCGATTTGAAGCGATAATAGCTGAATATGGAAGAAAACGGACTTTTTTTACCAACAATTGACTCTACCTGAGAAGTTGCCTATAAGTTAATTATACTTCAATATTCTAATATCTTGTATGATGTCACCTACTCTGATATTATTCACTACATCTATACCTTCCGTTACTTTACCAAAAATGGTATATTTCCCATCTAAATGAGGTGTAGGAGAATGGGTAATAAACCATTGTACACCTTCCGTATGAATCCCTGCTGAAGCCATTCCTATATAACCAGCACCGTCATAATATTGCTGAGGAAATTCTGATCTTATGGTATAATCCAAGCTGCCATACCCATCACCTCTAGGGCATCCACCTTGAATAACAAAATTGTTAACCACTCTGTGTATGTATTTTCTATCAAAGAAATTTGCATCTGTAAGCTCCATGAAATTAGCCACTGTGGCAGGAGTAAGATTAGGAGTGAGCTCTACTGTTATTTTTCCTTTCGTGGTAACTATTATTGCAATTGGGGACGATGATATGTTTTTTAAGATGTCCCAATTTAATGTTTTAGCGCTGGTAGGCTCAATGTGAGATTGAGTGTAACTAGTGAGGCTAGAGAGGGCATTACTCAGGGATTTTTTAGCTTCTATAGCCTTAGGTCCATTTAATTGTGACATGGTAGTCGTAAAAAATAAGGAATCTGAGAATACATTAATAAAATCTTCACCAGAGGAGCTTAAAAATTCTCCTGCAGCAGCTATTTCACCCAAATCTCCTTCCTCTATTCGAGTATGGAGGTAATTTAATATATTAATTTTAACAGCTTCCTGTGCACGTTGTGATCTGTACAAGTTTTTAAAATTTTGCGATTTGATTACATTATTAAGAGATGATAAGGCCATGGTTTTTAATATTGAGGAAGGAGATTCATTTACCAGTTTTAGTATCATCTTGTAATTAGCAGGATCACTACTCAAGGCGCGTAGGAAAAACGTCTTTTTATAATCAGTTCCTGCTCTGTTGTATTCATTTACAATCTGATTAGTAATAGCTTTTTTGGTATTCCTATATGAAAAAGGGGTAGAGGCAAGAGCAGCACCGAGGAGCCCTGCCCTGATTTCGCTATCAGCAATAGTGTAGGTAATCTCTCTCAGTATTTTGGTATGTCTCCTGTCAGCCTTTCCATTTATCACTGATATGGCACTTAGAGCAACTCCAATATTTGTATTGTTTACATAGGGCAGTAGTGAGTCTATTAGCAAAGGATGTGTAGTGTTTCCCAAGCCTCTTATAAGATTTATCTTTACCCTTGGATCATTTTCTGATTTCAAAAATTGCAAAAGACTTTTGTACTGTTCAATGTCATCTTTTTTAGCTAATGTATGAGCAATGCACATTCTGATTCTTGGTTCTTTTTCCTCAATGAGCACTTGCAATAATTGATATTTATACTTGTCTATATTAATATTTTTGGCCCGTAATATATAATTAGCAGCTATAATTCTTGTATCGGTAGGGAATGCTGTATTTATTACCAATTCAGCCATTCTCGCAGTGCCCTCTTTTGACACGATGCCACGCAATGCAAAACGATAGATCCCTCTAGCTTGCCCCAAAAGAAGATTGTCATGTTCGAGATTATAAGTAGAAGTGGTGGCCATAAAATGTAGCATTTTTTCATCACCACATTTGCCAATGGCCTCTAGGATGGTACCATTTAGTTGTGAATTTACCTCTTTTTCATCAGAGTCAAAAGCTTCGAGCAAGGGCTGTACGGACGATGCCTTAGAGGTTTGACCCAACGCAAAAGCAGCAGCGGTCCGGACTTGGTGGTTTTTGTCAAAGAGTAAAGACTCTAACTCATCTGTACTCGATTTTGACTGTATAGACGCAAAAGCTGATACAGCCAAGTAACGATAAGTAGCTTTTTTATGCTGAAAATATTGCTTCAAACTGTCTATAGATTGACGATTCTGAAGACTGTATATTTCCTGAATTTCTTCATCAGAAAGATTGATAATTACTTCTTCTTGATTGTCTTCTGGCACAGGTACACAAGAGGTGACCAATAATATGAGAAGTAACCTCCAAGTTATTTTTTTTAGCATATGCTTTATATTTTCATCTCTCTTGAATTTAGCCCTTATTTTCTAGGCGTGTCAATCTTTAAATAAATTAAAGTCCAATTCTTTTACTTTTTCCTTATACTTTTTCCAATCTCCATCCATATAATCATTCTGCTTGCTCAATACGTCATCTAGCAAAGCAAGGGCTTGATCTATTGATACCTGTGCATTAGGGGTAGGTTTTCCATAAGATGCCGTGAGGTACCTTCTTGCCATGAATAGGTTTCTTGTCAGTGTCTTAGGGTTTCTTTGTATTCCTTTCTGCCCTTCTTTGTCCATATAAAGTGCCATAAGCTCTTCTATTTTTTCAGCTTGGCTTTTATTCATTTTTTCTAGTTCTTTCTTCTTGTCCTCTTCTAAAGTTTCAGCTAGTTTCCCTACTAATTTTATTGTTTTTTGCGCCTTTTTTAAATCATCGTAAGCATCTGCAGCTTTGGTCATACTGATGCTGTAATCAGCATATGCTTTTTTCATATCCCTCATATCCGCATTTGTAATATAGTCCACTCTTGGGTCTAATTTTACCTCCACAGTAGTCTCAGCCATCTGATCTTTATACTGTGCATATATGGTATAGTTGCCGGGAAGAGCAGACATACCAGATGGGAGGTCACTGTCTTCTTTTGGATCGTCTCTACTAGGGCCTCTTACTCCATTTGTTCTGAGATTCCATGATGTTCTTATCAGACCTTTTTCCTTTTCTACCTTTTGGGAAAAATGTCTCACTGTATCACCTTCTGTATTTACCACAAAAAACTTTATCTTATCTGATGATTTTTCTTTATCACCGTCATCATCTTTCTTGTCTGATGGGTTTTTTACTCCTTTTTTATCTGGTTTAATCCAAAGAGAAATCATGGCATTGGTACCTTTGTTTTCCCCAACAAATTCGGCCTGACCTATAAACCTAATACCTTGATATGACCTATTATTTGAAAGATACCCATCAGTAGATGATACTATATCAAAAGCTTTGTTGGTAAACTTACTGCGGGCATATTCCCGTAAAGGGCCTATGTCATCTAATACCCAAAATGCTCTGCCAAATGTACCCAGCACTAAATCATCAAAAGTCTCCTGAATGGCCATGTCTCTTATCTGTACAGGAGGTAGTCCATTTTTCCAATGTGTCCATGTGCGACCTTTATCAAAAGAAATATATAATCCTACATCAGTCCCCAAGAATAATAAATTGGGTTCTTTTTTATCCTGAACTATACTTGTTACAAATCCTTTCACCTTTCGGTCATCGACTAATCTTTTCCATGTTCTGCCGTAATCAGTAGTATGGTATAAATAAGCTGACCAATCATTTTGTCGAAAGTTATTGACTGGCACAAACGCCTCTCCTGCATTGGTATTAGAAAGTTCTATTTGTGGTATCCATGCAGCTTTAGGTAGCCCTGATATGCGTGTGCTGACTTTTGTCCAATTTTTACCTCCATCTTTTGTGATTTGTAAATTGCCATCATCAGTACCTACCCATATCACATTTTTATCAACAGTACTAGGTGCTATGGCCAATATGGTAGTATTATTTTCAGCATTAGTGGCATCTATAGTGAGACCTCCTGAAATATTTTGATGATGCTTGGATGTATCATTTGTAGTAAGATCAGGAGATATTATGCCCCAGCTTTCTCCACAATCGTTGCTGTAGTGTACAAACTGACTGCCATAATACAAACCACAATCACTGCCCGGCTCTAAAGCAAAAGCAGCATTCCAGTTATATCGTAATTTAGTGCCATCAGGATGGTTGGGCCTGATAAATTTACCTACACCCGTTTCTTTATCTACCAATCCCAGATTTCCACCTTGTGACATGGCATACACGTATCTATTGTCATTGGGCTTAGGGGCAGAATCAAAGCCGTCACCAAAGAAAATTTCTTGCCAGTCTGCATTGGTGATACCGCCACTTTTGAGTGTAAAAGCAGGACCTACCCATGTACCATTGTCTTGCATACCACCATACACATTGTAAGGAAAATCATCATCTACATTCACATGATAAAACTGGCCGACAGGTAAGTTAGTGACAAATCTCCATGTATCACCACCATCATGAGATATATTCATACCACCATCATTACCATCTATTATGTAGGAAGGATTATCAGGTGATATCCAAAAAGCATGGTGATCAGGATGTACATTATTGCCATAATTGGCTATAATATCAAAAGTCTTACCGCCATCCTTACTGCGTGATACGTAGGTGTAAATGCTGTAAACTCTATTCTCATCTTGTGGGTCTACATATAGTTCATGATAGTAAAATGGTCGATTTCCGATATTCTCATGGGTAGAATGCTCTTTCCATGTAGCGCCACCATCAAATGATTTATAAAGGGCATTTTCTTTGGCTTCTATAAGAGCATATACGACATCAGGGTTAGATGCCGAAAAAGCAATTCCCAATCGACCAAGATCACCTTTTGGTAATCCGTCTTCACTATTTAGCCTCTTCCAGTTGTCTCCACCGTCATAAGTGATATACATGCCAGAACCTTTGCCTCCGCTGTTAAAAAACCAAGGAGAACGGCCAAATTCCCACATTGCAGCAATGAGTTTATTGGGATTAGAAGAGTCTACTACCAATTCTGCTATTCCTGTCCCATCATTCACATAGAGTGATTTTTTCCATGTCTTTCCTCCATCGGTAGATTTGAATACACCGCGCTGCGTACTTTTACCCCATTGCGCACCTTGTGCTCCGACATAAATGGTGCCAGGACGGCTTTCATCTATTATTATTCTATGAATGTTTCTTGATTCTTTTAGGCCTTTGAATGTCCAGGTTTTACCTCCATCTAGAGATTGAAATATTCCTGCTCCTGCATTCTGACTGTTGCGGGGATTGCCTTCTCCTGTGCCTACCCATATTTCGTCTGGGTTGGATTGATTAATTTTTATGGCACCTATTGAAAGTACATTTTGTTCATCAAAAATAGGTTCCCACGATATCCCTCCATTTTCACTTAGCCATACCCCTCCTGAAGCAGATCCCACATATATTTTGTCTTGATTAGACAAATCAACGTCAATCGCAGTGATACGACCACTCATTCCCGCTGGACCAATATTACGGGCGTCCATAGATTTGAAGTGCTCCGTATTAAATGATTGTGATATTAATAGAATAGAAGAAAGGATGAAAAATAGGAATATGAAGAGCTTTTTCATGAATGATTTTTAGCTATTAAATTAAAATGAAGTGGCAAAATAACAGATTGTGTTATAAATAAAGGCTATTGGCCTGAGATAAACTTGTGATTTGTCAATTGAAAGTAGAATTTACTAATAACATACCTTACTCAAATATACTTTAGAGAAAAAAATGGCAATTACCCAATATCTGGTGTAACTAGAAAAAGTTTGTCATCATTTTTAGTCAAAAATGCCACCAAATCATAACAATCGTTACCCAACCGAGGGCGTTGTCTTTGGCTATTCAACTTAATAGCCTTTGGCCTTTCTAGTGCACCAAGAACAACGTATCGCACACCTTAATATTTGTTCTTTTTCATCTGCTCATCGATTGAAAATATTTTATTATGCTACGGCATTACTCCATTTTTTTAGCCTCAAGCAGGCAAAAATTAACTGCCTCTAAAGTGCGCTAAACTTCGTGCTTGGCGCACTAGAATGTTTACAATATTGAGCCAATTTTGGACAATAAAAGTTCTTTTTCTACCTCAAAAGCGCCCACCTGAGTATTTATCATTATTTTACTAATTGAGGCCCATTTGAGCTTGAAGAGCGGAGCTATTTTCAACCTATTTTATTGGTTAGTGAATCTCGATATAACTATCCCTTTTGAAATTGTCTTCATTTGGCTATTTCTATCAACATAGATGTCCCTTTACTCTTATCACCTGATGTCCATTGCCATTTTTCATGAAGGATAATTTTACCATCTTCATTTATCTCAGCTTTGGAATAACATATTCCTGTCATTAACTCACCATTGTCATTCATCTGGTGATAACGCATATCTATCTCTCCATTCTTTGCCACCTTCCCTATAAGATTCCCATACTTTATATTTTTTCCATTGTATGTTCCATAGAGCAAAAAGTCTTCTTGATGATAATGAAATATGGTGCTTTCATCGATTTCACTATTAGATGATGATTTGAGTAATTTAAATTTTTTGCCATTATAATTCACCATAAGCGTTAAATTTTTTGCAACATTGTTGCACCAAGAAAGTCGGAGTATTATATTTGCAACATTATTGCATTTATGGGAATACAACATGAAAATACTATTTTATTAGACAAAGCAGGGATGCTAGTATCGGGGCTATGCGCCATTCACTGTTCGATATTACCTATCTTACTGGTGCTGGGTGTTGGTACAGGTTTTGGATGGATGCTCAGTCATGAGGTAGAGTTAATTTTTTTAATAGTGAGCCTTTTGATTGCTTCTTATTCCCTAGTGCAAGGTTATATAAAGGTGCATCGCCGTATTGGCATTGTGGTCTTGGCATTTATAGGGTTTTTCTTACTCATTTTAGGCCATGAGATAGAAGCCTTTACTTTAGGTATTGTGCTTTCCACAGTAGGAGGTATATCCATTCTTCTTGCTCATTTAGCAAGTTTTCGATCCCGCTCTCGATGTATTATAACCAAATGATACAATATTTCGCTTTTGATAAAATTTGAAGACATGAAATCAAGAGCATACAAAATAGAAAATTCATTCCGATACGGTGTACATTAGCTTTCTAATATTTTTATCACCACAGATGATAAAACCATAAATACTCTTAACCATGTTTACTACTTATCTAAGTCTGGGTTTTGATCATATATTAGACTTTAAAGGTTATGACCATATACTTTTTGTAATTGTTCTTTGCGCAGTGTACAAGGTCAATGAATGGAAAAAGGTGTTAATTTTAGTCACAGCATTTACAATTGGGCATAGTATCACTTTGGCTATGTCGGCACTAGACATAGTGCATTATAAAGCAGAAGTTATTGAATTTTTAATCCCCCTTACTATTTTAGTTACAGCATTTTACAATGTGTTTGAAAAGAAAAGTACCCACCTTAATATCAATCTAAACTATATAATGGCGCTGTTTTTTGGATTTATTCATGGCTTGGGTTTTTCTAATTACTTTAAAGCTCTTATGGGGAAAGAGGAGAGTGTGATAATGCCACTTTTGGCTTTTAATGTAGGGGTCGAACTTGGCCAACTGATCATTGTAGCTCTTACAATGACTGCTGCTTATGTTTTTATGAATTTACTAAAAGTAAGACAAAGGGAGTGGATAATATTTGTGTCGGGAGCCGCAGCCGGAATTTCATATATTTTACTAGTGGAGGCTAAGTTTTGGTAAGTAAGAAATTATTCCTCAATATCTTGTGTAACCAAAAAGATTTGTTATCATTTTGGTGAAAAATGCCGCCTAATTACAACAATCGCTACTCAACCAAGGGCATTGCCCTCGGCAATTAAACTTAAAGTCCTTCAGCCTTTCTATGATGATTACAATATTGGGTACTTTATAGTAAGAATGTGTAACTACTTAGCCCACAATACATGATGAGTTTCCTCCAATTTAGCCCCCTGGGTTACTAATAAAATATTGAGTCCTCTGGAAACTAACATTTGTAACTACTTGAGTAGTCTCAACATTTAACACCTTTTTTCAATGAGTTTGCTATAAAAAACATGTCTCCTTCTTAATCAGCCAACTTTTCATTTCAACAAGCATTTGATTTTAAATAGCTAGTGCTGTGTCAAGTGTTAAATGGTGGCTGGGGTTTGATGAATATTTTGAGGCTGAACAAGGCGGAAAACTTACGATTTTAGCGAGCTAAATGAGTTATTTTCCAACGATGTGCAGGCTTAAAAGA
>JAZGFD010000056.1:0-10403 GCA_036479115.1 Saprospiraceae bacterium | reverse complement strand
GTACAATAATGATGGCAGTATAAAATCTACCATTGGCAAATTTTATTCTGACGATGAATTAAACACCTTAAAAAATAAAGTTAGTGCCAATAATGGAGATGTTCTTTTCATCCTTAACGGTGAAACTGATAAAACTCGAAAACAAATGAGTGATCTACGATTAGAAATGGCGCGGCGGTTAGGCTTAATGAAAAAAGGTGATTATAAGCCGCTTTGGGTTGTTGATTTTCCATTATTGGAATGGGATGAAGATTCTAGTCGCTTCCATGCCATGCATCATCCATTTACTTCACCTAAAAAAGAAGACCAAGAAAAAATGCTCAATGGTGATCATGAAACCATGAAAAAGCTCAAAGCTGATGCATATGACTTAGTAATCAATGGGTCAGAAATAGGAGGAGGATCAATAAGAATACACGATAGAGCGTTACAATCCAAAAATTTTGATCTTCTAGGGTTTAGTAAAGAAGAAGCTGAAGTACAATTCGGTTTTCTAATGGGAGCTTTTGAATATGGCGCACCTCCTCATGGCGGTATCGCTTTTGGTTTTGACAGGCTATGCGCTGTGATGAATGGTGACAGTTCTATAAGAGATTATATAGCCTTTCCTAAAAACAATCAAGGCCGTGATATGATGATTGATTGCCCTGCACCTATCAGTGCCGAGCAGCAAAATGAGTTATACCTGAAATCTACTTTTGTGGCATCTTTAAAAGACAATAAAACTATAGTTTAAACGATAACTACTCATGCGGCATCAATTTTATTTCAAAAAAACGCCTCCTTTGTAGTTACGGTTAAAGTAAATTTTAGAACAAATAATTGATACCCAAATGATTAGAAGTTTCGATCATGATTTTCATGTCTTTGTCATTTATCAAAACCACAGAAAAAAACAATATAGAAACCCTTACCGATGCGGTATTTTTCATTAAATGAATTTTTCAAAACTTATTTTCGTTATATCTACCAACTCATTCATCAATCTTATGAAGTGGATAATAAATATAGGGCTTGTCATTCTCTTTTCCTTAGCGTCATTTGGATTATGGCAAGTGTATTCTAAGTTTGGCAGAATCACAGAAAAAAAGACAGAAGAATCGTCTGAAGTGCTCTTAGAAAAGATTCAGAATGTGATGAAACTAATTGCAATAGAAGGACAATTCGCTGAAATTTATAACTATAAAGACTATGTAGGTTATGATATCTGGCCACTTAGAAAAACTGCTTTAATAAGAGTAAATGCAAAAGTATCAGTAGGCTATGATCTTAATGATATTACTATCACTAAAGATGAAGAGACCAAGGTGATCACTATTTCAAAATTTCCCAAAGCAGAAATCCTTTCCATAGATCATGATCTGGAATATTATGATTTACAACAAGGGCTTTTCAATGTTATTACCAATCAAGATATCACAAAAATGAGCGCCCAAGCCAAAAATTTTATTGAAGAAAAGGCACAGAAAAGCGTACTCTTTGATCAAGTGGATTCTCAAAAAGAAGAAATACTTAAAATGCTAAGTTATATCATGACAGACTCAGATTGGCAACTATATATAGAACCAACCGTCGATATTAAAGACTTAGACTGAGTGCAGTTTAATTTTGGCACCTTCTCAGTTGAAGCCAATTTTGGATAAAAAAAGTTCTTTTTCTTCCATATTTCAGCTATTTTTTTTCATAGCTCTGTTATGCCTCAAAAAAAGTTCTTTATCTGGGGCAAAAAAAAACAATTTTTTACCTGCTTTTTTGGCAGACAGGTCTCAAAAGCGCCTACCTGTACTTACTAATTTTGCAAATAAGAAGGTACATGAATACTTTCCACAAGATTCACAACGGCTCCATCACCACTATATATCACTACTTCCACTCTTCTATTTAATTGTCGTCCTTCTGGGGTATCACGCCCATCGCCAAGTTCATTTTTAGCAATAGGAGCCCTTTCGCCAAACCGGGTAGTTCTCAACCTACTCTGAGGAATTCCTCTAGAAAGCATATAACGCTGGGCCGAATTAGCGCGCCTATCGGCCAGTGACTCGTTATAATCATTACTCCCTTTTGCGTCAGTATGTGCCCTAAATTCTACCGAATAATTGGCATTTTCAATCAAAATAGTATGCAGCATATCCAATCTATTTCTTGATTCTAAACGAAGGGCAGATTTGTCAAAATCAAAAAATATATTTTGCAATTTTTCTAATTCTTCGTAAGAGATACAGCTGGCAGAGCACATTCTCTTTCTTTCAGCAATATCAATAATACGTGGATTGAGGCCTATTGCTATACCTTGCTCTACCAGAACTTGAGCATTGCCGTTAGCATTGACATAATACCTGTTAATATTGTGCTGATCTTGTACATGGTAAACATTGCTAAAACCTTTGAAATAGCTTTTCTCTACCGCTTGATCAAAAGTAGCCAGCTCTACAATGATTTGACTGAATGCCGGAAGGCTGAGTCCGATGAAGATGATTGTTATTATATTTCTCATAAGATTGATTAATTGGTGTTGTTAGTTTTCTAAAGAAATCGAGCCAATCAAGACAATTGTGACCCAATGCTCTCATGAATATAAGCGCCTTCACCGATTTATCATTAAATAAAGGTAAATCATTTGCGAAAATGATGAAAAGCATTAATTCTGTATAAAGATGTTTCAACTACCGTAATTACTCAGGTGGTCTGCTTTTAAGCGAAAAAGCGTTATTTTTTTGGTAAACGAAGCTATTTCCCATTTAAGGAATGGCGATTAATTAAAGGTATATTTTGATACTCCCTAAATAGTGTCTGAACGGAAACTACACATTATTAGAATTTTACAAACTTTTATTTTCTCTGATGATCATATCACTCGAGAAGCCATGAATTAGCGAAAAATTGAATTTAAGCAGAATCATGAGCCCACTCCGTAACATAAAAAATATAGCGACTCCTCAAGTGGTGTACTTTTGAACTTAAAAATTACATTTTTTTGATAGACAACAAGCTATTTTCGCATTAATAGCAAACCAGAGTTGAACCTGAAAAGTTCATATGATTATAAAAAATAGACAATAATCGGTACATACTACCCCGACAGGGTCGAATTTCTTAAATACAATAAAACCCTACGAATATTAAATCCCTACAGGATTCATAGATATCTGATGGTACTACTCAGGTCAATCACCCAAATACACACATTACAATTCTAAATATATGGAATATTCGCCACTTTATATTTGATTAAAATGAAAAAATTAAGAGGTATTCCTCAGATATTCAACGTGTTATGTCTGAGGTTATGTAATTTCGTTCAGGCTCTAAGTACGTACCAATTACCTGAATTAGACTTTAATTGTTTTCCACCTTCCTTTTCTAAATATATAAATGGCCATTACGGCGAGCAACGAAGAAGAAATAGTGATAGAGATGTATACCCCTGTTGGGCCTAGGCTTGTGTAATTTGCCAAATAATAAGCCAATGGTATTTGCACCAGCCAAAATGCAATAAAATTTAAAACGGTAGGAGTCACAGTATCACCAGCACCGTTAAAGGCTTGGCCTATCACCATTTCATAAGCATAGAATACATAACCAGCAAAAATGATCTGAAGAGCAGTGGCTCCTTGATTGATTACAACTTCGTCATTACTAAAAATGCCAATAACAGGTCTGGCAAGAATGATAAAAATGACAGACAAAATCAATAGGATATACATATTGTACCTGGCTGCCATCCATACAGATTCTTCCGCTCTTTCTGGTTGTTTTGCACCTAGGTTTTGGCCCACAAGGGCCGCCCCTGCCATGGCTATGCCCCAAGAAGGGAGAATAGTAAAATAAAGCACTTTCCAAGCCAATGTATAACCTGCTACTGTTTCGCTGCCGAAAGCATTGAGAATCCATACTAAAAATATAAAACTTGCAGATGCTATCAAGTGTTGGCCTGCTCCTCCCAATGAAATTTTGATTAACTTTTTAATGGTCTTCCAAACTACCCTGACATGTGAAGCATTAATATGAATCACAGATTTACCATTAGTCAAATAATAAACTTGATATAATACACCTACTCCCCTACCAATGCAAGTGGCTATAGCTGCTCCTGTTAACCCCATTTTTGGAAAGAATAAATATCCCATTATTAAACAAGGATCTAAAATGATATTAATACCATTAGCTAGAATCAATGTACGCATTGCAATAGATGCATCTCCAGCTCCTCTATATATTGCATTGATAGCAAAAAGCATCATAATGATGATATTTAGCGTCAATATAATCTGCGTATAAGTACCTCCTTCTTCTATTAAGTCTTCTGAGGCTCCCATTAATCGAAAGAGATCATCAGTATACCAATAGCCAATTATTGCTATGATTATAGAAAAGAAAATGGTTAATAAAATGGCCTGAAAAGCAGCTTCCGAAGCTTTGTCTGGTTCTTTTTCTCCTATTCTTCTGGCCACTATTGCCGTAGCTGCCATACTAATACCCATAGCCAATGAAAAAACAATGAAAAGGAATGAATCTGTAATACCTATAGTGGCCAAAGCGTTTGCACTTCCGATTTGGCCAATAAAAAAAGCATCTACAATGGCAAAAAGAGATTCCATACCCATTTCTAAAATGACTGGAATGGACAACATAAACAAAGCCCTCTTTACACTCCCTTCTGTGAAAGACTGCTCTTTGCCTTTTACTGCTTCAATAAATAAGTTAAAATATTTGCGCATTTGGCACAAAACTAATTAGTAGACAACAATCATTTTTACAAAATGAATTATTTTTACTTGATTTTATAATTTAATTGACAGATGATTAATCCTGTGATAAAAGCGCTTACTTTGTAACTACTCATGTGGAGTCAATTTTGGGCAAAAAAGTTCTTTTTATACCATATTTCAGCTATTTTTTTTGCCATATTTCTTCTATAACTTAACAAAATGGGCTTTATCTGGCAAAAAAATAACAATCTTTTATCTCAAAAGCACACCTGAGTCGTTACTTACTTTTAGTATCAGAATTATTTTTATGAAAATATGTTAAGCGTAAAAGGCCTTTCTTATTCTTATGATGGCAAATCAACCATAACATTTCCTGATTTCGCTGTAAAGCAAGGGGATACACTCTTGGTATTGGGAGAATCTGGCTCTGGAAAAACTACCTTATTGCATCTTTTAGGAGGAATCATCTCTCCTCAGAAAGGAAAGATATTATTAAAAGAGAAAGATTTGGGGTCATTGCGAGATAGTGTGCTCGATAGATTCAGAGCGGAGCACATAGGCATTGTATTTCAAGAAGCTCATTTTATCAGGTCTATTAATGTCATTGAAAATTTGCAATTCGTACAAAAACTTTCTGGAGATAAAGTAGACAATACTTTTATCAAAAGTCTCCTCAAGAAAGTAGGTCTAGATCATAGAATGACTCATAAAATAAATAAACTGAGCCAAGGCGAAAAACAACGGTTGAACATCTTGAGAGCAGTGATCACTAAACCATCGCTTATCCTTGCTGACGAGCCTACATCAGCCCTTGATGATACCAATTGCAACAAGGTCATGGCCCTCTTAGAATCGCTCACAGATGAAGTAAATGCATCCCTCATAATAGTTACACATGACAATCGGCTGAAAGAACGATTTGATTATAAAATCGAATTGTCATGAATCTTTTAAAACTCAGTTGGAGAAATATTATTAATAAGCCGTTAAACATGGCTTTGAGTTTGATCCTTTTTGCCTTGGGCATAGGGCTTATAACATTTTTGCTTTTAGTAAATGACCAGATAAGGGGAAATTTTGATAAAAATCTCGCAGGTATTGATTTGGTGATAGGAGCCAAAGGAAGTCCACTACAGATGATCCTTTGCAATATGTATCATATCGATAATCCTACTGGAAATATCAGTGTAAAAGATGCCACACCTTTCCTTAGTGTTCGCAATCCTTTGGTCAAAATGGCAGTACCTTTATCACTTGGTGATAGCTTTAAAGGATTTAGAATAGTAGGTACTGATCACAAGTTTGTGGATTTATACCAGGCAGAATTACAAGAAGGAACATTATTTGAGCATGACTATGATGTCAATATTGGCATTACTGTTGCCCATGATTTGAGCCTTTCTGTAGGTGACAAATTCGAAAGTACACATGGGTTTATGGACGACGAAGATATGGGTCACGATCATGGAAAATCATTTGTGGTAAAAGGAATATTTTCTCCGTCTGGCACTGTATTAGATCATCTCATTGTGACCAATACACCTTCTATTTGGCATGTACATCACGAAGAAGAAGCCAATGCCGAAACGGAGGAGGATCATAACCACCATGACCTAAATCACCACGATAATCATATTCATGAAAGCCATAGTGTAAGCAATTTTAATCTCCTTGATCATGGTGACAAAGAGATCACTTCTGTTTTAATTCAATTTAAAAATAAAAAAAACTTTCAAGCCCTTAGCCTTCCTCGAAATATTAATCAAAACACACCAATGCAAGCCGCCACACCTGCCATTGAGATGAATAGACTCTATGATTTAATAGGAGTAGGAGTAGATACAATAAGGCAATTGGCCTTGCTTATTGCATTGGTATCAGGCATTAGTATTTTTATCTCTCTTTATAGTGCACTACGTGATCGCAAGTATGAATTGGCTCTGATGAGGGTAAATGGAGCCTCTCCAAGTAAACTTTTTTCACTCATTTTGTTAGAAGGTTTGATATTGGCCATCATAGGCAGTTTGATAGGATTTATTATAGGCCACGTAGCTTTGGGTATGTTTGGTGACATGGCTTCAGATCGTTATAACTATTCCTTCACAGTTTTTAAGTTTTTAAAAGCAGAAATTTGGTTGTTTGTTGCGTCATTGGCTATAGGAGCCATCGCGGCAATAGTGCCTGCAATAATTGCTTACAAAACAGAAATACACAAGACACTAAGTTCATAAAATAAAAACACATGTATAAATATTCATTATCTCTAATATTTGCTCTTTTTTCTCTAGTGGCTTTCGCCCAAACAGAGGAGCCTATAGAAGAAAAAGTTCCTACTATTGCAAATGCCACTGATGTAATAGTGGACGAAGAAGATAAAAAAGAAAATGTGTGGAAGACCCTTTCAAAAATTACTTATAAAAAAGAATTTGATGAGTTTTTGGGCTTTAAAATTGATGTTCCTGTTTTTGCAGATGTTGTAAAAGACCTGAATAACACAGAAATAGAGGTGAAAGGATACATCATACCAGTAGAAGGCTATCAAAGCCATACTGAATTTATCTTTTCAGCATACCCTTATAACATGTGTTTCTTTTGTGGGGGCGCAGGGCCAGAGACGGTCATGGAAGTAGAATCCAGTGAGCCTGTAGAGTATACATCAGAACAAGTAATACTCAAAGGTAAATTGCAACTCAATGATGCCGATATCAACAGATTGATGTATGTGCTTGTAGATGCTACTTTGGTAAAATAGGAGGTTTTATTGCATGAAACACAAAGTAGCCGTGCTAAAACGAAGATATTATTGGGCTCATCAAGGCAGAGAATACAGATTTTAGCCTTAGTAAAACGCAGTAGTTTTTTACAAAAAAACATTGAAACCAACTATTTCTTTCGGCTTATTGCTTTTTTAACAGCATTAATTATATCTTTTACTCCCAAACCATATTTATCCAATAATTCTAATGGTTTTCCACTTTCTCCAAATGAATCATTGACAGCTACATATTCTTGCGGAGTGGGATTATTTATACTTAACAGCTGCGCCACACTATCTCCTAGTCCTCCATTTCTTTGATGTTCTTCGGCCGTAACGACACACCTTGTTTTGGATACAGAATTAATAATAGCCTTATCATCGAGAGGTTTGATGGTATGAATGTTTATTAAATCTACATTTATCCCTTCTCTTTGCAATACTCTGGCAGCTTCTAATGATTGCCATACCATGTGCCCGGTAGCAATAAGGCTCACGTCATTTCCTTCATTCATATGAATGGCCTTACCAATTTCAAATTTTTGTTCGGCAGGAGTGAATATCGGCCATTTTGGTCTTCCAAACCTCAAGTAAACGGGGCCATAATATTCGGCTACAGCAAGGGTAGCTGCTTTGGTTTGATTATAATCACAAGGGTTAATTACCACCATGCCGGGCAACATTTTCATCATCCCGATATCTTCAAGAATCTGGTGTGTAGCACCATCTTCTCCTAATGTAATACCCGCATGAGAGGCACTAATTTTCACATTTTTATAAGAATATGCTACAGATTGTCTGATCTGATCATATACCCGCCCTGTAGCAAAATTGGCAAATGTGCTGGGAAACGGAATCTTTCCTCCTGTAGCCAAGCCTGCAGCCATCCCAATCATATTGGCTTCTGAAATACCTGCTTGAAAAAACCGTTCAGGATGGGCATCAATAAACGGCTGAATTTTTAGTGAACCGATGAGATCAGCACACAATGCGACAACGTCAGGGTTTGTATCACCCAGAATAGTCATTGCATCACCATAACCACTTCTTGTATCTGAATTGCCTGTACTTATATAATTTGAAAGCATGATATTTTTTTACTAGAGGTATAAATTAATAATCACCTAGAGTTTCCTCTAATTGTGACAATGCGTTTTCAGTTTGTTCTGCATTCGGTGCTTTGCCGTGCCACTTATGAGTACCCGCCATAAAGTCTACCCCTTCTCCCATATTGGTTTTCATCAGGATACATATTGGCTTTCCGTTTCTCATATTTTTTGCTTTGTTAAGCGATGTAATAAGATCATTATAATCGTGGCCATCCATATGCATTACATGCCATCCAAACGCCTTCCACTTGGCTTCGAGGTCTCCCAAAGCAATCACATCATCATTAGCACCATCTATTTGTTGGCCATTCCAATCTACTGTGAGTATGAGATTGTCAACTTTATTATGAGCAGCGAAAAGAGCTGCTTCCCAGATTTGACCTTCTTGTAACTCACCATCACCTGTAAGAACGAACACTGTTTTGTTGTCGCCATTCAGTCGCTTATTAAGAGCCATACCAATAGCTACTGATACTCCTTGGCCCAATGATCCTGATGCTATTCTTATTCCTGGCAATCCTTCGTGGGTAGTAGGGTGGCCTTGTAGTCTACCGTTTATCTGCCTGAAAGTAGCCAATTCTTTTACATCAAAATATCCCGATCTGGCTAGTATACTATAAAATACGGGAGAGATATGTCCATTTGATAAAAAGAAAACATCTTCATTCTCTGCTTTCATATTAAAAGAAGAATCATGATCCATTACAGAAAAGTAAAGCGCTGTAAGAAAATCAGTACATCCCAATGACCCTCCTGGATGACCACTTGCAGCAGCTGATACCTGTTTGATAATATCTCGTCTTACTTGAGATGCTATTGATTTTAACTCTTGATTTGATTTCATGAGGCGAAAATAAAAAAGGCAATCTAACTAACGTAGATTGCCTTCAAAAAAAAGTGTTTGTTATACTTATTAACTGTTGACAGAATCAGCAAATGCTTTTCCTGGCTTAAATTTAATTTGTGTTTTAGCTGCAATTTTGATTGTTGCTCCTGTAGCAGGATTTCTTCCATCTCTTGCGGCTCTCTCAGAAGTTGAGAAAGTTCCAAAGCCTATAAATGCAGCTTTTTCCTTCTTTTTCAATGTAGACTCAATACAATTGAATACACAATTAACTGCCTCAGAGGCTTGGTCTTTAGTGATTCCAGCAGAATCAGATACGGTGTTGATTAAATCACCTTTGTTCATAAAATGAATTTTTGATTAAATGAATAGTTAAAATGCAAAGCTATGATTAAATAATTTTAAAATGCATTTTTAATTTTTAAAAGCTATTCAGCCTAATGAATAAACGTATTTTAAAATACAAATTAAACAAATTTATAATTCATATTCAACTACAAAAACATGTATAAAATTAGATTTTATCTAAATTTTGAAAAAATCATCAAAATTATATTTTCATCAAAATTTTCGAGGATTTTATATCATAGGTGTTTGTAATGTATTGATTCTCAGCTCTTTTTGAGGGTTTCTTTTTTTTAACGCAACTACACAGCCGTAGTGCTTTTTGAATAAAAACGAGTTATTTTTTTGCCCATCAAGGCTCATTTGAGTCATAATAGCGGCGCTATTGTTACTCAACTAACTGCAGAATAGTGGAAAAAGAGTCGTTTTTAACAAAATTTGACTGTGGTGATGTAGTGTCTGAACGGAAACTGTCGAATTTTATGAAATAGAATATTTTGGATGAGAATTTAGTTTTTTGAAATTAGGTGATACTTGAGTATCAGCGAGCTGAAAAATAAATAAAATATCGCCAAAATGAATATTTCTAATTTTGATGAGTTTTCGTTCAGACATTATGTGGTTACTTTTTTGTCCCTCGA
>JAZGFD010000055.1:0-4512 GCA_036479115.1 Saprospiraceae bacterium | reverse complement strand
AAGAGTTCTTGTATCAGTTTGATACTGGTACCTCCATCATGTAGGTGTGTAGCAAAGCAGTGTCTCAGTACATGAGGAGTCACATTTTGTGATATTCCAGCTCGATGTGCTGCTCTTTTTACTATTTATTATTAGCTCAAATTAAGGAAGAAAATCTTAATTATCAAACCCAACCAGAAATATTACCCCTCATCTGGTGCACAATCTCATGAAAGTGTACCACTCTATAATCATCAATAGCTTTGTCAAAAAAATACCCATTGGGAAGTAAAGTCTAAGGAGCAGTCAACGAAATATTCAACTTTTGTCTTTTGGCAAGTCGAATGATAAGTTGTTAGGGGTTGTTTTATCGCCCAGAGTGTGCCGTCAATTTAGTGATTGTTCTCTTTTCTCCGTTCATTCTTAGCTGTTATTTGCAGATGAAATAACATGATAAAGTTTATCAGCTCACTACAATATTCACCATTCTTTTAGGCACTACTATCACTTTTCTCACGGTCTGTCCTTCTGTCCATTTACGGAATACTTCTAACTTGGCCACCTCGGCTTCTATCTGCTTAGGAGAGTAAGATGAAGGAAACGAATGCATACCGCGTTTTTTACCATTAAAACAGATAGGGTAGTCAAAAGCCTCTTCTTGCAGATAGGTTTCATTGTGGGTAGGATACACTTCTAAATGTACAGATCTTGAGTTTCCTCGCATTACGGAGTTGAGTTCTTCTGTAATATATGGAGCAAAAGGCGCCAAAAGAATATTGAGGGGCGACAATATTTCCATTTTATTACTGTGTATTTTTTTCAACTCATTGGTACAAACCATGAAGGCGCTTACACAAGTATTAAAAGAAAATCTTTCAATGCCATGGTTGACTTTTTTAATAGTCTTATGTAGGATTTTTAATTCTTCTTCTGTTGCTTTTTCGCTACTCAATAAGAAATTTTCACCTTTAAAGAAAAGGGAAATATAGCGTTTGAGAAATTTGTACACTCCATCAATGCCTTGAGTATCCCATGGTTTAGATTGCTCGATTGGGCCGAGAAACATCTCATACATTCTAAAGCAATCAGCACCATATTTCTCTACAACTTCGTCTGGATTGATAACATTAAATTTTGATTTTGACATCTTTCCAACTTCTGATATCGTGGTAAGTCTAAAGTCATTAGGAAGGTTTTTTTCGTTATAAATACCTTTCTTGCTTTCAAAGGAGCAGTTGCCTTTATATGCTGATCGCCAATCTAAAAATTGCTTTATTCCATTGGCATCCAAGTAAGAATTTTCACTTCCATAATCACTAATAAAATCTACATGTACAGGGATTTTCACCCATTGGGTTTTTTCTTCCTCATTTACTATTTCTATACTAACAAAACGATTGACTCCATCTATCTTTTCTTTCTGGAGATTTATATATTCTATGACACCTTGTATCATTCCTTGATTTACCAGTTTTTTATAAGGTTCTTGAGTAGGAACTTTTCCTAAATCAAATAGAAACTTATGCCAAAATCTGGCATACATAAGATGTGCTACAGCATGTTCTGCTCCGCCTACGTACAAGTCAACATCTTGCCAATAATTTATTTTTTCTGCACTGGCTAAATCCTCGTCGTTATTAGGATCCATGTATCTTAGGTGGTACCATGACGATCCAGCAACGGCTGGCATGGTATCGGTTTCTCTTTTTATCCCTTCTTTCGGATTGAGAAAATCTTTTATTCTACTCAAAGGAGATTCACCTCCTTTCCCAGGTATAAAGTCATGAGTATGTGGTAATGTCACAGGGAGTTCACTAATATCGGATACATGTGCTATATTATTACTATCAAATGTAATAGGAAAGGGTTCTCCCCAGTATCTTTGTCTACTAAAATTAGAGTCACGAAGTTTATAATTAATCTTCTTCTCACCGATGCCCATTTCTTCTATTTTAGCACACATTGCTGAAATGGCTTCTATTACTTCCATGCCATTGAGGAAATCTGAATTTATAATTTTACCTACCTTATCATGAAGAGTAGCACCTGGAAAGTCACTTTTATCTATTACTTGGATAATGTCGATATTATACTTTTCGGCGAAAGCTTCGTCTCTATCATCATCACTTGGCACTGCCATAATAGCCCCTGTACCATAATCCAATAATACATATTCACTGATATAGATTGGAATTTCTTTTTTAGTAAATGGGTTATAAGCATAGGCACCAATGAAAGCACCAGAAACCTTTTTTTCGGCCATTCTCTCTATTTCTGAGCGAGAATTTACATAAGAAATGTATTTTTCTACTTCCTTCTTCTGATGTTCATTTGTTTGCTCTGCTACGTAAGGATGTTCTGGTGCCAATACCATGAAAGTAGCGCCATAAATAGTATCTGGTCTTGTGGTATATATTTCAAGTGTTTTATCACTGTTGATAATATCAAATAAAATAGTAGCCCCTTCTGATCTTCCTATCCAGTTTGCTTGCATCGTTTTTAAGGCATCAGACCACTCCAAAGTTTGAAGACCAGTAATCATTCTTTCAGCATAAGCTGTTATTCGTAGGTACCATTGCGTCATGGCTTTTTTCTCTACCGGGTGGCCTCCACGTTCTGATATTCCATCTTTTACTTGATCATTAGCCAGTACAGTTCCTAACTTTTCACACCAGTTAACATAGCCTACTTTCCTATACGCCAATCTGTAATCCATAAGAATTTCAGACTTTTCCTTATCGCTATATAGGTTCCAATCATTAGCAGAGAATGCATTTTTATTTTCATGTCTTGCTTTTACTTTTGTATTCCCTTCTTTTTCAAATATTTTAATCAGGCTATCGATGGATTTGGCTTTGTCTTCAAAAGAATTATAATAATGTTCAAATAGTTGAGTAAATATCCATTGTGTCCATTTGTAAAATTTAGGATCACAGGTCTTTATCATTCTGTTCCAATCAAAAGAAAAGCCTAACAATTTCATTTGCTCACAATATCTTTTAATGTTTGCTTCCGTCGAATCGGCAGGATGTATTCCCGTTTCTATAGCATACTCTTCGGCTGGAAGTCCAAAAGCATCAAAACCCATTGGGTGCAATACATTATATCCTTTCATTCGCTTATAGCGAGCATAAATATCAGATGCAATATATCCTAATGGATGCCCAACATGAAGCCCTGCTCCTGATGGATAAGGAAACATGTCTAATACATAGAATTTAGGTTTAGAAATATCCATTTCCACATTATATAGATCCTCTTTTTCCCAATGGGCATTCCATTTCTTCTCTATTTCATTGAAGTTCAAGTTCATATCCATTCAGCGCTATTATTTATTGATTTGATGTTACTACTTTTTTATAAAATGCTACAGGCTTGTTATTGACAAATCCCCACTTTTCTTTCCAACTTTTATCATCATTATATTTTGTTATTCTGCTTTCTTCTGTGATGATAGTATCTCTTATTAAGTGCTGGGTTATTTTTTGCATTTCATTTCCATATCCATCGTATATAAAGCTGTACGATGTGGCCATTTGTCCTTCAGAGGTAAATATTTTTCGTGTTAATAATAGGTTCTTACCATTGTATTCCATCTCCTCATACCTCAGTAGATCGTCATTATTTGCATCAAAAGCTTCTACTCTCTTTTTTTGTGAATTTTTATTCAATTCGTACTTGTAATAACTGAGAACTATCCCATCAGAGGAGTGATATGAACTTTGTAAGGTTGTGTTGTTTTTTAGTATTGGGTAGACTTCGTACCCCATAATATTTTTATTTTTATCAAAGACATACTTAGTATGAGGAAAATGTGCATTTTGAAATGATACAGAGTCTTGATAAATAAGATCACCTGCTACAAACCCCTCCGTTGAACCGATCACGCTATATACTTGAATAACTTCAGTTCTTACAATATTGTCATGTGCGCAGCTACATAATAAGAGGAATAAAAGCCAATAAAAGAAGAGATTCTTGTACACTTGTGATAAATTCAATGAATAGATTTTGTCAATAAATATGGTGCAAATATAGACTTTTGAATGAAGCAATTACTTGATATTCGTTATATAGTAGATGAATAAAAACGCATTAAAATAAAAAATGCTTATCTCCTTATTAACATACTCAAGCATCACAGAATAACAAAAAACTAAATTCTCATCCAAAATATTCTATTTCATAAAATTCGACAGTTTTCGTTCAGACACTAAGTCGTGTCTGAACGAAATCACATAACCTCAGACATAACACGTTGAATATCTGAAAAATACCTCTAGAATTTTATCATTTTTATTTCATAAAAAATAGTGAATGTTTAATATATATAAAATTATGATTCGTGTATTTGGCTGATTGTCAGCATTTGTTTTGATTCTCTAGCAAATTATTCAAAAAAATATTAGAACTTTTATCCATGAAAAAGGGATTAGAACAAATGCAATTCCTTTTTCATTTACTTTTTGAATGGCTCAAAAAGTAACAAAAAACCTTAGTACTCTAAAAATAAAGCATAATACCCTTTAGACT
>JAZGFD010000054.1:0-2312 GCA_036479115.1 Saprospiraceae bacterium | reverse complement strand
GATTGGAGGCGACATCAAAATCTTTTCCCAATTCTTTACCTGATATATCTTCGATAATTAAGGCGGATTTCTCAACAGTTCCTGGCAGTACAGTACTTCTTATAACAACAGAATGGTGACCATCTTTTATTTTTAATGCTTGACCTATCTGTTTAGCCACTGAAAATACGTAATCAAGGTTCAAACTTCCGTTTTTATTACTTGGTGTGCCGACACAAATGAAGCTCAAGTCCGTTTTTTTTATAGCATTAGTTGCATCAGATGTAGCTGATAATTTTCTTTTTTTCAAAGCTTCTTTCAATATATTATTAATCCCAGGCTCTATAATAGGCGATTGGCCATTATTTATGAGGTCGACATTTTTTCGGTTTATATCAATACCAGTAATGTTGTGGCCGTATTTTGATAGACATGCAGCCATCACTGTGCCGACATATCCAAGCCCAAAAATACTAATGTTCATTTTGTATTCATGAGTTAACGAATAGGTTTGCTAATGCATGATACATCGTTGCCTGTGCCCAATGCAGTGTTGGAGTTTTATTTGTAAAATATTTATTTTTCCAGAGGTAGAAATGTCCATCTCTATCCTGGAAATTAGCAATGGTCCATTTAGAAACCTTGTAAGCTAATTCTACATAATTCTGATTGTATTTCTTGAAAAAAACGAGAGTATCAATGCTTTGAGAGGCACACTGAATGTCTATTGGATAGACTGAATTAAAATAATATTTTGGTGTTCCATCGGGCAGGAAGAAATTATTTACATAAAATTTCAATCCTTTTTTTATTTGGGATGAATATTCTGTATCACCTGTATATTCTTCGTATATTTTTAAAGCATCAAGGTTGTAAGCTGTATGCCAATTATCGATCCAATGATATTTTTTCTCCTGACCATAAAACCAGCTGCCGTCTTCTCTTTGATGGTTCAATGAATACTGAACAGCCATCTTGGCAATATTTTTATAATCATCATTGTGCGTGAGTTTATAGCCTTGAGCAAGCATTGCTGCACCCAGAAGGTTTGCATTATGAACAAGGTTGATAGTGTTTTTAATGTAGCTTATACAAAGGCTATCCTTTTCTTGCACCTTTGGTAAATCATTTATTATGAAGTTACATGTGCTGTCAACAATATTCAGATATTTCTCCAGACCGGTAATCTCAAACGCCTCGACGAAAGAGCGACCCGTGAGAGCAGTCCATACCAGGGTTGGATTATTTTTTTTTAAAAAATATCCCCGTGTTTGATAGTCAAAATGATTTCCCCAGCAATATCCTGAGTATCCGTTACAGTGATTCCTTTCTAGCCAGTCTAATAAATTTTTTGCTCTTACAAAATAGCTCTCGTCTCCAGTAGACTTGTATAACAATAAATCTCCTCGAATAATGTATGCTATTCCTTTAGAACTTTTTTGAGGTGATATTCCTATTAAGGGCCTTATGTTTAGAGGTAGTCTTTTTACAGCTTGAATAAAAACCTGTCTTAAGAAAGGGATCTGAAAAGTTAAAAAACTCAAATTTGAATTCAAGCCGTCAAAAGGATCATAGCCTTCATAATTGTGAGCTTGTAGCCATTGATTAACACGATTTATAGAATCCATAATGTATTTTTCATTCATTATTCCAGATTTGAGGAACACCCGTTTCGATAGCTGAGATAGCTGCTAATGTCACCCAGGAAGTTTGGTACAGAGTCTCAAAGGATATGGGGCTAAGTTTACCTGTCTGAAGTGCTTCGACTACCGATCTAATCTCATCTGAGTGTCCTTTATCTCCACTGAATTTATGAGATTTTGTTTTTCTTCCATAATTTAATTTCACTTGTTTAAAATTATCCATTATTGCCACCCTTTCTTCTCCGAAAACTTCCATGTACTCTTTTGGAAAATTTGGAGCCCCTGTGCAATTATAATTCAACATCCCGACCGACCCATCATTGAATTGTATGATTAGAGTTACGTTGTCTCTGTTAATAATTTCTTTTGAATCCCCTCTGATACACTCGGCAGTGACTTTTTCTGGTTGTGCTCCCGTGATAAATTGCATAACGTCAATAAAGTGTCCCCCTTCTCCTATCACTCTTCCCCCATGGATTTGGTCCAAAAACCAATGATCTTGAGGCAAAGGTCCGGCATTTACTCTGTAATTTATCATCAATGGTTTAGTTCGATCATGGAAAAAATCTTGAATAATTCTTATTGGCTCCGAAAATCTTCTGTTATGCCCTACCATCAAGAATGGAATTTGGGATTCTTTTTTCTTTGCACTCTCTCTATTGTTTTCTCTTTCTTTTAATTTATTGTATA
>JAZGFD010000053.1:0-18402 GCA_036479115.1 Saprospiraceae bacterium | reverse complement strand
TGGATCAAAAAAACCTTTTTCTCTTATCCTCCTACTATTATCGTTGCAAATCGAAGATATAACGACATAATCGGGATATGCTAACTAAATAGTGTCTGAACAAAAACTCATCAAAATTAGAAATAGTTCACTCCAACAAGCTCATCATAAAACCTTTGGCGATATTTTATTTTTTGCAACTACTATTCTTTTTCAACCCACTGATACTCCGCATCACCGAATTTCAAAAAAACTAAATTTTCATTCAAAATATTCAATTTCATAAAATTCAACAGTTTCCGTTCAGACACTAAATAAAATAGTTCTGACTACTCAGACGATAAGAACTAAAAAGCTTGTGTTTCAAGAAAATTTTGTTAGTATTTTTAGTCAAAATGCCACCAAGCCACAATAACAATCACTATTCAACTAAGGGCATTGCCCTTGGCTATTCAGCTCAAAAGCCTTTAGCCTTTTTATGATGATTACAATGAAGAATAATTACTTTGGAGATTTGGTGACGCCTGAGTTTCAGCGAATTGAAAATAATATAGAGTTGTCCAAAAGTAGTTTTTTGGGCTACGTGAATTTTCGGATTGGGCTCATTATTATAAAATTACATCTGAGTGATTGCTTGTTATAAAATGAATTCTATAAAAACCCACTTCTCTAAGGTCAAAAAAAAGAGGACAAGTATCCTTGTCCTCTAATTGATGAATTTTTCACCAATTCATTGAGCAAATGTGCTTAGAATAGTTATACTATATATAATCGAAACCCTTATTAACGATATATTCTATAAAACTATCTAAAGAGAATTTAACCTCTTTAGTGCAACATAATTATGTTCTATTGGAAAATTGGATTCACTTAAAATGAGCAATATAGGTATGAATATAATTTGGACTACTTCAACACCTTTAAAAACAAGTAAACAAAAGACTTCCAATGAACAATTATTAGTTTCTCCAAAGGTGGAAAAACTAAAAAAATGCAATAAATATGCACTAAGCAGTTACAAGGTAGTAATTTATATATGAAACAAAAGAATAATGTGATAAATTTTTATTTTTTATGGAAATTTGGGGAATCGGTTAAAATTTGGATCTCTTTTTTCCAAAAATGCATCCCTTCCTTCTTTTGCCTCATCTGACATATATCCAAGCCTAGTTGCTTCACCCGCAAATAATTGTTGGCCTACCAATCCGTCATCAATCATATTGAATGCAAATTTAAGCATCTTGATTGCTGTCGGGCTCTTCTTCATAATATCTTGCGACCATTCATAGGCCGTTTCTTCTAATTCTGCATGAGGAATAGCCGCATTTGCCATTCCCATATCCACAGCCTCTTGGGCAGAGTAGTTTCTACCTAAAAAGAATATCTCTCTCGCTTTTTTTTGCCCTACTTGACGTGCAAGATAAGCCGATCCATAACCGGCATCATAACTCGCTACATCAGCATCAGTTTGTTTGAAAATAGCATGTTCTTTGCTCGCTAATGTCAAATCACAAACTACATGGAGGCTATGGCCGCCTCCTACAGCCCATCCTGGCACTACAGCAATGACCACTTTGTTCATAAATCGAATCATTCTCTGTACTTCTAAGATATGAAGTCTGCCTATACCATCTACACCTTCATAGCCTCTTTCTCCTCGTGCTCTTTGGTCGCCACCAGAGCAAAATGCCCATCCTCCATCTTTGGCTGAGGGCCCTTCTCCTGATAAAAGAACAACACCAATTTGTAGATCGAGTCGAGCATCGGTAAAAGCATCCAGTAATTCGTTGACAGTGTGGGGCCTAAATGCATTTCTCACTTCAGGTCTATTAAATGCTATTCTAGCTGTTCCATTTCTTTTTTTATACGTAATATCGGTATATTCTTTGGCCACAATCCATTTGCTCATATTAATTTTGTTTCAAATTTGTAATATTAATTCTGCAACTTTTTCCAATACTTTCTCCGTCTTGGCAAAGCATAATCTAATAAATTTATCATCGGTCTTTTGGCTATAAAAAACTGATACAGGAATAGACGCCACTTTATATTTACATGTCATTCTTTTAGCAAAAGTCACATCATCGTCATCCGATATTTCTGAATAGTCATAAAGTTGAAAATAAGTACCTTCTGATAAAATTGGTTTAAATCGAGAGTCTGACAGAAGATTATTGAAGTAGTCTCTCTTTTTTTGATAAAACTTTGGGAGATGAAGATAATTATTAGGTTCTTTTAGATAGTCATTAAGGCCATATTGTACAAAGGAATTTACACTAAATACATTCCATTGATGCACCTTTCGGAATTCTTCCATTAAATATTGGGGGGCTACTATATAACCTATTTTCCATCCTGTGCTGTGAAAAGTTTTACCAAAAGAATATACGGCCATACTTTGATTATATAAATCCGCATATCTCAAAACACTTTGGTGATGGGCATTATCATATATAAGATGTTCATACACCTCATCACTTAAAACCACTATGTTTTTTCCCTTTACCAGTTCATTCAGAGCCAGCAAATCTTCACTTTTTAATGTTTTACCTATTGGATTATGTGGTGTATTAATAACAATCATTGATGTTTTGGGTGTGATCAAATCTTCAAAAACATCCCAATCTATTTTAAAACCTGGCCCTTTTATCACATAGGGTACTACAATGCCCTTTACTAGATTTATTGCAGGCTTATAGCAGTCATAAGCAGGTTCTATTATTATCACCTCATCCCCTTCATGTACAAAAGCAGTAATGGCAGTATATATAGCTTGGGTAGCACCAGCTGTAATGGTAATTTCCGTAGCGGGATCTACTTTAGTACCATAGAGATTAAAAATTTTAAAAGCCAGTGTTTTACGAAGAGAAAACAGTCCTGCCATAGGACAGTACTGATTTTTTTTATCATTTAAATGGTGACTGATTCTATCTCTTAACTCAGCATCACAGTCAAAATCGGGAAAACCTTGGCCAAGATTAATTGCAGAATATTCAGAGGCAAGTGCAGACATAACTGAAAAAATAGTATCGCCTCCTCTAGGTAATTTTGATCTTATCTCCATAGTGTTTCAAACATAATAAACCATAATGACATAATCATGTTTTATATTCATAGGAGTAACTTCTCAAGTAGTATCAATGTGGTTAAAAAAAAGTTCTTTTATCACTATACTTCGGCAATTTGTGTTTCAAATCGAAGATGTGGCAAAATAATCGAAATTCCTTAACACATAATACCGAGTTATTAATAGCGCTGCTATTAATACAAAAATAACTGGTGCCTAGCAATAAAATAATAATTTTTTGCTTGCCTGTTTGGCAGTGGGCGACTCAAAAGCACACCCCCTAAGTAGTTACAAATGGAAATAAATATTTTTTTAATAGTGGTAATGAAACGGAAATATCAATTTCTCATATTTTTTGTAATATTTTTGTAGCAAAGAAAGTAAGGTATAAAATGATCACAACTATGGGTCAACCCACTGAATTAGATTTAGATACAATACAAGGTGCCATTGATGACATTAAAGCTGGCAAAGTAGTCATCGTGGTAGATGATGAGGATAGGGAGAATGAAGGGGATTTCATCTGTGCGGCAGAGTGCATTACTCCCGATATTGTAAATTTTATGGTGACTCATGGCCGTGGACTTGTGTGTCTTCCGCTTACTGCTGTAAGAGCCGAAGAATTAGGTCTTCAGATGATGGTCAATAACAATACTGATCCTCAAAAAACTGCATTTACAGTTTCGATTGATTACAAACACAAAGGATGCACAACGGGTATATCGTCTTATGATAGAGCGACATGCATCAAAGCAGTATGTGATCTTGATTCTAAAATGAATGATTTTAGTAGGCCTGGGCATATTTTTCCTTTGATTGCTAAAAAGAATGGTGTCTTGAGACGCACTGGGCATACAGAAGCCGCAATTGATTTGGCTCAATTGGCAGGTTTTGCCCCAGCAGGTGTATTGATAGAGATATTAAATGAAGACGGAACCATGGCCCGACTTCCTCAACTATTTAAAATTGCAGAACGGTTTGACTTAAAAGTGGTTTCTATTAAAGACCTCGTAGCCTATAGAATGAGAATGGAGCGGCTTATTCATCTTAAAAATACTGTTGAAATCAATACCATTTTCGGAAAGTTTACTTTAATGTCTTATGAAGATTGTGAAAACAACCAAACTCATATTGTTTTAAAAAAGGGTAAATGGAAGAAAAATGAACCTGTTTTGACAAGGGTGCATGCAAGTGCCAATGCAACAGACTTACTTTCTGCGCTTATGCAAGGTACTGATAGTCAATTATTGAGGTCCCTTCAAGCAATATCAAAGGAAGGGAAAGGAGTAATATTGCTTTTTAGGTATGGGTATGAAAAAGATGGCCTTAGCAACATAATAGAATCCATGAGCATACAGAAAAAAGAAGGGAAAACTCTCAATCCATATGCTTATAATGCTTATAAATCAGAACACAAGGATATAGGTATAGGATCACAAATACTCAATGATATTGGGTTAACTAAAATCAAGCTTCTTACCAATAACCCTCGACCTTTAGTAGGCTTGAAAGGGTATGGCTTAGAAGTAGTAGAATATATAGCTTTTTAGTAATGAACTTAATAAATATTTCACTGATTCAAACCAATTTAATTTGGGAGGATAAGAATGCCAATATTTCAAATTTTGACATTTTATTAACAAGGCTTTCCAAATGTACTGACGTCATTGTACTACCTGAAATGTTTACTACAGGGTTTTCTATGAATAGTAAAGCTCTATCGGAAAGCATGGATGGAGAAACGGTAAATTGGATGAAATCAAACGCAGCTAAGATGGAAGCTATAATTACAGGGAGCTTAATCATTGAAGAAGATGGAAATATTTTCAATAGAATGATATGGGCAATTCCGAATGGCGAAATTAAATACTATGACAAAAAACACCTCTTCACACCTTCTAAAGAAAATGAATTTTATCAAAGTGGTATAAAAAAGCTCATAGTAGAATATAAGGGGTGGAAAATTTGCCCTATGATATGTTATGATTTGAGGTTTCCTGAATGGTCAAGAAATAAAAACGAATATGATTTGCTAATTTATTCTGCCAATTGGCCAAAAGCAAGATCAGATCATTGGAGATCATTACTAAAAGCTAGGGCAATTGAGAATCAATGCTATACTGTGGGCGTAAATAGAGTAGGGAAAGATGGCAATGATTTAGAATATTGCGGCAATACAATGGCTTATGATTTTGGTGGTAACTTACTAGATGAAGCAATTGATATAGAAAAAATAATACAATTAAATTTTGAAAAAGAAAAACTTTTAAAATACAGGAAGAAACTTCCTTTTTTACAAGACCAAGAAGGAATGGCTTCGTGATTATGCTCTACATTTATAAATTTCGCCCCTCAATATCACATATTTTAAAAGCCCCAATCTATTTTTCAAGTGGGTTAACATGTCTATTAAACTTTTGAAACTTTTGAAAACTTATTTTACACATATTATTTTTTTATCCTATTACCTCTTCTGTAATACTTTACCTTCATTGGCCCAAGATAAGTCAATGATAGATGGCCCTTATGTAGAGTACAAAGGTGATAGTGTATTAATCACTTGGGTTGACACAGGAGCCTTGCATCTACAAATGGTGCATAAGAATGAAAATTATATATTTTCTCAAAAAAGATTACCCTCATTTTCCCTTCAAGATTTACACGTTTCAATTGACGAAGAAGTAGAGATTAAAAATGTAAAAAAATATGTGGCCCTGAGCGATATACACGGGCAGTATGATGTATTCGAAAAGTTAATGATAGCCCATGGGATAAGCGATGACAATGGAAACTGGATTTATGGCAAAGGTCATCTTATTATTGTTGGAGATATTTTAGATAGAGGAGACCAAGTGTTAAAAGTGTTATGGTATCTCTATCATTTAGAAAATAAAGCCAGAAAATCTGGAGGCCGAGTTCACATTCTTTTGGGCAATCATGAGATGATGGTTATGAATGGAGATTTGGGATATGTACATAAAAAATATCGATATACAAGTGGAATATCAAAGGTTGTCTATTCTAACTATTTTAGTGCCAATACCTTTTGGGGTAAGTGGCTTGCTTCTAAAAATGTTATTAAGTCAATTAATAATACATTATTTATGCATGGAGGTCTATCAGAAGAGCTGCTAGAAAGAGAGTTTGATTTTGAGGGATATAATAAAATTTTTAGAGAAAAGATATTACATCATCCTTTCGAATTGTTAAACAGAAATAAACTGGTCTCTTTGCTCACATTCCAAAATGGCCCATTGTGGTATAGAGGAATGGCACAGCCGTATGCATTTGATACGAATAAAGCAAAGTCTATACTGCAAGTAACTGGAGCCAGTCATATCGTGATCGGTCATACTTCTATGCCAAGAGTGATGGGGCTTTATGACAATAAGATTATCTTGGTTGATTCAAGTATAAAATTTGGTAGAACAGGACAATTGCTCATATACCGAGATGAAACTTTTTTCAGAGGTAAGATAAACGGAGAAGTAGAAAGGCTGATAGCTGAAAATGCTAAAGAAAATAAGGAATCCCTATCAGAAGCTCTATATAATGCAGATGTTCCAGCCTTATATATTACAATGGATGATTCTTTCGAGGGAATTTCCAAATTAAGACACGACGTAAAACTCAGTACTTATTTTGATATTTATGGACTTGATTTCACCGCAAGACTAAAAGGTGCGCAAAGGAAAAGCCGCAGAAAATGCACAGAACGATCTATAATGGCCAGGATACCTTCTGACCAACTGTTAAATTTTGGATACAAGAATGATCAAGAACTCGAGGTAATACTGCCTTGCACCCAAGATGATAATGATAAATGGATATCACAAAAAATCGGCCAATTGGCAAAAACCACAAAAGACAAGCTCTACAAACCAATTAGGGTGTTTATTAAAGATGTAGAGAAAAAGGTATTGGATACAAAAGCCATATTAATACTGACAGCAGACAATAACGATTGAAACATTGAGAGCTTAATTAGGCTCAATCTTTAAGCAAGTTAAGATAGTGTAGTTATTGACTTTGAAGAATTGTGAAATACCTTATTACACATCCTGCTTTATCGATAACCTCAAGACCGAACAAGCCGCATTATCGGCAAATTTATCCTTTTCATTGCCCAGAAGCACGTCAAATCTTCCTCTTTTATGGGGTGTACCTATGATAAGAAGATCATACCTAGCAGACTCCTCAGCTATCATATCAACTGGGTTATCCCCTTTTAATAAAATTACTTTTGATTTACAAGTTGTTATTGATAAAAAATCTTTTGATTCTTCATGAATTTCGGCTTCTTTAGCGGGCAAAATATCTTTACTTATCACTCTGACTAGACACAATTCAGCTTTATAGAATTCAGCTATTCTATCACAGGCAATGATAAATTGTGGGTCTTTTTTTCCAGGAGTCAAAGCAACAATTATTTTTCTGATATAACGCACTCCATTATCCTTAAAGAGGGCAAAATTGGAGTCCAGATGTGTAACCAGCCACCCAATCGGATTTCTGATAAACATGCCTTGTGTTGTTTTACCATCCCATCCAGCTACAAGCCAATTACAATGGGTTTGATAACTGATCTCATGTATAGTCCCTACCAAGTCATGGGTAACAACGCTCTGAAAATTGACATCTACATTGCGGGCATCCGACATTGCCGAGATCCTACGGTTGAGAGAATGAATAACGGCGCTTTCTTCTATAGCATCTAGAGAAGTAATATTAGGTACTTCATTGAGATGGATGACTTGCAATTTGTGGCCATGTGCGAGGGCAGCTCCCATTTCAACCAGCATTTCTGGTGATCTTTCATTTCCTAATAAGGGAATCACTGTATCGGCTTCTTCGTCAATAGGATTGCCATTAGGCTCTGATCGCGACAATGGTGCCAAGGGTGCATCATTGATATTGGGTTCCGCAGAGTTTTGTTTTCGAGTCCAAAAATGTGATGCCGACCTACTGCCATATAATTTAAACACCCCTTTTCTATCCGTGTGATGACGGCCGTAAATAAAGAATACGAAACTCCCCAATATTACAATACCAATACCTGCCAAAACAGCCATACCTCCCAGTAATATTAAAAGTATAAGGCCAGTTATAATGCCAAAGATTTGCATCCATGGATACAAAGGAGACTTATAAGCAGGTTTGTACCACCCTACAGCAGTTTCTCTTAATACAATAACACAGGCATTAACTGTCATAAATATCATTACCTTAAAGGCACTTGCTAATTTGGCTATTTTTTCTACTTCAAAAAAGTAAATAACCAAGGCCATTACAAGGCAAGTAAAAAATATGGTGACAATAGGAGTGAGAAATTTGGGGTGTAATTTTTTTAATAATGGTGGCAGAATATTATCCCTGCTCATGGCGAAAGGAAACCTAGAAGCAGCGAGAACTCCTGAATTTGCCATAGATATCAGCGTGACAACACCCAAAACAGCGGCAACAATCCCAGCAGTTTTTCCTCCCAATATTTCTGCCAATGTGTAAATAGGTTTAATATTAACAGAAAGTTCTTCTATTGAGATATTACCTACTAATACAAAGGTGATAGTAGTATATATAAAGGTGACAGTGACCAAAGCCACCATCATGGCAAGTGGTAAATTTTTATTTGGATTTTTAATTTCCTCCGCTATTGCAGCAACCTTAGTGACCCCAGCATAGGATACAAACACAAAAGCTGTGGCTGACCCAAGGCCCAGTTTTCCATGAGTAAAAGCAGGAGTGAGGTTCAGAGGGTCTATAGCTGGTAGACCAAAAACCAATAGGAGACCTAGCCCAATAAGGCTCATGCTCACTATGACCAGTTGCACATTTCCTACCTTTTTAACACCTAGAATGTTAAGAATTAAAATTAATAGTAAGAATGCAATTGCTATTGGGCGTAAAGGTACTGCTGCCAACACCGCCAAATATGCACCAAACCCAACAAGGGCAAATGAGCTTTTAAGTAAAAGAGACAGCCACAAACCAATACCTGCAATGGTGCCAAACAATGGCCCAAATGCTCTTTCTATATATACGTAAGTACCTCCAGAAGTAGGCATGGCAGTAGCCAATTCGGATTTTGACAAAGCTGCTGGAAGCACACATAGGCCTGCAAGCAAATATGCCAACCAAACGGAAGGCCCTGTCTTAGCAGCTGCTAGCCCTGGAAGTACAAATATTCCGCTACCGAGCATTCCGCCGATGCCTATTGCAATTACGGGCCAAAGAGAGAGACTTCTTTCAAGATTCTTCATTCAATAGCGATTATAAGTAAATCGAACGACAACCAAGAATATAAAGTGAAAGGAATATCTTGATCTAGTAAGATTTTAGCCTAAAAAAAGATTACCCTGCTTTTATAAATGATCTCTGATATCGTCTAAATATTATGAAGTATTAGATCTGATATTACCAACTCACTGCCACCTTTCCTACGCTCTTTCTTTTTTCTAAATACTCATGAGCTTCCGCCAGATGATCAGAAGTAAACTCTTTGCCTATAATTGGATCAATTACGCCATCCTCATAGAGCCTTACCACAGTATCAATACAATGTTTAAATATATCTTTACGATAATCGGCCACTCTTAGCATATTAACGCCGCTCATACTCCTAGAGTTAAGGATCAATTGAATGGGAGAATATAAACCAAATCCAAACGCCATTTTTAAAGTAGACAATATATTTCCTTTACCATTTTTAACAGAACTTGCTGATCCTATAAAAACCATCTTTCCTCCAGGTGATAGCAGATTAAATGCTTTTTTAAAAGAGGCTCCTCCTAAACTATCAAATACAATATCAAGTCCATCACCGATACCAGAATGATTTTTGATTAGTTTGGCAAAATTATCTTTTGTATAATCTATAGGGTAATCTACACCCAAGTCTCTTAAATATTCTTGTTTGGCTGAAGATGCTGCACCATAGATGATACACCCTTTAGCCTTTGCCATTTGTACTAAAATTGTGCCCACACCTCCAGCAGCAGCTTGGATAAGTATTTTATCACCTTTATGAAGTTGTACACATTCATAAGCACAATAGTAAGCCGTACAGGCCTGAGTCGCCAAAGCTGTTGCTTTACTAAAATTTAGTTCATCAGGTATTTTAGCTACGCCCTCTTTCATAGTATTCACAACTTGAGAGTACCCTCCAAAACGACTGAGCGCTACTACTCTATCACCTTCTGTAAACTCCGTGACATTGCTGCCTACCGCCTTAATAAAACCTGCTACATCATATCCTATAACTGCAGGAAGTGGTGGACAATCCTGATACAATCCTCTTCTTGCCAAGACATCAGCAAAATTAAGCCCAAAGCTCTTCACTTCTATTTGCACTTCATCTGAGGAAGGTTTAGAAACCGAATGTTCTCTTAATTCAAATGCTTTGTTAGAATCAGCATTCTTAACAAGGAAATGTGCTTTTGTCATTAATATTGTATTGTATTATATCCTAACAGCAAAACCTGTAATGCCATGTTTTGATAGGACATGTAAAGCCTTTTCCTTTTGGCTATCAAATTCAAATGGGCCCAAAAGCACACGAAATAGTTGTTGATTCTCATCTTTATTTTCAGACGATTCTATAATGATAATTTCCGATCCATATTTTTGTAATCTATTGTGGAGTTTCTCTGCATTTTTCTCACTCTTAAACGCTCCAGCTTGGATATATTCAATTTTATTCCTTAGGGTTTCTTCTTTAGATTTTTTATCCCAAGCTTCGTAATTAACATTATTTGATATCGAAGAGGCATCATCGTTTGAAACATACTTTGCGTTGTCAATAATTTCCGAATTTACCCTTGCTTCTTTTCTTGAAATGGTCATTACTTTTACTTCCTCGGCATCTGAAACTTTAGTGAATTTTATGTCCTCTCTATTAGGGGTTTTTTGAGTCATCTCGGTTACTGCACGGCCTTTCTTTTCAATACCATTTTCATCTACCTCTTCCAATATTCCAATCATTTTTTTCGCAATATTATTATTAACGGATTCTGCATCGTTTGTATTCAGTTCTTCTTTTCTTTCCACGATTGAGGAATTTGCAGACCTTTCTTTTTGAGCATTGATAAATGCACTCGAAGGATTTACACTATGAGCTTGTAATTCCTCATAAGTTCCTTCATTTACTTCTACCCTACCCGGTTTAAATATTGTTTTTGGTGTAAAATGAAAATTTAGTGTGGACGCCATTTTAGGAGATTTTTTTTCTGATTTCACAGGTGATTCAGATGAAGTATATAAAATATTTAAATATTCATAAAAATCTTTATCAGAAATTGATTCTTCTATACGCTGTCCCATAATTCCATCTGTACCAATAATCTGAAAAGTAGGAAAATTCAATATTTTATATTCTTTAATAAAATTGATGGATTCTTCCTGATCACAATCAATTACCACAGTGACATATTTATCATTCATTTGATGTATCAAATAGTCATCTTCAAAAGTCGATTCATTCATTGATTGACACACATTACAAGATTCTGATGTGAAATAAATGAGAAGTGGTTTATTGGTTTCTTTTGAAATTTCCTTGGCTTCTTCAAAACTATTTGATGTGTATAGAAATGATTTCATCGCACCACTGGAAGCTACAATCAACGTGGTACAAATCATGAAGAAAAGCGTTTTCATAGTTCTTTTATTTTCTCAGATAATTTGAATTCCTATTATCGGAACTGCTCAATTAGCGTTATTTTTTTAGTAAAAAAAACGCCCCCTTGAGTAGTTACTACAAAAATAATTCATTTTGTAAAAATAATCTGGCTCAGCCACAATATAAATATTGTAAAGAAAGGTAATTATTCTTTAAAATCTATTATTGATGTAGATTTAACTCACTGATATACAATAGGTTATATTAATTTTTTAACTCATTAATATAAAATGATTATGTATCATGATGAGTATCAATAGTTACAGATTTAATCGTGTAAGTACTCAATATTTTTTGTTACCAGAATGATCTGTCATCATTTTCGATCAAAAATGCCACCAAATCACAACTTTCACTACCCAACCAAGGTCGTTGCTCTTGGCTATTCAGCTTTAAGGCCTTCATCCCGTTTTTTATGATAGGCACAAGCTATTTTCGCACTAATAGTAACCCAGATTTGAACTTGAAGGGTTCATATGATTATAAAGAATAGACGATAATCGGTACATCCGACCCCGACAAGGTCGAATTTCTTCAATACATATAATACTACCCTATGAATATTAAACCCCTACAGGGTTCATAGATATCAGGTGGTAACTACTCAGGTTGATTTAAGAAGATAAGTCATTGCACACTAAATCAATATTCATTGTCTACTAAATCAATATTCATTGTTAGAATTTTGACTTTCGATTTAGGCCTTTTTTATTCGATTCCAGGCATTTGACTCTATTTTTGCCTCTTTTCCAAAACAGCGCAAACATCATTTAGTCTATACCCTTTTGCTTCTAACAATACGAGATAGTGATACATTAGATCAGCTGCTTCATTTAAGAACAATTCTTCATTGTCATCTTTGGCTTCAATCACTAATTCCACAGCTTCTTCTCCTACCTTTTGGGCTACTTTATTGATTCCTTTTGCGAAAAGCTGAGAAGTATACGAATCTTCGAATGGGTTAGTATTTCTCTCGTGTATTACCTCACCCAGAATACTTAAAAATCCCACACCATCAGTTTTGTTGGCTTCATTCCAACAAGTGTCACTACCAGTATGACAAGTAGGCCCATTGGGATTGACTTTCACTAAAAGGGAATCATTATCACAATCTGAGTCAATAGATACTAAGTGCAAATAGTTTTTACTGGTTTCCCCTTTTGTCCAAAGCCTTTGTTTTGACCTACTATAAAAGGTTACTTTCTGGCATTCTATTGTCTTATGAATGGCTGCTTCATTCATATATCCTTGCATTAGTACTTTACCTGTAGCAATGTCTTGAATGATGGCTGGTATTAATCCAGTATTATCATCGTATTTTAAGTTGTTTATCTTCATTATTAGTAAGTATACGAGTTAGGGCCTTAGGTTTATCCCTTTATTAATTAAACTGTTTTTTAGGTCACTAATTTCTATTTCGCCAAAGTGAAAAATACTTGCTGCTAATCCGGCACTCGCCCTGCCTTTTGTAAAAGCATCATAAAAGTGATCCACAGTGCCTGCTCCTCCCGACGCTATTACTGGTATGCTTAAAATTTCATCAATTTTGGCTAAAGCCTCTAGAGCAAAACCTTCTTTTGTTCCATCATTATCCATAGAAGTAAATAATATTTCCCCTGCTCCTAAATCCTGCACTCTTAAAACCCAATCAAATAAGTCAATATTAGTAGGTTGAGTACCTCCATGAGTATGTATTAGCCATCGGCCATTTACCTTTTTTCCATCTACTGCCACTATCACACATTGAGTACCAAAAGCATTGGAAATACGATTTACAAGTTGAGGGTCTCTTACTGCTGCAGAGTTGATACTCACCTTATCCGCACCATTTTTAAGAATTTTTTCTACTCTATTGACATCATCTATACCGCCTCCTACGGCAAATGGGATATTTACTTCTTGCCCGACTTTTTTTACTAAGTCATATATCGTTTCTCGCTCTTCGAGAGTAGCAGAGATATCGAGAAGCACCAATTCATCAGCCCCTGCATCAGAATACTTTTTAGCCAATTCTACAGGATCTCCAGCATCTCTTAGAGAGACGAAGTTGACTCCTTTTACCGTTCTCCCATTTTTAATATCCAGACATGGAATGATCCTTTTAGCTACCATCAGACCATTATATTTACGAGATCTTCCACAGTGAGGTGGTCTTCATAGATGGCTTTTCCTATTATAGCGCCATCACATCCTATTTCGCGTAGCATGTGTACCTCCTCTAGAGTGGTCACTCCTCCACTTGCTATCAATTTTATGTCTGGGAAGTTATCTAAAATTTCTTTATACAATCCAATAGATGAACCTTCTAACATGCCATCCTTAGAAATATCGGTACATACAAAATATTTTGCACCGCTGTCTACAAATTCATCAATAAATTCCATAAGATTCCTATCAGAATTTTCCTTCCATCCGCTCACTGCTATCTTTCCATTTTTTACATCAGCGCTGATTATTATTTTGTCTTTTCCATAATGATTAAGCCAAAATTTAACCAATACTGCATTTCTCACAGCGAGACTACCTATGTTCACTTGATATGCACCTGCTGAAAGAGCTTGAAGTAGTGAATTTTGACTTTTTATTCCTCCTCCAAAATCAATTTTAAGTGAAGTTTGGACTGCAATAGAATTGAGTATTATCAGGTTTTTAGGTGCATTGGTTTTGGCCCCATCTAAATCTACCAAATGAAGGTATTTTATTCCTTTTTTTTCAAAATCCAAAGCCACATTTACCGGACTTTCGTCATAAATTTTCTTCTGCTTAAAATCTCCTTGAGTAAGCCTTACACATTTACCATCTATAATATCAATTGCTGGTATTATTCTCATAATTCTACAAAATTTTTAAGAAGTCGTTCTCCAATTGCGCCGCTCTTTTCAGGATGAAATTGGACACCAATAAAATTATTTTTTACTATTCCAGCTGAGTATTCAGTTCCATATTCAGTAGTACATATTGTATATTTATTAATCGGCATATAATAACTGTGTACAAAATAGAGATAACTATTATCCTCAATCCCTTCAAATATTGGATGATTACCTCTAATATTCACCCTATTCCACCCCATGTGAGGAATTTTTATCTTATTGGTATCAAATTCAAACTTCTGTACAGTAGTATCTACTATGTCTAGAGCTTCTGTAGGCCCTTCTGTTGACATTTTTGCCATAATTTGCATACCTACACAAATGCCTAAAAATGGATTTTTAATACTCTTTAGAACGTCCCTCAATTTTCTTTTTTTCAGCTGATCCATGGCTGCTTTGGCATGTCCTACTCCTGGTAGAATTACTTTTTCTGCCCTGTATATTTCGCCTGAGTCAGCTGTCAAAACATGATCTATTCCCAACCTTTCTAAAGCATTGATTACGGAGCATGTATTGCCTGCATTGTAGTCTACTATTGCTATCATAATGTTCCTTTTGTGCTCGGAATAGACAAGTCGCTCAAATCTCTATACTTTGCCAATTTTATAGCTCTAGCAAATGCTTTGAAAATAGACTCAATCTTATGATGTTCGTTGTCTCCATCACATTTTATATTAAGATTACAAAGTGCATTATCTGTAAAAGATTTAAAAAAATGATAAAACATTTCAGTAGGAACTGCCCCTATCTTTTCTCTTTTGAAATCTACATCCCAAACCAACCATGGCCTACCTCCAAAATCAATAGCCACCGTGGAAATGCAATCGTCCATAGGTAAACAAAAGCCATATCGTTGCATTCCTACTTTCTTGCCTAGAGCATCCTTGAATGCTATGCCCAGAGCAATAGCCGTGTCTTCTATAGTATGATGGGCATCTACTTCTAAGTCGCCATCAGTGGCAAGAAAAATATCCATACCGCCGTGCTTACTCAATTGATCCAACATATGATCTAAAAAATCCAACCCTGTATTGATATCTGAAATACCCCTTCCATCCAGATTAATTTTCAAATTTATCCTTGTCTCTCTGGTGTTTCTATTGAGGCTTTGCTTTCTTTCCAGATGTGCAAGGTGTGTATAAATATCTTTCCATTTACATGTTTTCAAAACAACAACTTCTTCAGGTAAATTATCTATATGAGATTTTTTACTATAATTTTCATGGATAAATATCCCTTGGGCTCCAATGTTCTTTGCCAATTGACAATCAGACCACCGATCTCCAATGACATAAGAATTTTCTAAGTCATAGTCATCTGTCATATACTTTTTAAGCATACCAATGCGAGGCTTTCGATTCGGAGAATTGTCTTTTTCATAACTTCTATCTATGTGAACATCCATCCACTTTATTCCCTCTCCCGATAGCGTATCAATCATAAGATTGTGAACAGGCCAAAAAGTGTTTTCTTGAAAAGATTCAGTGCCTAGTCCATCTTGATTTGTTACCATTACCAATTGATAATTTAACTCACTAACAATTTTAGATAAGTATTTAATCGCTTCTGGGTAAAACCTAAATTTATCGATACTATCAACTTGATAATCACTCTTAGGTTCTAAAATTATTGTCCCATCCCTATCTATAAAAAGTATTTTTTTCATCCTTTTTGTGATTTTATCAATTCAATCATTCTCATATTCTCATCTTCTTTTCCAATTGTCAATCTTAGGCAATCATTGCATAAATGTGTTTGTGTGCGATCCCTGACTATGATGCCATTTGATTTTAATAATTTATAAGTGTCTTTTGGCATGTCAAACTGGGTTAAGATAAAGTTAGCATCTGCAGGATATACTTTTACTACATTTTTACAATTCATTAACTCTTTAGCTACCCACCTTCGTTGCCCAATGATCTGTTCTAATTTTGTACGATAGGAAGTGTAATTTTCAAATAATTCTAAAGCTCTTTTCTGCGAAAGTGTATTGATGTTATAAGGTGGTTTTATCTTATTCATAAAAGAAACAATTTCTTCATTCATAAACCCCATTCCTAGTCTCAATCCTGCAGCTCCCCAAGATTTTGACATGGTCTGCAAAACCACAAGGTTATCTAATGCTTCCAATTTCAAAATCATTGAATCTCTAGCAGAAAAATCAATATATGCCTCGTCTACTACTACAATTCCATTAAAGGCAACACAAATATTTTCTATATCATTGACATCAAAAGAATTTCCTGTAGGGTTATTGGGGCTGCAAATAAAGAGCAGTTTGTCAGTCTCTTTTATATTGGAAATGAGTACATCAATATTAAGTGAAAAATCAGAATTGAGGCTACAATAATGGATGTCAATTGCGTTAATGCCTGCACTTACTTTATACATCCCGTAACTTGGTGAAAGTGCATAAGCCGTATCCTTATATGGTTGGCAAAAACACCTAAATAGCAAGTCAATAATTTCATCAGATCCGTTGCCAATAAATATCTTGGAAACATCAATACATTTTATCTCTGCCACTTTTTGTTTCAACGCCTTTTGGTAGGGGTCCGGATAGCGATTTATATCAGAATCATAAGGATTTTCATTAGCATCAAGCAAAATATAATCCACGCCAAAAAACTCATCACGTGCCGAACTGTAAGGCGTTAAATCCTTTATATTGTTTCTTACTAAATGTGATATACTCATCCTAAGTCCTTCTTTTGGGTAAGGCTATTCAGTCGAATTTCGACTGCTCTAGCGTGTGCCTCAAGTTGTTCTTCTCTGGCCATAGTAGTTATGGTATTTCCCAAATTTTGAATGCCTTGCTTACTTAATTTTTGAAAAGTAATCTTCTTCAAAAAAGCATCTAAATTAGTGCCACTATATGACTTTGCATAACCACCTGTAGGCAAGGTATGATTAGTACCTGATGCATAATCCCCTGCACTTTCGGGTGAATAATTCCCTAAGAAAACTGATCCTGCATTTTTTATTAATGGAATATATTGATCAGGTTGCTCTGATGCAATAATTAGATGTTCGGGAGCATAATCATTTATAAATTTGAAGGCCATCTTTGAGTTATCTATTATTAAAATTCTACTGTTTTCAAGACATTCTAATACTATTTTATTTCTCGGCAATGTTATGGTCTGAGATATGACTTCTTCATTGCATTTTGATGCCATTTCTTCTGAATTGGAAACCAATATAACTTGACTGTCTACTCCATGTTCAGCTTGTGAGAGAAGATCAGAAGCTACAAAAGAAGGGATAGCCGAGTCATCAGCATATACCAAAACTTCTGAAGGCCCAGCAGGCAAATCTATTGATACCCCATATTTTTGAGCTCTCTGTTTTGCCGCTGTAACGTACTGATTCCCAGGGCCAAACAGTTTGTTCACTTTGGGCACACTTTCAGTGCCTAGTGTCATAGCCGCAATAGCCTGGCTGCCTCCTACTCTGAATATTTTTTTAATGCCACATAAATGTGCGGCGTAAATTGTAGCAGGATGGATCTCACCATTTTCTTGTGGGGGACTACAAAGAATAACATCGTCACATCCAGCAATTTTAGCAGGGATGCCCAACATCAATACTGTAGAAAATAATGGCGCAGTACCTCCTGGAATATATAGCCCTACAGCCGCTATAGAAATTGCTCTTTGCCAACATTCGACACCATCCATAGTAACCACTTTCAAATCATCCAGTTTCTGAGCTGCATGAAATGTTTCGATATTATTATAAGCAGTTTTTATGGCTACTATTAATTGAGCAGATAATTGATGTTCAGCAGTTTTTATGGCCAGATC
>JAZGFD010000052.1:0-3362 GCA_036479115.1 Saprospiraceae bacterium | reverse complement strand
CAAGCGGCAAATAGCATCGAACGATATAAAGATACTTTGGCTACATGGAAGTATTCGAAAGAGGTTTATTTGCCACACTTGGGTAATACTGAAGATGGTAGAGGTGCTCCTTATCCGGGCGAGATGTTTGTACAAAATGATCTTTTTAATATGCTCAACAAACTGGTAGAAGCTGAAATGAAGGCTCTTAAATCTGGGAAAAGTCGTAAAGAAGCTATTTATGCTGCTTATGACCGGTTTTATAGAGGTGACATTGCAAAAGAGTTAGTAAGAGGAACACAAGAGGTAGGAGGATTGATAACAATGGAAGATCTAGACAAGTGGCAAGTGCATATAGAAAAGCCTGATATGATAGATTATAAGGGGCATCAAGTTTACAAATTGACATCATGGGTGCAGAGTCCAGTACTGCTTCAAGCTCTTAATATTGCTGAAGAATTGGATTTAAAGAGCATGGGGTATAACTCGTCAAATTACCTTCATGCATTGTACCAAATTATGAATTTAACTTTTGCTGATAGAGATTTTTACTATGGCGACCCTTATTTTGAACCCAAAGAACCTATAGAGGGTTTGCTTTCTAAAAAGTATGCTAAAGAGCGTCTAAAAGAAATAAATTGGGATAAAAATGATCCTAAGGTAAAACCTGGTGACCCTTATCCCAGCCAGGGAGAATCCAACCCTTTCACTGATCTCATTCAATCATGGGGAGATGACGTATCAGCCGTTAATATCACAAGAGATGATCTCAACATAGATTTTCCTATTGAAAGCACATTTTATACTGGTACTACATCTATTCAGGCTGTTGACAAGGAGGGGTGGGTAGTTTCAATCACACCAAGTGGAGGATGGATTCCGGCTGTAATAGCAGGTAAAACCGGCATTGGGTTAAGCCAAAGAATGCAAAGTTTTGTATTGAATAAAGAGGAGAACCCATTTAATGTAGTTGAGCCAGGCAAAAGACCAAGAGCGACACTCACTCCTACAATAGTGTTAAAAAATGACAAACCATTCATATCAGTAGCAGTGCAAGGCGGTGATAGCCAAGACCAGAATACCCTTCAATTTTTATTAAATATGATAGAATTTGGAATGGACGTACAGCAAGCATGTGAAGCACCTAACATGAATAGTTTTCAAATGTACGGATCTTTTGGAGCACATGAAATAAAGCCTGGTGTGATGTTACTCAATGAGCAAGTGCCGGATTGGACTCGATTGGAATTGAAGAATAAAGGCTATAATTTAGAGTTCAGCAGAAGAACATCAGGACCCTTGAATGCCGTATATTTTGATTGGAAAAATGGTACATTTTGGGGAGGTAGTAGCAACCATGGTGATGATTACGGAATTGGGTGGTAGCTGGACTGTTGGAGGTAGATTTTATTTGAAGGCTTCACATTAGGTATGGATAAATATTCTTACGATCGTCTATATCACCAGTCATTTTATGCGTTAGTGAATCTCGATTGTGTTGCCACATCTTGGATTTACTAACTTAATTATGGGTTAGTGAATCTCGATTGTGTTGCCACATCTTGGATTTGAGGCATACAATTGCAGAAGTGTAGCGATGGAAGAGATTTTTTTAGGCAAAATTGACACTACTTGAGTATTTACTTGCTATTTTATTTCTTACTAGTGCTGTGTCAAGTGTTAAATGACGGGTTGGTTTTGCGCATAATTTGATCCTGAACGAGGCAAAAAACGCAGTCATAGTAGTAGATATGGCGAGTATTTTTAACAAAGAGCAGGCTTAAAAGATGCCAAAGTTACCCGTCAATTTATCCTTGACATAGCACTAGCAGCGCTATTAAGAAATAAATGAGGTTTTATTTAGCAATTAAAGGACAAATTTTTACCTGCCTGTTTGGCAAACAATTTTCAAAAACACACGACCTGTGTAGCCCATCAAAATGTATTTCAATTTCTTATGCAATAGGAATTATACTTTTAAAAACACCCCAAAGGAATAGGAAGGAGCAGCATAGATGATTTTTCCTGATATTGCAGTACCGTAGCTGGCTGATACTCCAAATTTGTCAGTAATAAGATAGGATACCTCTGCTGTGATGCTGGTTACTTCGCTATTATTAGCAAAGAATGACCCTTCTATTGGACCTGATGGCTTATTATTTCTGGATTTTAAAGCGTCATATCTCCCTATTAACCATAGCTTTTGAGATAGGATGCCTATTCCTAATTCTACACCATATCGCACCTCATCAGAAAATCCTTTATTCCTTTTATTAAAAGCACCGTAGATATTTCCGTATGTAGAAAATGAATCAGAATTTCCCAAGGGAAAACCTGCATCAACTCTGACAATTTGATTGAATTCTCCATCTCCTGTTTGCAGGTTCATACCTCTTCCTCCAGCCTTTTCTCCTATAGGAATGCTCACTTGAAGGGAAGCAGCAAGAGAAACTATAGTATTTTGAAAAAATCCATATTTAAGAATCAAATCAATATCGCCTGGTACATTTATAGCATCTCCTTTTGATATGATTTCATTAGTGGTTATAGAAACTAAATTGTTGATAACAGCCCTGCTCAAAAGTGGTGCATTTATAATTCCTGTGAGCTTATTGGTAAATCCATATTCTCCATAAAAAGTGGTATTGTAGAGACCTGCTGTTACATTCGGGTCTGTCATCCCATCAAGAGTGTAGTGTTTATCAGCGGATACCCACCATTCTGATAATTTAAAGTATCCTTTGCCTTTTGGCTGTGCCCAACCTCCTCCGGCAAAAGATGAAGAAGAAAATGCAAAGGCAGCAAATAGAACTATTATTCTTAACATAGTATTCCTTGTTTTAAAGATATGGTATTACTCTAAAGCACCGTCACCTACTTTTACATTAAATGGCTTGCAGAAATAAAGAACATGGCTATAATCATTAAGTTTTACATCCAATATATCATAGCTATGGGCTCCATCAAATGTGGTTACCTCACTTATTTCTAACGCATCTTTGATGGTGCTAGGATTGTTAGTGAGATAAATAAATAATCCAGGAAGGACGTCATCTGTTTTATAGTCTTCACTAAAGGATAGTGTGACACCGCCTTCGTTCTCCGTCAAGATAAAATCACCCTTCAGATTATAAGTACTCGTACTTCTCAGACTTCCTTTCCTCTCTTTTTCTGCTGCCACTGTTTCTTGGTCTACTACCACATTTTTTTCTACGGTTACCGTTTCGCCTTCGTACTCAGCTATTGCTGTAACGGTTGTGTTTCCTTTTACTCTTGCCCATAACAAACCACCTTCACTTACCATGGCTACTTCCTCATTGTCACTGCTCCATTTAATATTGATACCTTCAGGTTGGCCTACATTGTTAAAAAAAACCACTTCT
>JAZGFD010000051.1:0-8541 GCA_036479115.1 Saprospiraceae bacterium | reverse complement strand
GTCGTTTTACCCATTCAGTTAGTTCTTTCATATCCTTATTAGAGTAAGAATCAGCTATGCTTTTGGCCACTATGCCAACTACAAATTCTGCATTATCAAAAACGCCAAAACCCTTCCCTTGCATTTCGTTATTGAGTTCAATTAACTCCATATCAAACCTCATATCTGGCTTATCAGACCCATATCTTTTTAAAGCTTCGTCATATGTAATCCTAGGAAAAACGGGAAGTTCTATGCCTTTTAAGACTTGAAAAAGTGTACGAGTCAATCCTTCAAAAGTATTTAAGATATCCTCTTGTGTTACAAATGACATTTCGCAGTCTATCTGTGTAAATTCAGGTTGTCTGTCAGCTCTTAAATCTTCATCTCTAAAACATTTTACAATCTGAAAATATTTATCCATTCCCGCTATCATCAGGATTTGCTTAAAAGTCTGAGGAGACTGTGGTAAAGCATAAAATTGCCCTGGATTCATTCTACTTGGTACTACAAAATCTCTGGCTCCTTCGGGTGTACTTTTAATGAGCACAGGTGTTTCTATTTCAATAAAATCTTGACTATCCAGATACTTCCGAGCCTCTATAGCCAACTTACTTCTAAACATCAGTTTTTCCTTTAGAGGGTTTCTTCTTATATCCAAATATCTGTACTTCATCCTAAGGTCATCGCCCCCATCAGTTTCATTTTCTATAGTAAAAGGGGGCACTTTCGAGGTGTTAAGGATTTTTAAGCTTTTTACTTCTATCTCAACATCTCCAGTAAGGCGATTGGGGTTTTTATTGCTGCGTTCTCTCACTGTTCCAGATATTTGCACAACGTATTCTCTTCCCAGTTTTCTGGCCCTGTCGCTCATCTCTTCATTGTCTTCTGAGTTAAATACCAATTGAGTAATGCCATATCTGTCTCTTAGATCAATGAATGTCAATCCTCCAAAATCTCTGTTAGATTGTACCCATCCGCTTAAGATAACTTCCTGAGCAACTGAAGACATCCTCAACTCTCCACAATTATTTGATCTGTACATTTCGTATATATTTTTAATTTGAAGATGCAAAAGTATAGTTTCATATAACGGAATGACGATATATAAGGGTGTATATTTTACAATTGTATGACAATCCGCTTTATACATTGATATAGCTTTGTAATTAAGGCATGCTAGAGCATTTTCAAGTCATATCGATATCACACCAAAAGCTAGAGACACAGGATTTAGAACAATTTGTCATTAAGCATAAATCTAACGATGAGTTGAAGCAAAAATTAACTTCACTTAAACATACCTTTGGTATAGATGAGTTAATATATTTATCTACTTGTAACCGTTTGATGATCTTAATATATCGAGAGAAAAGTTTGGATCAAAATGAAATCAAGCTACTATTAGAAACGATTAATCCAAATCATATAGAAGCTCTCGCTCATGGCATAGAAAAAGTAGTAGATTATTATAATGGTCATGAAAGTATACGCCATTTATTTGAAGTGGCTTCCTCTTTGCAATCACTTGTCATCGGCGAAAGAGAGATATTCAGGCAATTCAGAGCGGCGTATAATCAGTGTAGAAAATTTGGGTTAACAGCTGATAATTTTAGGTTGTTAGAAAAGTGTACTATAACTGCTGCCAAGGATGTATATACGACTACAAAAATTGGTGAAAAACCAGTGTCTATAGTGTCTTTGGCTCTTCAGCATCTTTTGAAATTAAAACCTGATAGAGAAAGCAAGGTTTTAATGGTAGGTTCGGGTGAGACCAATACTACTTTTGGCCGATTTTTGAAAAAATACAAATTCTCCAACATTGTTATTTTTAATAGAAGTTTTAATAATGCTCAAGAACTATCACAAGAAATAGGCGCTAAAGCTTATCACCTCAGTGACCTTATGACTTATGATAAAGGCTTTGATATCATGATCTGTTGTACCGCCGCTACTGAGCCTGTGGTCACCTCAGAAATATATAGAAGCCTTCTTGGAGATGACAATAATCAAAAAATATTGATAGACCTTTCTATACCGAATAACATTTCAAAAAATGTAGTTTCTAGCAATAAAACTGCCCATATTAATATAGACTCTTTAAAATCATTAGCCCATGAGAATCTGCAATTCAGACAAGGAAATATAGCTGCTTCTAGAATATTGATAAATTATCATGTTGACAATTTTACAGTGATGTACAATGAGAGACAAATAGAGCGGACTTTCAGTAAACTGCCTAGTGAAATCAAATCCATTAAGGAAAGAGCCTTAGGAAAAGTATTCAAAAAAAAGATAGCTAAATTGCCTGTAGACTCCCAAGAACTTTTGCTAGAAATGATGGACTACATGGAGAAAAAATGTGTTGCCGCTCCTATTAAACTGGCTAAGAAAATAGCTGAAAAATAGCCATTTAACCCAAGTAATAAATGATGGTGGTTTTCATAGTCAAAACATCTGAATAATAGGCAGTATTGAGCCAACCCGAAAGCATAAAAATCTAAAATGTTTCTTTTAGTGACCTTATTCTCTTTTCCAATCTGTTGATATTCAGGCATCAACAAATCTCAAAAAAAACAAATCTCAAATAAATTTTTTTGTGACAATTATCTGTTTTCAAAGTGGGCTCAGTATTGGTTTTTTATAGTTGAAACAAGCATTTGAATTTTGACCTTTTTTACAGTAACTTTTTTGTTGGGGATCTTTTTTTGCCAAAATTGATACTACCTGAGTAGTTTCAGACTAAGAAGCTACATCTTACCCGACTTTTTTAATAATGGGTATACCAATTGCAAAAACACAAGGATAATAACGCCTATGTAAAATTGAGTGTTTAGTTCTCGATGTTCTTTTAGAATAAAAATAGCTAAAAGAATACCATAAACAGGTTCTAAACTGACAATAAAATTAGAAGTAAAGGCACTCACATGTCTCAATGATCTAAGCTGTAGTACAAAAGCCAGCATGGTACAAAAAGTAACCAAAGCTATAAGATATATCCAATCATTGCCGATTGGTAAGAAACCACCACTATGTCTAATGCTATATACAATCGGAATGATAACAGAAAGAAATAAAAGAGCACCCATCATCTCTACTACAAATATTGTAACAGGGCCTGTCACATCAATATATTTCTTATTAAGAGTATTAAATACAGCAGCAAGAAAAGAGGAAATAATCCCTACCATTACCCCTTGATACATTGAAAAATCAAGAGAAGAGAGGATAAAAAACATGGCAGGAATGATTAATATTCCAAAAATAAAATCAACCTTTCTCCACGGTGTTTTCATAAAAATAGGCTCTATCAATGCAGTGAAAAGTGGCGTAGCTGAAAAACAAATTAACCCTACAGATGCATTGGCTAATTTTATTGACCCATAGAAACAAACCCAATGTATGCTTATGATAACCCCAATTCCTAGAAATATATAAATGTGCTGTTTAGTTAATTTTCTAAGCTCAGGATAAATACTCCTAACCAGTGAAAACAGAAGTACTGATAATAGTAATCGCCACCATACCAATGAGAGCGCTGACACTTTTATCAAATCGCCAAAAATAGCTGCAAAGCCAAAAAGGAATACAGCAAAATGCAGTTCTGTATATGCTCGTGTGAGTCTTTTCATGAAGGCTGCTAAGATAATTGATAAAAATAATTTAGCAGGTGTTATGTGGTTGATGGGCATAAAAAAAGCACCTAATATTGGTATCAATGAGGTGCTTTTTACTTGGTATAGTAGGGTAAAACTAATTTTAAAATCTCAAGCTCGACTTTTCGAACTTGTTTGTTTGTGATTTTTTTAGGGGCAATTTTTCAATTGCACTTATAAGACAATCTTTTTCTCTTATACCCCCTATCTGTTTTCTAATTCTTTTTTTTTCTTAGTGCCATTGTCCTATCTTTTTAGTCTTTTACCAGCCTAGGAAGCCAACGGGGCAAACTGTAAGAGTAAAACATAGTTTATCTGGGACTTTCTATTTGAATTAAGAAAACACATGAGTCTCAGAGCATTTAACTGATGAGGTAGCTTTTTTACAGGCTAAAATTTTCACATTGCGTGTTCTCAAAGGTGATCAACAAGCCCTATATTCTGCTAAGAATGCATTGTGTATTTACAATAATTAATAGAGACTTACTTCTTTTCAACCTTAGCAGCTAGATTATCGTCTATCAAAACTCGGCCACAATGCTCACACGCCAAAGTGTTTTTATAAAGGCCTATTTCAATCTTTACTTGAGGCGGTATCCTATTGAAACATCCACCACAGGCATCTCTTTCGATTTTCACTACTGCCCTGCCATTTTTATACCTTTCACGGATTCTTTTGTAAGATATTAGAAGTCTTTCCTCTATCTCAGCTTGTGCTTTTTTAGATTCGTTATTGAGTTTTTTCTCTTCCTTGTTGGTTTTTTCTAGGATTTTTTCTAGCTCTATCTTTTTCTGATCGAGGTCATTTTTTCTTTTATCTAACTTTTCAACTGTCTCGTTAAGAGTGGCCGATTTGGCATCTAATTTCACAGCTGTTTCTTTTATCTTTTTTTCTGATAGCTTTACTTCAAGTTTTTGAAGTTCTATTTCTTTAGAAAGAGCATTAAATTCTCTGTTATTTTTTACTTCATCAAGCTGCTTCTCATAGCGCTCCACGAGTGTATTTGACTCTTTGATATTGGCCTCATGACGAGCCACTTCATTTTTTATCTCATCCACTGACCCTTTTAGTCTCTCTGATCTTTTCACCATTCCAGCGATCTCATCCTCTAGGTCACTCACCTCTATGGGCAATTCACCTTTCATGATTTGAATTTCGTCGATTTTAGAATCAATTAATTGTAATCTGTACAATCCTCCGATGGTGTCTTTATTAGACTTAACTGCCGATTTAGCCATACTTATTTCTTAATAATAATTAACGGGATTCGTATTCAAATTTGAATATTGGGCAGCAAAATTATAAAATTTCTTGCAAAGAATCTCAGATAATAAATTCTTAGTCAAATGCTCTGTCTCATAGTGGCCTATGTCCATGATTACAATTTTCCCATCGGCATCAAAAAATTCGTGATATTTAAAATCTGAGGTAATAAAAACATTCGCTTCTGACCTTATAGCATCTTTGAGCAAAAAGCTTCCTGAGCCTCCACAAATGGCTATTTTCTTGACTTTCTTGCCAATAAGCTTGGTATGTTTTATCACCCCACAGGATAATTTTGACTTTACCAATGCCAACACTTTTTCTTCTGATACTGCACTGTCAAAACAACCTATTATACCGCTTCCTATCTCCTTATCTGGATACTGTAGATTCTCCTTTTTTCTGAGTATAGATAGGCCTTTGAGGCCCAGAGCATTGGCAATGTTTTGATTCACACCATTATTAAGCACGTTATCAAGATTGGTATGAATAGCGTAGATGGCGATGTCATTCTTTATGGCTTTTTTAATGACACGATGTACATAATAATCAGAAAATTTTTTAATGCCTCCAAATATGATGGGATGGTGAGCTACCACCAGATTATATCCCAAATCAATGGCTTGATCAATTACTTCCTCAGTAGAATCTAGTGTGCAAAGGGCTCCTGATATTTCCATGTTTTCATCTCCCACTATAAGGCCTGCATTGTCATAACTTTCTTGTAATGATAATGGTGCTATGCTTTCCAAATGATCAGTGATCTCTTTTAATAACATGTCTAATATTTAATTAAAAGTTTTTAATTTTTTCAATGATACCAGAAGTGGAATACCCCTTTTCGAAAGGCACAATAATAGCCTTCCCTCCATAAGAATGAACATATGTACGCCCTATCATTTCAACCTCTTTATAATCACCTCCTTTTATAATCACATCAGGACGTATCATTTTTATCATTCTTAATGGAATCTCCTCATCAAATATAATCACTGCACTCACGCTCCTCAATGCTGCCAATATGCTTCCTCTGCTTATTTCAGATTGGATAGGTCGCCCTATTCCTTTTAATCTTTTTACAGATTCATCACTATTTAATCCTATGATGAGCTTGTCAGCCAAAGCACTACTTTTACTAAGATAATCTACATGTCCTTTGTGAAGAAGATCAAAACATCCATTTGTAAAAGCGACAGTAAGACCCTCTTGTTTCCATTTTCTAATTGAGGGCAGTGCTAAATCTATACATTTGAAAATGGGGGCAGTTTTCACCTTTTTCCATTTAATATAGGAAGTAAAATCAATCCCATCAATCCAAAAAGGATATTACAGAACATATTAATTGTAAAAAATAATATCATAGCAAATGAAAACCCACTAAGAGAATCCACTCCTGTAACTTCAAGTGCCTCCATGATCATAGCGTGATAAGTGCCCATTCCTCCAGGTGAAGGAAATACCATACCAATAGCTCCAAAATCAAACACCAACAAACCTTCTAATGGACTAAGATGTGAAGTAGGGGCATAGGCAAAAAACATAAGGTAATTCATGAGGTAATAACACAACCATATGCCTATACTATAAAAAATGAATAAAGGAATGTTCTTTATATCTTTTATGCTCTTTATACCTTTGAGCAGGCCTTTTATTACAGCGTTAATTTTTAATAATAACTTATTTGAAGAACTTGCTGTCTTTTTTAGAAAATAAAACAAACTTACTATGCCAATGACCCCTGCACTTAAAGCTAAGCCAATGTACAAAGGAATATTTTCCACTAAAAAAGGGGCTTTTTCGTTTATGTAAGACCACAACTGATCAAAACAAAACAGGAAACCCAAACCGAGCATAATTAGGAGAGAGAACATATCAAGTGTCCTATCCAAGATGATGGTGCCAAAAATATTATCAAAAGGCTTGTTCTCATATTTTGCCATAAGCGCTCCTCTTGCAAATTCTCCGCTACGGGGAATACCCAAATTAACGAAATACCCCACCATTGTGGAAAAGAATGCATTGTAAAATTTTGGTGTAATCCCCAAGGTAGCTAACATTTGTTTCCACCTTAGTGCTCTGAAAACATTACTCATCATAAATACTAAACATACCATGATGAGCCAAAAAGGGTTACATGATTTATAATCTTCTATAAGTTTATTAGAAAGGCTACAATCTTCTAAAGGAATGCCTTGAAGCCCACATTCTTCGATATATGCGGCCGTCTGCGAGCTCCATAATAACCACAAAATAGCAGCCCCAATAGAGGTAAAAATAATAAGCTGAATAATGTCTTTAATCGATATTTTCAAAGGATAATATTAGCAGGTAGGTCACAAAAATAAGGAACGTCTTCTATATATTAAGATATTTTCTTATATATTATATTATCGATAAGTCTTACGTTACCAGCCCAAACCGCTGTACAACCCACCACATAGTCTGTATTTCGATAATCTTCTACTGGTTGTAACGAATATCCATTCACAATTTCAAAATATTCAGGTTTAAAATCTAAAATATCTAAAGCATTCATGGCTTTTTCGATTGAATATTTTATTGGAATACATTTTAACCAGTCTTGGGAAGCCTTTAGGGTGTAATAAATGTGAGAAGCCCTACTCCGTATATGTTTTTCCAGCCTAATATTTCTACTGCTCATAGCCAGGCCATCATCTTCTCTGATAATGGGGCACACTACTAGTTTGGTTGTTATTTTTTGAGTTTTCAGCATGTAATCCACTATGGTAAACTGTTGGAAATCTTTTTGACCCATATAAATATGATGAGGGTCAATAATTTCTAATAAGCGGTGTATCACTTCTATCATTCCTGCAAAATGGCCAGGGCGCTTCTCTCCCTCCATGATATTATCTAGGCCATTAAGATTCATTGAAAAAGAAGTAAAATCAGGGGGGTACATTTCTTCCACACTTGGGGCAAAAAGAATATTGCATTCTATCTCTTCAAGTATTTTTATGTCAGCCTCAAGTGTTCTTGGGTATTTTTCCAAATCCGACTGGTCATTGAACTGAGTAGGGTTGATAAAAATGCTACAGACACTAATGTCATCTTTTTTTTTACACTGATCTATTAACGAGACATGGCCTTTATGGAAGGCTCCCATTGTAGGTGAAAAACCTATTGTTTTGCCCCGAGCTTTAAGATCATTAAGTTCAGTTTGAATATCTTTAACTGTCTCAATTATCTTCATTACATTGTCGATTTTTGATACCATTTTTTGATGGTATTTTCTGACATTTTGTTTTGTGGTGTATAGTCTTTTTCTTTTCTTCCTTCTTGGGCTTGTCCATTGGGGTACCACTTCCATAAAAATCCTCCGGCCCACCAGTCTTCATCCCAAAAAGTGCTATAAAGCGCTTCGAGGGCATTTGCTTGAGCTTTTTGGTTAGCGTTGAGTATTTTTCTCTTTTTCTCTAATTCCCAGGTCTTGTATGCACACCCATCTACAGATAGGTAGCCATATTCAGTAAAAAGTATAGGCCGATTATTTTTTACACTAAATTTTTTTAATTTTTTCTTTACAAAGCCCCATTTGTATTTAAGGTAATATACATTCGGTGTAGAAGCATCTGAAAGTGGGTAGTATGCACTGATACCTATATAATCTAAGGCATCCCA
>JAZGFD010000050.1:0-19390 GCA_036479115.1 Saprospiraceae bacterium | reverse complement strand
AATAAGCTAACACCATCCATATTAGCACCCCATTTTATTCTAAGTAGTCCATATTACTATCAAATGATCAAAATCAGCTGTCCGACTAAATGACTTCAACTAAAAAACTTACTCGGACACCATTACTAAATAACCAAAGAAACGCCCTTGGTTGAATAGTGATTGTTGTGATTTAGGGTGATTTTTTTGACCAAAAATGATGACAAATATTTCTGGTTATACAAGGTATTGTGTATTTACATTTTTTCGTCGTAGCTATGCTCCAAAAAAATGAATATTATCTGACAAAAAAAACAACTTTTTATTGCAAAAACGAACCATCGGAGTAGTTACTTTAGTTTTAATGTGCTTTCTCACATCCACTTATTTTAATTAATTGCTCCTTAGCTGTAACATTTTGGCTCTAGATGTCGTTTCAAATGCATATCCTTAAACCCCTATTTAAGATGCGCAAAAGAACTAAAAATCGAACGAATCATTCAGTATTCCTTGTGACAGTGTTTATTCTCTCATTTATATCTATGGCTTCTATAGCTCAAATAGAGATGAATGGTAATATTGCTGGAGGGAGTGGATATGACTTGGCACCAGAATTGTCAACAATAAGTCATTTTTCTTATTCTGTTATTGAGTCGATTCTATTTTCATTTTAGCACCCATTCCATTTAAGAAATCTTTCGTTTTCATTTTTTTCTTTCCTTCATATTGGATTTCTAGCAAGTCGATATACCCTCCATTACATACCAAATGCATATAAGACTTATAGTCGCTTATGATAATACCGACTATGTGATTGTGATTTTCTACAATAGGTTTACCACTAATAATTTTCATTTTCTTTCCTAAATATGTCATCCATGAAAGTGGATAAGGGCTCAATCCCCGAATATGATTATATATATCTGTAACATTTTTACCAAAGTTGATTTCACAAGTTTCATGAAATATTTTAGGGGCTTTACTAACTTCACGATTATCTTGAGCCTTAAGTTTCAAAGTGCCATTGGCAATATTGTCCGTGGTTTTTAAGATTATTGTACTGCCTATTTTCATCATTTTATCATGCAAAGTGCCTGCATTGTCGTCATTATTGATAGGCATTTCAGCGGTGTAAGCTATGTCTCCAGTGTCTATTTCATGTTTTAGTTTGAAGGTAGTCACTCCTGTTATTTTTGCACCTGTAATTATTGCCCAGTTGATAGGAGCGGCACCCCGAAAAGAAGGAAGGAGAGAACCGTGCAAATTGTAGGTGCCTAAAGGTGGCATATCCCACACAGAGACAGGCAACATTCGGAAAGCTACAACTATTTGCAGATCGGCATTCAGTTTTTTTAACTCTTTTAGAAATGATTCATTTTTAAGATTTGTGGGCTGAAGAATATTGAGATTTTTTGTCCTCGAATATTTCTTCACATCAGATTCTATAATTTTCTTTCTACCTCTTCCTCCCATTCTGTCAGGAGCTGTTATAACTCCAACAATATTATATCCATTTTCGATTAATATATCTAATGACGGCACAGCAAATTCTGGTGTACCCATGAAAACAATTCTCATTGAGTGTAATTAATTTAATTTCCTTGCAAAAGTGAACAAATTTTATCGCCTTATTAACCAGTGCTATCGTATTGTTAGCTCTCTGAGGAAATTAACAACAATTTGAAATGCACGCCTAACTATTAATACCATTGGAGGAACGTTAAAATGCTAAACTTGGGTCCACTCCGAAAACTCACAATGCCAAAAAAGTTGCTTTTGTCGAGCTCTCCATTTTTCTCAATTCATTGATACTCAGGCATCACCGAATCTCCAATAAATGTAAATTTTATCCAAACCAATTCTTTTTAGGAAAAATGTTAGATTCCTGAGTAGAATCAAACTTAATCCTTAAGCCAAAGTTAGCTCGGCCTAATATTTTGTTAGGATCCTAAAAATAAATAGCTAGAAAGCTATTAAAAGGTTAATATTCTTAGATGTAAGAAAAAAATCTACACATTTATAGTGGGAAGCAGATAAGGGGGCAATTGAATTTGTTGTTTTCGCAAAGATGAAGGGAGACCTTTTACAGAATATTTCACAATCATTGACCTTTATGTGGCAATTTGCATTGTACCCAGCAGACAAAAAAACCTTAAATTCAAGAGTGATGGGTTTAAATACTATTTTTGACATTCATTTCATTATAATAAAGATGACGACTAGAATAAAAATATTACTTCTGTTTTGCCTAAGTTCTTGTTTGGCTTTAGGTCAGGCAAAAATCGAAGGGTATGCATTTGAGACAGGAAATAGGGGTTTTATAAAAAGTGTCAATGTGACCCTAACAGAGAAAAAATCAGGTGTTGCCCAATATTCTCATACTGATGAAAATGGCAAGTATGAATTTGTCATTGGTTCTACTCATGGCTATATTGTGAAATTAGAACATGATTTATTTGCTACTTCAGAAATAGAAGTTGCACAAAAAGATATTGTTGAAGGAGAGACAATATTTCTTAGCCATGAGATGAAAAGAGAGCCTGGATATATTTTTGAGATAACCCTTGCCGAAAAAAATAGAGAACCAAATGCTCCTAAAGACCAAATGAAAGGGGCTCTAATTGAGGTGTATAACAACACTAAAGAAGAAACTATTCTGATTATTGACAGCCTTATTGTGCCTGATTTTAAAATAGATTTGAAAAAAGGGAATCATTATACGTTGTTGGTAAGGCATCCACAATTTTTAACAAAAAGAATGGAAGCTTTTGTCAATGTGGAAGGATGCATATTATGTTTTGAGGGTATTGGCGATGTTCGACCCGGCGTATCCGATAATCTTACTGAAGGCAATAGTCAAGGCACACTGTTGGCAAATGTTGAAATGGAAAAGTATTTTGATGGAAAAATCATTTCACTTTCTAATATATATTATAAATACAATGATTTTAACATTACTACGGAGGCTTCTGAAGAGCTAAAAAAGGTTGCTATTTTTATAAACGATAACCCTAATATTGAAATTGAACTCAGCTCACATACCGATTCTCGTGGAAGATCAGATTATAATCTAAATCTATCACAGCAAAGATCAGAAGCAGCGGTAAGATATTTAATGGATATTGGAAAAGTGAACCCACATCAAGTGACAGCTCAGGGATACGGTGAAAATAGATTAATAAACGGGTGTAGTGATGGAGCAAAATGTACAGAAGATGAGCATAAAAAAAACAGACGCACGGAGTTGAAATTACTGAAGATTGAAAATCTTGAAAAATTCAAAACCTTAGAGACAATGAAGAGGGAAGAAAAATTCGAATTGATGCTCAGAGAGTTGGAATTTGGAAGTGGAAGTCAGATCAGAGCAAATTCTAAACATGATTTACCTCCTTCAAATGGTGATCATGCCAATCGCGAAGTTGACTCAAAAGATGTAAAGCAATCAACCGAACAAAAGGAACATATTATTTCTTCTTCTTCTTCTTCTTCTTCTTCTGAAAAATCAACTCAAAAAACCACTAATGGATATGATTCTGAAAAAACTATAAGTGAAGCAAAAGTTTCATCTTCCGCAATGGCCCAGAAAAGTTCTGATTTTTCTGGATTCAGATTGGTTATTCATTTTTCTAGATTTCCTTTGCCTGAAACGCACCCTATTTTTAAGGACAATGATGATGTGTTGGATTATATGACAAAAGACAATAATCATCTTTACATGATAGGTGATTTTAAGAGAAGGAAGGATGCAAATAAACATTTAAAGCGATCAATTTTAATTAAATACCCCAGCGCTTATTTGGTTGGGTTTGCCGATGGAATTAGAGTGGAGTAGTCGAGAAAATGATAAGAGAAGCGACCATTGCAGATTGTGAATATTTAGCCAAGATATACAACGAATATCTTGGCAAAGCGACAATGGATATCGAAGAGAAAATTGGAAAATATTTTGAAAATATTTTAGCAGAACAGTCGGTATCGGAGAAATTATACGTCTTAGAAATAGATGAGATGGTAATAGGATGGGGCATATTGAAAAAATACAGTGACAGACAAGGGTATGCTAAAACAGGAGAGACATCAGTATATCTTCATAAAGATTTTCTCTTTAGAGGCTTTGGGAAATTGATGAAAAAACATTTAATAGAAAAAGCAGAACAACTGAAATATAAACACTTAGTAGCTAAAATTTGGGCCAGGAATAAAGCGAGTATTAAATACAATTCTGATTTTGGATATACTATAGTAGGTACTCAACATAAGGTGGGCTATGTCAATGGAAAGTATATGGATGTGGTAATAATGCAATATGTTTTTGAATAAAAGGAAGGTAACAGCTCAAGTAGTATAAGTTTTAGTAAAAAAAGCTCTTTGATCACTATACTTCGACAATTTGTGTCTCAAATCGAAGATACGACAACATAAATGAGATTTATTAACACATAAAATATGTTAGAAATAGCGCTGCTATGAATACAAAAATAGCCTGTTTTTAGCAATAAAATAAAAAATCTTTTCCTGCCTGTTTAGTAGACAAACCTCAAAAAAACACGGAGTAGTTACAAAGGAAGAGCAAGTGTACTTAGAACACTATTCTTTGATCATATACAATCATCCGTAAAATCATTATGTCATATGGTTGTAACTACTCAAGTGGAGTAAATTTTGTATACAAAAAGGTTAGTACTAAATATTGTAATGATCATAGAAAGGCTGAATGCCTTTAAGTTGAATAGCCCAAGGGAAACACCCTTTGTAGAGTATCGATTGTTTGGATTTGGCGGCATTCTTGACATAAAATGATAACAAATCTTTCTGATTACACAGGATGTTGAGTACTTACAAAGAAGGTTCTTTTGCTACCATATTTCAACTATTTTTTTCGCCAAAGCTCTTCTATGCTTAAAAAAATGACTTTTGTGAGGTAAAAAACTAATATTTTTTTACCTGCTTGATTGGCGAACAGGTGTCTAAAGCGCTCACCTGAATAGTTACATATGGTTTACTTTTTATAAATGATTCCATCTTTCATTACAAATTCCACTTTTCTAAGGTGAGATATATTATCAATAGGATTGCCTTTCACCGCGATGATATCGGCTAATAATCCTTTCTGTATCCTTCCAAGTCGATCATTTAGGCCAAGAATGACAGCATTTCCAGCTGTAATATTTTCTAACACTGCTTTTTCATTCATACCATAATCCACCATCATTTCAAGTTCTTTCACATTATCACCATGACTGAATACCCCTACATCTCCACCAGCCAAAATCTTAACACCAGATTGGAGAGCAAGGGCAAAGGTGTTCTTTTTGTTTCTGATTCTTTCAGGTTCAGGATCTGTTCCTTTTTTCCATCCTCGATATTGTAAAATAGCATCTCCAGCGGCTAGAGTGGGGCAGAGGGCTACATTTTTTTCTTTCATCAACTTAAAGACCTCAGCAGTACCAGCATCTCCATGTTCTATCGTAGAAACTCCTGCCATTGTAGCTCTGCGCATCCCCTCTGCTGTAGCAGCATGGGCGACTACTTGCCTGCCGCTTGAAGAAGACACTTTTACTATGAGCTTCAATTCATCTATGGTAAAAGTGGGCATGGCCTGGCCAAATGGACCCCACCGGTAATCAGCATATACTTTAATCACATCGACCCCATTGCCTATCTGCGTTCTTACTTCTTTGGTAAGTCCATCTATGCCATCAGCTTCATTGGCTCCCAGAGGCACTTTCACGTGATCAGCAAAACCCTTGGGGCCATAACTGCCGGTTACTACAATAGCCGGCCCTGCTACGAGCATTCGTGGACCAGAAATTACGCCTTTTTCTATACTCTGCCTTATACCTACATCAGCATAGCCAGCTCCCTCAGCTCCAAGATCACGCATGGTTGTAAATCCTGCCATTAAAGAAGCCTTGACATGATTACCTGCTCTTATAGATCGCTCGGCTATGGATTCTTTAAGTACTTGATCAGTCCATGACGTTTCATTATAGGGGTGAAGAAGGATATGAGAATGCCCTTCTATCATACCTGGCATAAGTGTATGATTTGGGTAGTCTAATATGGTTGCGTTTTGAATATTACTTATTTTTGAAAGAGGGATAATATCTGAAATGATATTATTTTTTACTACGATGGCTTTATTGGTAATAAATTGCTCTCCATTAAAAATGTATTTGGCCTTAAGAATGTAAGAAGTAGTTGTTTGGCCAAAAGACATTACTGATAAAAAAAGCACCAATAAAAATGAGTAACAGAATTTCATATTTTAGGAATTTTCTTAAAGATGCACCTATTTCAGCGGTATTCTGATCTTTACAAGAGTTACTTGAGGCTCAAAATTTGACATTTCTGAAATTTCCATAAAAGTGAGATCATCAGAAGTATCAAAAAGAGTGAGGTGACGGTCTACATATGCTTCTACAATATTGAGCAAATGGGCTAATCCTACTGCTATATAACTTAATTCTCGATTCGTTCTTGCTGTTATTCTAATCCTAGAAGCAGTATTCAAATCGGTAATTGTCCTATTGTTTGTGCTGCAAGTAGTCCTATCAATTTGATTATTAATTATACTTTCATAACAAGTGTTCCATTTGTTATAAGACTGAGTGTTTGTAATCAGGTAATATACAGCAGCGCCCTCGGCAACATATACCAGAGGAACTTTCCAATAATCCTTATTATAAATCTGGCCCCCTCCTGGGATGACTAACGAGTAGAAAGCTGCCTTTCCTGGCTCTCCTTTAAAAATGTTTCTTCTGTCTTTTTTATAAAATTCTGCTGTTTGAGTTGAGGTAGTATCAGAGAACTGAGAGATTCCATTTTTTGTAAATATGGATAAAAGAAGAACCACATAAATTAAGAATTTCATAATGACTTTACTTCAAACCACTTCAGCGATCTAATAGTGATTCTATGATTTCGTTAAATTCATCATCGCCTCCAAAATGAATCTTTATTGTTCCTTTGCCAGAAATAGATCTTGAAATATCAACTTTGCTCCCCACCTTGTCACTTAGCTGATCTCTGAGTTTTTTTATCTCAGGTAAAATTGAAGCCGGTTTTTGAATTTTATTTGTAATTATTGGATTATTGAGATTCTGTAAGGCCTGTTCTGCTCCTCTTACGGACAAACCTTTGATCAGAATTTTTTCAAGAAGAAAAAGCTGTATTTCTGTTTTATCTACTCCCGCAATGATTTTAGCATGTCCTAAGCTAATGGCTTTTGTTTTTAATGCCTTTTGAGCTGGAGCTGGAAGTTTTAATATTCTTAAATAATTGGATATCGAACTTCTTTTTTTGCCAAGTCTCTCTGATAATTCTCCATGTGTCAGATCACACTCATCAATGAGTCTTTGATATGAAAGCGCTACCTCCATTGCATTAAGGTCAGATCTTTGAATGTTTTCTAGCAATGATATTTCAAGCATGGCTTGATCATCGGCATTTCTGATATAAGCAGGAATGTCTTTTAGTCCGGCCTGTTGTGACGCTCTCCATCTTCGCTCACCAGATATAAGCTGAAATTCTTTGGCTGAAAGTCTTCGCACTGTAATGGGTTGTACCACCCCAAAAGTTTTAATAGATGTAACAAGTTCGGTTAATTCTTCTTCTTCAAATTCTATCCTTGGCTGAAAGGGATTGGGTTCTATCCAAGCTATTGGAACTGTACCTACACCCGTTTTAATATCATTTTTGGAAGAACCGCTGATTTTCTTTTTTCTTGATTTATCCTCAGCATCTATATTTGCTAAAAGTGCCTTTATTCCTTTTCCAACTGCTGTCTTTTTTTTATTTGATGCCATTCTATTTATCTTAAGCGTTGATGCTTACTTCATCATTGTTATGTCTTAAAAACTCTGTAGCCAAATTTAGGAAGTTCATCGCTCCCTTGGATGATGCATCATAAAGAATTACTGGTTTACCTACACTGGGCGATTCTCCTACCTTTGAATTTCTATGAATTATAGTTTCAAATATTTTATCACTTATTAGATTACGTACTTCTTCAACTACCATATTTGCCATTCTTAATCTACTATCATACATAGAAAGAATAATACCTTCTATTTCTAAACTAGAATTAAATTCATTTTGAACTCCCTGTATCGTTCTTTTTAGTTTCCCCAATCCGGCTAAGGAGAATACTTCACACTGTACAGGAATCAAAACCGAATCAGCTGCTGTAAGAGCATTAAGCGTCAAAAGACCCAGTGATGGCAAGCAATCGATGATGATATAGTCATAGTCGCCTTTTATCTTTTTTAGTGCTTTTTTCAATGCATATTCCCTTTTTGACTTATTTACTAATTCTATTTCAGCACCTACTAAGTCAATGCTCGATGGCAGTAAATCTAAATTTGGGATTTCTGTTTCTAATATGGCCTTAGTAATCATGTTTTTATCTACTAAACAATCGTAAAGGCCATATTCTACTTCATCTTCAGATATTCCTACTCCAGTTGTTGTATTGGCCTGTGGATCAGAATCTATTAGAAGCACCCTTTTATCTAGTATTCCTAAGGTAGATGCCAAATTGATTGCCGTTGTGGTTTTGCCTACACCTCCTTTTTGATTCGCTATTGCTACAATTTTACCCATTCATTTATATTTCTATTGTTTCTCCTACTTCAAGTAGGATCAATTCTTTTCCTCTGTTTTTAAATGCCTCTTTAGCCTTTGATAAATCTATGGTAATGGGCGCAAAGGTATTAAAATGACAACCAATAATACGAGGACAATCAATGTATTCAGCCGCAATAGCAGCATCATCATATCCCATAGTAAAATTGTCACCTATAGGCAAGATAGCGAAGTCTAATTTTGGGCATGTTAAAGGTATTAATTTCATGTCTAATGTCAAAGCCGTATCTCCCGCATGGTAGAAACAAACATTGTCATCCCATACTACAAATCCTCCTGGATTTCCACCGTATGAACCATCAGGCATACTACTGGTGTGAATAGCATTTACGTATTTTGCCACTCCGAAATCAAAAGTACTCTTCCCGCCTTGATTAAGAGGATGGCCTTTTACCCCTTTGGCATTCAGCCATTTAATTACCTCATAATTAGAAATGCAAAGGGCATTATTATTTTTTGCTATTTGTTCTGCATCTGATATATGATCAAAATGACCATGAGTGATGAGAACAAAGTCAGGATTTATGTCTGATAGCTTGATGTGTGATGCAAGATTATTTGGAGTAATATAAGGATCGAAAACCAAAGTGTGTTTTTTCATCTTAATTTCAAAACCTGCATGACCTAGATATCGAATTTTCATTTTTTTAATTTTTACTATTTTAGTGAATATATAAAGAATGATATAGTTTTACTAAACGAAAGCAAATCTCGGTAATGTTGACATGTCTTCGATTTGAGATAGAAATACTGGCCCCACTCTGAAAACTGATAATTTTTACAAAATGACTTGTTTTAGATGATATTATCATTTTATGAGATTTGTTGATGCCTGAGTACCACCAGATTGAATAAGAGGATAAGATCGCTAAAAGAAACATTGTAACTGCTCAGGTGGAGTCAATTTTGGCTAAAAAAAGTTCTTTTTTCATTATTCTTCGGCTAATTTTATAACAATAGCACTGCTATTCTGACAAAAATGAGTCTCGTCCAATAAAAAAATAATAAGGTTTTTATCTCAAAAGCACCCGCCTGAGTAGTTACGAAACATTTAATATTTTTTATGTTTCGGAGTGGGCACAATACTCAAAGTAGGGTTATAACAGAAATTTGCTATGTCAAAAAAATGATGCAGAGCACTAGTGCTCTATCAAGCTATAAATGTCGGGTGATTTGGAACTTTTTAAGCCTTCACATTGTTGAAAAATCATTCATTTAGCTCGCTAAAATCGTAAGTTTTCCGCCTTGTTCAGCCTCAAAATGTTCATCAAAACCAACCCACCAATTAACACTTGACACAGCGCACTAGTGCCCCACTTCTTTTTTGCATGCTCAAGTAGTTTCTTTGGCCATATTAGCTAAAGGATAGTTTAATTTATCAAATGCAAAGGCGCACTCATCCTCTATTCTTTTTTTTAATACTTTATCGATATGATGAATATTTTTTTTGTACCCAGCTTTTGAATCTGCATACTCATTAATTCGTTGATCTATGTTATTGGTATATTCCATTTCAAATTGTGAGTATAGACTTTTTATAATATTAACTGCATCGTATTGAAAGTCTTCAAATTTTATCTCGAATAGATTTTTTTTAGGTATCAAATTCTTTTGATCGAATAGATTTTTCATACTTGTACGATAGTAGTAAAATATTTTATCCATTGTTTCTTCCTTGCTGAATTTATTGAGATACTGGGTTTGTATGACCATATCATACATTAGAAAAGTGCTTGGGATTACGTCATAAGGGTTTCTATAAATATGAATAAATTTAGCATTGGGATAGAGATCTAAAAGACCTTTAATTCGTCCAGTATTGTGAGGGTTTTTTATAATCAAAGGCTTAAAATTATTTGCTAGAGCAATCTCATTGATCATTCTTCTATATGACTTTTTCCATTTTTTATATTCTCTTTTTGAGATGTCTTTTAATAAAGCATACTTGTTATAAAAACTTTCATCGTTCGGAAAAAAGAAGCTGTGACTGGCACTTTGCATTGAAAAATTAGCAATAGAATTTTCTTCTTCATGTGGTAGATCAGATGAAATTTCAATATTGTCTTGCGGTCTTTTTTTAGGAATAATAAAGGATAAAGATTTTCTTACGATAGTACCACCAATTAGAGCAATTGTAGGTAAAAAACCTTGATAATATGTGAGATAACCATAATTTGGGTTTTTACACATCAAGTAATGTAGAAACGTAGTACCGCTACGCCAATGACCTATAATGAAAATAGGGTCTTTTACCATATCGGGCTTTGGCCTTTTTATTAGGTAGTAAATAAACTGAGCAAGTTGTAGGGGAGAGGTGAAAATAATCGCAAATGTAATGACAAATAACATTGGGATTTTCTGCCAGTAAACACCTCCATTCTTGATGACAAGGGAGGCCCATACGAATGGACTAGCCGTAAAATATTGATGTCCTGTAAGGTATGTTTTTGCCATATTTCCACAAACATAGAAAACAGAGTGGAACTTGTCTTTTTTTTAGTAAAAAAATTCAATGTGAAGACAAAAAAGAACTTAATGAAGAGAAGGATTACTGCTATTTTTATTTATGACTCGGGCTATTTGCAAATCTCTTTCATTTCTTACGCCATAATTACCTAGGTAATCATTTTTCACTACACAATTAAACTGTTCTGCACACCCATTTTGTAAACAGGTTTCGCTTTGACTTGTTTTAATCTTTTTCGAATCTAACCAATTCAGATAATCATCACTTCGATACTGGCCTCCTCCATCAGTGTGGTTGATTTGACTTCCAAATGATTTTCCCCCTCTCAAGTTTTTCATCTGATATAAACACTCCATCGCTTTATCCCCTTCCATATTTGTATTCCCCTGTCATCCCTACTATTCTTGCGCTGTAAACGTCCTTTTAAACTGAATATGTAATAAGTATCTTTTTGCGTTTAATAGTAGATTATATCCCCTACTACCAGTTGATTTACACCGTTCAATACCATTGCGTTAATCAAATTAGGGTAACGCCTTTCGCGATTGGGTGTGAGTTGTAATTATTTTGAGCCAAGTTGGGTTAAGCTATGCAAGCTTTCCTGATATAAACCCCGTAGTCCATGCAGCTTGAAAATTATACCCACCAGTGATGCCATCTATATCCAACACTTCTCCAGCAAAATACAATCCTGGCGAGACAATGCTTTCCATTGTGGTAGTATTGATACTATCTAAACTCACCCCTCCGCAGGTCACAAACTCTTCTTTGAAGGTTGTTTTTCCTGAGACTTGATATTCATCCGAGCAGAGCATGGCAATGAGTTTATAAATACCCTTTTTTCCCAAATCACTCCATTGCTTATCATGTGGCAATTGAAATTTATCCAATAAAAAAAGCCATAGTCTATCTGGTAAATCAAAGGCTCTGAATGATGAGAGTTGCTTTTTAGGATGTTTCAGTATGATATCTATCAACTGGGATTTTACATCATCATGATTGAGCACGTTTACCCAGTTTACATTTACCTTAAAGCTATATTCTAAATCGTGCAAAATCCTTGCTCCAAAAGCAGATAGTTTCAATATTGCAGGGCCACTCATGCCCCAGTGAGTAATCAGAAGTGGCCCTTCGGATTTAATACTTTGTCCTTGTATGTTGACCGAGACATTTTGTGCAACCACACCCATGAGTGATTGGATTTTATCATTGGGCATGTTAAAGGTGAAAAGAGAAGGTACTGGTGCTATTATTTTATGATCAAGAACGGATATCCAATCAAACCCTGATCTTTTGGTCGATCCTCCACATGCTATTATCACCTTTTCAAAAGTTATAACTTCCGTTTTGGTGTGTAATTTGTAACAATGATTCTTCTTCCTTTGTATTGAAAGTACGCCTTCACCCATTCTGATTTCAATACGATTTTTTTCGGCATCTTTTATAAGGCATTGTACAATAGAAGAGGAGTTATCGGATTGAGGGAATACTCTTCCATCTTCTTCTGTTTTGAGAAGGACTCCGCGCATTTCGTACCATTTCCAAGTATCAGATGTACTGAATTGCTTTAATGCTTTTTTCATTAATCTACGCCCTCGTGGGTAAGCATCAGAGAGTTCTTTTATCGAAGTGCTACCATTGGTTACATTACATCTTCCTCCTCCTGATATCTTTACTTTGGACAGGAGTTTTTTAGATTTTTCAAATAGGATTACATAGGCTTTAGGGTGGTGTTTTTTTACTGAAAGTGCAGCAAAGAAACCTGCGGCACCTCCGCCAATAACAGCTACTTTCATTAATGAATCGTAGTAGTCAATGCAATAGAAATGCCGAGAGATTTGTCCATGTTTGTACCAGTTAAAGTGTGTGAGGTGTTGATTACAAATAAAAAATTATCTCCAGTTTCTATAGAAACTCCAGGAGTGATTGTCAGCCCTGATCTATTAAGAGTTCCAATATTTGAAGATTCATAAGATATGCTCAATAGATATTGAAAACTTTTGTTTTCGATATAGTGCCCATAATCAGCACTTACGAATACCGCACTGCCCGTCTGATTTGTGACATCTTTGAAATAATCTTGAAATGTTAAATTGGCATCCACAGAGTTTCTTTCATTTAGAAACCAGGAGCCTATTATACCCACAGCATAGGACGAAACGTCATCAATGCCTGGTTTGTCTGGATCAAAAGTTCGATTGCCCAGAGCCAGGTTGATGCCTGTCATTCCTGAAAATTGAATCTTGTTTCCTCCACTGAGGATGGTCTTCATCCCGATCGAAACAGAGCTTGCATCAGAATCTATAGAGAAACCCACTTCAGTTTTGTGGCTCAATCCATATGAAACACGCCACATAATATTACTAGACTGTGTAATAGCATTAGAATTGATTAAATTGCCATTATTGTCCCAGTAAGAAGAACTCAAAGAAGTACCAAAAGTGGGTTCGAATTCTACGTCGTGTTTATTAATGCCTATTGTTGTATAGCTCGATAATTTAGAAGCTGATATTCCTCCTATTTGACCAAAAACGGCACAGCTCAAAAGACTATTTAGTAAAAGGATAACAATGTGTTTTGTCCTGAATAACATAGCTAATTCTTGAGTCAAGACTTTATTTTAAATTGTTGAATAGTCCGTTTCTCTCTTCATTAGTGAGTATTCTCCAATGGTTGACCTTTAGGTCCCCCAATTCAATATTCATTACTCTTACTCTTTTTAGGGAGAGCACTTTATACCCAAAATGTTCACACATTCTTCTTATCTGACGATTCATTCCTTCGGTTAGAACGATTCTAAATGTTTGTTTTCCAACAGAGTGAACTACACATTTTTTTGTTCTTTTTCCCAATATAGGTACTCCATTTTTCATCCCATTAATAAATTGTTGGCTCAATGCTTTATGTACTGTAACAATATATTCTTTTTCGTGGTTGTTATCAGAACGTAATATAAGATTGACAATATCACCATCATTTGTCATCAGAATAAGACCAGACGAAGCCTTATCCAGTCTGCCTATCGGGAATATTCGCTTTGGATAATTTACATAATCAATAATATTGTCGGGATCACTTTTTTCAGTAGTACATGTGATTCCAGGAGCTTTGTGTACCAAAAGATATATTCCTTTTTCCCTTATGATTTTTTTTATTTTTTTACCGTCTATACTTACATCATCTTCTTTATTTACTCTGTTCCCTTTTTTTGCCACCTTGCCATTGATTCTTATTCGTCCAGCTTGAATCCATAAATCGGCTTCCCTTCTACTGCATTTGCCAGTATTGCTTATGTATTTATTGAGGCTTACAGAATCACTATTTTTACCTGACATGGCGCGAAGGTATATAACTATTTTAAAACTTGCTCTATATGCTATTTAACCATACATGTGCTTCTTTTTTGTAACTTCTCAGGCAGGGTTAATATTGGTTTAAAATTCATTTTCCGTTATCCTGCCACTATTAGGGCTCAAATGATTCTTGCCTAACAATAAAATAACAAACTTTTACTTGCCTGTTTGGCAGAAAGGGCTCTAAAGCACACCACCTGAGTTACTTTTTTTTAATCAAAACATTTAATAATTCTAAGCGAATTGACTTGTTAATATAATGCTAATACTCTTATTCTCGCCCAGAATATCTTCAAAAAAAACTTAATTTTAATATGAATTTTACTGAAAACTCACATGAAAAGATTATTGATATCACTATCTCTGTTTTTGTGTTTTTATTTCTCCTATAGCCAAAGCACAAATTTTAATATTAAAGGTGTACTAGAGGATACACTTGGTAACCCGTTGATTTATAGCACAGTGTTGCTCTTGGACCCAGATTCTACAATGGTTGATTTTACAAGATCAGAGTTAGATGGTTCATTTAAGTTTAAAGATGTTTCTCATGGCCAGTATCTCATTAAGAGTACATTTGTTGGTTTTATTCCGCGGCACACAAAGGTGTCATCTATCGATAAGAAAAATGTAGATCTCGGTGTGATTATTATGAATGAAATGGCTGCTGAACTTATGGAAATAGTCATTAAAGCAGCCAAAGCCCAGATCAAAATGAGAGGCGATACTATAGAATATGATGTTTCGACGTTCAAAGTGCCAATTGGGTCTACAGTAGAGGATCTTATTCGTAAACTTCCTGGAATGGAAGTTGATCTCGATGGTACGATGCGATCAGATGGCAAGGATGTAACAGAAGTCACTGTAGATGGCAAGTCTTTTTTTGGGAATAATCCAAAAGCAGCAACTCAGAATCTTCCTTCTGAAAGTATATCAAAAGTCCAGGTATTTGATAAAAAATCAGAAGAAGAAGAAATCACAGGTGCTACATCACAATCACAGGAGAAAACAATGAACCTCCAACTGAAAGAAGATTACAAATCTGGTGGCTTTGGTAGGGTAATAGGAGGTATAGGAAATGAAGATCGAAAAGAGTTAAAAGGTAACTTTAATAGATTTAATGAAAAAATACAATTTAGTGTTGTAGGCGTAGGTAATAATACAGGCAGAAACGGCCTTTCGTGGGATGATTACCAAGATTTTTTAGGTTCACAATCTTTTAATTTTGATTCTAACTTAGAATATGGGTTTGGTGGCGGAGGGCATCGATTTTTCTTCTTTGGAGGAGGAGGCAATAGTTTGGAATCTAGCCTTCAGTCTATCTTTTTTCAGGGCCGACAAAATTCTGGCTTTCCTGAAAATTATAATGGTGGGCTTAATTTCAATTATGATCACAACAAACTTAAAATTACCAGTGTATACTATTACAATCAGGCAGGGTTGACCTCAAATACAAAAACAGAAAGAGATAGATTTTTTCAAAATTTTGTTCAAAATGAAGAAGTGGAAAGCGACAAACATGACATAAGTAAGGGACATCGTGGAGAATTTACAATAGAAGCAGAATTAGATTCTCTTCACTCTTTTAAAGTTGAATTTAATTCAGCTATAATCAACCGAAAGAAGATATATAATGGAGTAAGTGATTTGTTTAGAAATAATACACTGCAAAATAAAGGACAAGTCAATAATATAAACCTACAAAGCGGACACTTGGGAAATGGTGCTATAATTTTTAGAAAGAAATTTAAGAAAAAAGGAAGGAGAATTGGCATGAATGTCAGTTATCTTTTTACCCACCTACAGGATGATAGTGGCCAAAACTCTACGACCACTTTTTTTGATGAAAATGGGCTCATGGACAGTGAAGTGAAACTTGACCAATTTAATGCCAACATTGGTGATAAAACTGTATTCCGGGCGAATGCGTTATTTGTTGAGCCTTTGAGTAAAAGATTGTTTTTTCAGTCGTTTTTAAATCACAGCCAAAGAAAAGAAACAGGTGAAAGAGAAGTCTTAGATAGGGGAGATAGTAGTGGTGACAGGGTAAATGAATTTTTATCTCGATCGACAGAAAATAATATAGATATGAATAGAATTGGGACATTATTGAGATATTCTCATGAGGGTGTTAATATCACAACAGGGTTGGCCTATCAAAAATTTAACCTTTCTGGAAGCTACAGAAGTGTAAATGAAAGCCTGTTTTCTGGCACTGTAGATCGTGATTTCGCCAATATTATACCTCATATAGCAGTAAATTATTCTCCAGGAAGAAATATGTATCTCAGCCTGAGTTATACGCGGACTGCAACTGAACCACAGATACAAGAACTCCAACCCATAGTGGACAATGCCAACCCTCTGTTTATCACAGAAGGCAATCCGGGTCTTACCCCTGAGATTGGTAATAATATCAATGGATATATGAGCAGAACATTTCCAGCATCTGGTATTAGGCTTAGCGTAAACGGAAGGTTTACAATATTTGACAATTTTATTGGTAGAGAGGAGACTATTGACCTTCAAGGAATAACTATATCTAAATCTATTAATATAGAGGATGGTGTACAAGGGAATATCAATTTTTCAATAAACCTTCCAATAATTCAGAACAGGTTCACTACAAGATGGAGGTTCAATACCAACATTAGCAATCTACCGGCCATCGTTAATGATGTGAGAAATAATACAGACGTTGTCACTCTCAACCCGAGCTTGACTATAAGCTATACTCCTAATAATGATATTTTACTTTCGATAAATGGGTTTTATAGAAAATCAAACACATCTTATAATATTAATAGTAGTCAGGATCAGACAGTAGTCAATCAAGGTTTTGGGATGGAATTTAATGCCAAATTGATAGCAGGGTTTTATTTTGCATCGAGGTTAGACTATAACAAATTTACCAATGATAGATTCCAGCAAAATTTGTCGGTTCCTATTCTTAATGCGTCTATATACCGACAGTTTTTAAAAGGAAATAGGGCAGAGTTAAGGCTTGCCATTTATGATGCATTTGATGAGAATGTAAGCTTGCAACAAGGGACTTATGGCAATGGAATAAGCCAATCATTAACCAATGCCTTAGGCAGATATGGAATGTTGAGCTTTACTTATAATATAAAGGGATTAAAAACTGGAGTGAGCAAAAGAAGACGGTTTCATTAATTTGAAGGGTGTCGTGAATAAAAAAGAGGTGCAATAAAAATGTTCGTTTTCGCAAAGAAGTCAGAAGACCTTGTACAGAATATCTCACAATAATTGAGATTTATGTGACAATGAAGTTGTTTAATAACGAATGTTAAAATTAATATGTACTCAATATTGTAATCATCAAAGAAAAGCTGAAGGCCTTTAAGCTGAATAGCCACGGGCAACGCCCTTGGTATTGTATCGAATGTTGTGATTTGGAGACATTTTTGGCTAAAAATGATAACAAATTTTTCTGAGTACATAAGACATTGAGTATTTACTAAAATTCGTTACAAGTATTTGATTATCAAGGCTAATCTCTAAATTAACAACATGATTTTAAACAACTTCACTGTTAATTGCACCAAAAAATGGAACAATGATTAAAAGAATACTATTTATCACATTGGGTATCTTTTTGGCACAAGAAATTGTAGCTCAAGACGTACAAGGTATCATCATATATCAAAGAAAAACGGATTGGGTTTCTATAATGTCAAGACTGCCCTATATGACTCAAGAAGAAATAGACCGCAATAGACTGACTTGGGGCAAAAGGTCGGGCAGAGGAAGGAATTATAATCTCTTTGTCAAGGGGAATAAAAGTCTTTACACATATGGCGAATTTGAATCTGAATCGAGATGGTCACGAAAGAGTGAGGCTTATCTTTTATTGAGAGATCATAAATCGAAAAAAGCAAAGGATGTTCGTGAAATTTTAGGTAAAAAATATCTTGTAAAAGATGAAATACCGAAACTTAAATGGAAAATTCTCAATGAAATAAAGGAGGTTGAAGGTTATTTGTGTATGAAAGCCGAAACTATTAATAAGATTAAAGGGCAGACAGTACATGCATGGTTTACAGACGGAATTAATTTCTTTGGAGGCCCAGAGGGTTATAGCGGATTACCAGGAATGATTTTAGAATTAGTCATTAACGATGGTGACGTGGTAGTCACTGCCACCTCTGTATCTCTTGAAGAGACCGATGTGAAACTCCCAGTTCCTAAAAAAATGAAAGGCAAGGAAATTACTTTTATTGATTTTGACATTATAGTGAAGGATTTTATTGATAAATCTATAGAGGGAGAACGCAATCCTTTTTGGAGGATAAGATATTAATTATGGGTAGCCACAATGATGTTAATATGAGTCACTATATAGTGTCTGAGCGGAAACTTTCGTATTTTCATACATAGAATATTTTGGATAAAAATTTAGTTTCTTGAGATTCGATGATGCCTGGGTATCAGCGTTGAAAAAAAATAAAATGTCGCCAAAAATTTTACACAGAGCTTGTCGAAATTAACTATTTTGCAACTACTCAGGTGGTGTGATTTTGAGATAAAAAATTGCTATTTTATTGCTAGACACAGGCTATTTTTGTATTAATAGCAGCGCTATTACTTAATTTATTTAATACGTTAGTGAATATCGATTATGTTGACACATCTTCGATTTGAGACATAAATTGCCGAAATATAGTGATAAAAGAACTTTTTTTAACCAAAATTGATGGGGTGCATTTCATTTCTTCGTTTGTGTAAAATGTTATACATTACAAAAAAAAATATATGTCATGACAAAAGCTGAATATTTAGCCATATGCAGCCAACGTTGGGATGATATAGAGAACCTACAAACTAGAGATAATTTATATGATTACGAAAAGGACTTTGTTGAGATTTGGTAGGGAGCAGGACTTGAAGTTTTTACCCAAGGCTTAGGCAAAGTACCAAAGGATCATAG
>JAZGFD010000049.1:0-20712 GCA_036479115.1 Saprospiraceae bacterium | reverse complement strand
CCTTCCCTTACATCATTAAATCATTCCTGCATTACATCATTCCTGCCTTCCCTTCCTGCCTTCTCTTACATCATTAAATCATTCCTGCATTACATCATTCCTTCCTTCCTCCTTCCTGCCTTCCCTTACATCATTAAATCATTCCTGCATTACATCATTCCTGCCTTCCTCCTTCCCTTACATCATTAAATCATTCCTGCATTACATCATTCCTTCCTTCCCTTCCTTCCTCCCTAACACCCACAAGAACAAGAATTTTCATAAAACAAAGGATTAAGTCCCATCCCACGTGCAAGGTCAATTATTCCTTCTGCTGGAAAAGCTATTCCGTTCAGTCCTGCCTCCACAGCTGCTCTATCTACAATTGTTTTATATTCTCCTAATGGACGCGCACATCCCAACATAACATAAGTGTCAGGAAGTTTTATTCTTGCTTCATTAAAAAACTGTGTTACTTCATCAGTATTCGGAGGCTCTACTCCAAACATCTTTGTATCATGCATGGGGGTGAGTATTACTAATATTAATGCATGAATAGGATACTTAGCAATTATTTCTAACGCTTGATATTCACCTAGAAACTTCCCGTAGTGCAGCCCGAGTATGATATGTGGCCGTAGGCTAAGGCCATGCTTAGACAATAGCGCCAAAGATTTGTCAAAATCTTCTACAGTAACATCCATGTGATAGACCTGTTTAATAGTATCATTTGATCCAATTATATCAAGAGCTACACCATCAACACCTGATTCATTGAGTGCTATTGCCATATCCTCATCAGTCACTAAGCCCGTATGCATCATAATACGCATACCTAATTCTTCTTTTATTCTTTTTACATCAGGGAGGTGTTTCATGAATGGCACTTCTCCTGTTTTCTTTGATCCTCCGCTTATAAGTACTGATTCGGTACCGTTTGCTTTTAGCCGTTCACATAGCTTGAATAGACCCTCTTTGAGATCTAAAGGGATCATGGGCTCTATTACTTTTTTATTGCAATGGTCACAATCCAGCGCACATGCCCCACCGGTTATACTTATTGGCAAAAAAGCCTGAGGTTTATTCTGTTGAAACTCTGGTATATTATAACTTTTAAGTCCTGGTGCATAGAAATTTATGTCGGCAGAAAAATTTTGTTTCCTGATTTCAAAAGCCTCGGAGCGTCTTATTTTCGACTGTATCAAGGTGTCGCTAACCATCCTTTTTCTTTATATTTTTCTACTTCAGATTTTAACCAAGAGATGATATTTTCTTCTCCTGTTAGTAAACTTTTTTTCTCAAGATCTACATTGGTCATTTCTATTTCCATTAACCAGCCTTTGCCGTAAGAATCTGTATTAATGAGTCTTGGGTTTTCTAATACCTTTTCATTTAAAGCTGTAATTGTTCCTGATAAAGGTGCTTTAAGGTGACCTACATGTTTTTCGGCTTCAATGCTACCTATGCTATCGCCTTTTGTTATCTCAGTACCCAAATTGCTCATCTTTATGGCTACAAAAGAGCCTGATGTTTCTTGTACCAAAGGAGTCAGCCCTATACGAGCTATATCATCAGTTATAACCAGCCAATATCCCTCATTAACATCGTAGTAGACATCGGTTCTAAAATTAAAATCTCCTATTCTCTTCATAATGCTTCTTCTATTAATTCTACAATATCTCTTACTATTAATTTACCTTCATTTCCTGTAGATTTTACTGCATCTTCAAATCTTGATACTTCGTAAGGACAACATACTGCCAATACATCCGCACCAGTCTCTACTGCTTCTTTTACTCTCTGCTCCGAAAGTCTTTCATTGACATGATCGGCCATAAATCCATCCAACCACATTCCACCACCACCACCACCACAGCAAAAACTATTTTCACGACATCTTCCCATTTCAATCAAATCTAGACCTGGTATGGCTTTCAAGCAATTTCTAGGGGCATCATATTCTCCATTATGTCTACCCAGATAACACGGGTCGTGGAAAGTGACTTTATAATCTAATTTTTTAGTAAAATTCAATTTATTCATCAGTGGCTCGAGAAAAGTGGTATAGTGAATAATTTCATATTCCCCTCCTAGCTTAGGATATTCTTTCCGCAGAGCATTGAGAGCATGTGGATCAGTGACTAGTATTTTATTGAATTTATACTTGCTAAAAATCTTGATATTGTGTTCTGCAAATTCTTCGAATAATCCTGTTTCCCCTGCCAGTCTTTGAGAATCACATGAGCATTTCTCCTCAGTGCCTAATATTCCATAATCTACTCCCAAACTATTAAAAAGTCTTGCTAAAATCTGGCTGGCTTCTTTACCTCTTTGGTGATATGCTGGATAGCATTCTACAAACCATAGTATGTCTACATCTTTCTTAATTTCTTTCATTATAGGTACATCGACCTTGGCATCTTTTACCCAATCTGCTCGCTTACGTTGAGATTCACCAAGTGGATTGCCATATTCAAATGTATTTTCAAATACTTCTTGCAATTCATCCGGCACATTGCCTTCCATCACGGCTTCTTCTCTAGCAGCCGGCATAATTTTTAGCATATTTACTTCCTTAGGGCATACTCTAAGGCAGTTCATACAAGAGGTGCATTTCCAGAGATCGGGGTCATTGAGAAGGTCAACTCCTACTTGTAGTTTTCTATATATTTTTTGTGGCCCGTATTCACCTCCTACAGAATCTACAGGACATACTGGTATACATTGACCACATTGGTAACACCAGCCCATGGACTCTCCGCCTTCCAGATCAGTAATCTTATCCATGCATCCATCAGGGTCGTAGTCAAAAACTACTCTCTGATCAAACATCCTATTCCAATCAGAAGTCAATTCTACACCATCTACAGTGATTTTATCGAATTCTCTTATTTGTTCCTTATCTACTGGCATCGACCTTAGATTATGTTATTTTTAAAATAAATTAATTTGCAAGTTGATATTCTTCCATCTTCTGAACACCTAGTAATCTTCTACTAAATTCTGGCAATCCAGGAATAACTTTGTTGAATTCCTGAGTCATTCTCATACGTAACACCGTATAAGTGTATATCACATATACACAACATAGATATACATCCGTACCAAAAAGCGTTCTACTAATATTTTGAAATCCTGCTGCTTCTCCTGTATGATGTACAAATGCTGTAGCTTTACCTACTTTCATATATGATTCTCCTACACTATCGGCATTCATATCAAAATCCTCTGTGGTGACCAATGAGAGAGAACCTGTTTTATTTTTTGGGTCCCATATCCATCTTGTCCACAACCAATATTTATTAGGCTTGGTAAAATGAAGAAGTTCTCCAGCAAACCCAAATTTTAAATTATCATTATCATTAATTAGATTATCATAAAACCTTTGAAACCTCATATTTACCTCATCTTGGCCATAGATTAAATCTTTAATTAATGCTCTGAGGTTCTCAATTTTATTATTTTCCAAAATAGTTTTAGCTGCACGTCTTGTTGGAAAAGTATAGCGTAAAATCACTAACAATTCCTCCTCGCTAATAGTGTCTATTTTTTCTTCAACCAGCATATTTGCAAATGCTTTGTGTTTGATTTCTAAATCCTTAGATATCTTTTCCAGTTCTTCAATAGTGACACTATTGAGGGCCTCTTTCATAAACTCTTGTGCGCTTTCTGTATCTACTATCTGGCTCATTAACTACTTATAAAATTGTATATTTTTTTTATCCTATACTGGTGTAAGATCCAATTTTCTTAAAGCGGCTATAGATTTCATAACAGAAGCTCCTGCCATTGATACCGTATCTTCTAAATCAGCCGGCCCTGTACATGCTCCTACGGCAAATACTCCATCTACATTAGTTGCTACTGTATTCATAGGTCCCCCAGAAGTTTCTATAAATCCATATTTATTTTGATTGATTCCGAATATTTGTGCCATCTCCTTTGTGCCTCTGCTGGGTTCCATTCCTACTGAAAGAATAACCATATCCATTTCTACCTCCATCGGTCGTCTCAGATTTATATCCTCACCTTTCACTAACAGTCGGTCACCTTTTTTAAGAATTTCAGTGGCTATTCCTTTTACATAGTTCACCTTATATTTCTCTTGTGCAGGCCAGTATATTTCATTTTCCCAATATCCATACATCCTCATGTCGATGTAAAATATATAGACTTTACAATCAGGAAGCAGTTGGCGTATTTCAATAGCCTCTTTTGATGCAATACCACAACATACTTTAGAGCAATATTCATTTCCTATTTGTCGGTCTCTAGATCCTACACATTGGATAAAGCAAACTCTTTTGGGCTTTTCTCCATTTGAAGGTCTGACAAAATTATGTGACTTTAGTAATTTTTCACAATCTACTAGAGTGATCACATCATCATGCTCATAGTATCCATATTTTTGAGTTTCTCGTCCTGGATCAAAATGTGTAAATCCAGTACAGACAATAACCGCTGCTCCTTTTATTTCTGTTTGCTTTCCAAGAGATACTGCTTTTATTGTAAAGTCTCCTATCGCTCCACTAGCACCTGTGACATATGTGTTATTTAATATTTCTACATTGGGGTTGTCAGTGATAGGTTCTATCATCTCATCAATAGTTTCCTCCGCAGAACGCATATCAGGTGTAAGGGCGGCATATTGCGCTTCATCAGGAGCTCCTCCGAGCCGATCTCTTTTTTCTATTAACACTGCTTTGTAACCTAAATCGGCAATTCCTCTTGCTACAACCAGCCCAGCTGGGCCTCCTCCTATTACGATAATTCTTTGATCAGCCATATCTTTAATAATAATTATTCTAATGATTGTTAAATAATGTTTCTGCTCGAAAAAAATCAAAAAGCTTCTTTTTATAAAAACCCTTTGTTCTCAGCGTGATTTCATTAATGGTTTACATTTAATTTTCAGCATCTTCCCATGTGAGATATTGCTTTGAGCCGTCTTTTAATTTTTCAAGAGAGGCCTCAAATTCTGCCCACTTTTTAGCAGGATCCAAACCTAATTTTTCGAGAAACGGCTTGTTATCCGTATTGTGCCAGTGCATTTGAAGTACTTTGTATGGATGTGCTCCCATAGCCAATGCTGCCACTTGAGAATCTGCTAATACTGGTAGTCCCACTTTTTTATTATGGGCTTTTCCAGCAAACTGACTTTGATCTAAAGTAGTCACGCAGCCCGTATCATGAGTAACTGTAACATCAGGATTCGCTTCTTCTTTCATCACTTCTATCTTACGTTGCACAGCAAATGATCTTGAAAAATCTCTAGATACTAATATATGACGGAAACCAAATCCACAACAGTCAAACCATGTGGAGTAATCCGCTACATTTATACCTAACTCTTGCAAAACTCCTGTAATGATAGCTGTACGCTGTGCGCCATAAATTTCTGGAGAATATATTGCATCTTCTTCAATCAATTTGTGATAATGACAAGCAGGGTGGACCGTAGCAGTAATATGGCTCATATCCACTACTTGCTTTTCTTTAATTCTATCTTTCATTGCATATACCCACTCGCTATAATGCACTATCTCTTCTGGTATTACCAACTTTTTACCCAGACGTGCCAATATTTTTCTTACCTGAGCCCTCAGCTCTGGATAATGGATTATTGCTTGCCGTGTTTCCTTATAATGGCCAAAGCTTGTACCGCAATGGATAATTGGAAAATAACCAGTCTCCTCTGCCGCGGCGAAGTTTCTTATCGCTACAGCAGCTTGTGCAGCAGGATTAGAAGTAGCAGATGCATAATAATTCCATGCCGTGCAAGAAGTTTGATCCTTAGGGTCCATATAGTCCAAGCCCAATGCTCTATTTAGCCAAAATATAGATGTAGAATATCCGGGTATATGCCCACACTGACCACAACTTTTGTGGTGCCATGTCTTCTCAACAGGAATTTTTTTAATCCTGCCGAATTTTGTTTTTACCTCTATATAAGGTTCAGGTACGCGCTGTATGATTAATTCTCCATCTTTTTCTAACTCTTCCAGTGCCTCATGATAATCCTCAGTAGGGGCTTCGTCTGGCAGGTTGAATTCTCTTTCTTTTGCGGGTTTGACCACTGGTAAGTGTAGCATAGGAATTTATTTATTATGTAACCACTCAGGTGAAGTCAATTTTTGATAAAATAAGTTCTTTTTCTACCATATTTCAGCTATTTTTTTTCGCCGTAGCTCTGCTATGCCTCAAAAAATGAGCTTTACCTGGCAAAAAAATAACAATTTTTTATCTCAAAAGTGCCCACCTGAATAGTTACTTTATTATTATTAAATATTATTTCATTTGTTTAAATGGTACTTAGTCAAAAGTTTCTTCGTATCCAGCTTCTTCTAATTTATCTTCCATCACATCCACTAGGATGTCAAAAAGACCTTCATCTATTTCTTTTATCATATCCATCACACCTGTCATATGCCAGATAAGATAAAGCTCTACAATAGTTTTATCATCAATAGTCCAACTAGTTTCCGTGGTATGCATAGTTTCTGGAGGTAGAGCTCTTCTCCAATATTCGAGATTGTCAGATATTTCACGTGTATGAGGACCCCAATCAGGAAAAGCTTCTGGTTGTAACATATCAGGAGAAACCTGAGTACCTGTAGACATAATTTTATAAATTATTCTACCATATCCTTCTAATGCATCTTTGGAAGTTTGCAATCCATTACGGACTGCTACTTCTCGCATTATTGTTATAAGAAGACCAGGAGAATTCTTACGTGGGCACCTATCGCATGAAAAGCATTGAGAACAGTCCCAAATACTATCATTCATCAAGGTATACATCAAGTCAGTATCTTCACGAGCTGCTGCTTGGGCTATTACTCTTGGGCTAAAATCATAAAAACGAGCTGAAGGACATGCTGCTACACAGATACCACATTCATAACATCCACGCAATACATCTTCGTACCGCATATCCGCTTTTACCTCTTCAAAAAGCCTGTCTTTTTCCTCCATTGTTACATCGGAGTACTTATTTATGGAAAGATCGAGAGCCATATTTTAAAATTTATTGCAGGTATTTCATGTAATCATTTTTAAATACTTTAGTCTGTCTTTTTAACTCATTTTGTCTAATAGACTATTTTAACCAAATTTGGTTCTACCTGTGTAATTCCCATTTTGGTCAATACTCGTCTGTACCTTCAATATGAGTGCATTTAATCCCATCTCCATCCAATTTTGCGCGATAAGCTTCCACTGCTGCATCTCCAGTTAACAATTCTGCTAAATCCTCCTCTAAATTGTTTGGTTTCATTTTTACTACCCATCCATCTTTGTAAGGACTCCTATTTAAAAGTTGAGCATCAGAAACAAGATTTTCATTCACGTCAATTATCTCTCCTGCAATAGGAGATTTTAGTGGCCCTACCCATTTCCCACTCTCTACTGTAGCCAAAGGTTTTCCTCTTCTCCTTATTGCTCCTACGCTCTTTGATTTGGCATGAAGTATAGGCCCTGCCAATGACTGAGCTACATCAGTCATGCCCACCGTAACTGTGCCATCATCATGAACATCTACCCAAGTATTATTAGCTACATTGTAATGTAGCTTTGTCAAAAGAATACATTCATTTACTTTTGTATGTGCCATAATTCACATTTTGTTTCTCGAATAGAATTTTTTTATTAGAAATACATGACATGGTCATAATCCAGAGCCAAGTCAATTATACTCGTTGCGCCTAGTATATCCACCCCATCTATTAAATCTTCTTTCTCCATATCCCAGAGTGTTAGACTTTGCTGGCATACTCTCAATTCCACTTCGTTATCAAGACACATTTCCAACATAGTTTTTAATGTAGTACCACTTCCTGGCACCAATTCTACTTTTTCTGCTTCTCCTTTTTTCAATTGATTTGTTCCATTCATAGTAAACCATACCATTACCTCCATTTCCATGGCTGCAGCCGCTACAGCATAATACAAGGGAGAATATGTTCTTGTAGGTGTATCTACACCGTGTGTTTGTATTACAAGTATTTTTTTTCCTTCGTTATCTTCCATATTTTTTTATTGAGACAGTAGGCTCATATACCTACTTTAGTTTTTTATTTTAGTTTTTTATTTCACAAGAATCAGAATCTGTATACACAAAAATGTATTTCTTATCCCAACACCAATCTTCATCTTCCATTAATAATTCTAGCAATTCGTTCTTATCACTGGAAAAAGAGATCATCTTTAATAATTTTGCTTTACCCCATTTATCATATTGCAATATTTCTAATAGCAGCCAAAAACCTGGCATAACACTATGTAATTGTATTATTTCACCTGAAGTAAATATCTTTTTTTTCATACAAGGTGCAATGCCATTTCATTTGTCCCATTTTAACTAAAGAGCTTCAATCTACTATTCTATTAAAGGAAAAAAACCTTCTTGTGCTTCAAGAAAAAGGTGTCAAAGCATTCTGTTTCTTGATTTTCAGAATGACCTCAACCCAATCATTAACTTCTATTCCTGGTGAATCCACCTCATGGAGTTCATAAAATGCTTCAATCACTTCTTTAAGCGATTTTTTTTCTATTTCAACATTTTTTAAAAATTTCTCAAAAGCTCCAAGTCTGTATTCTGGTAAAAAAGTAAAATCTCCTTTTATTGAAATATTATTTATCAATTTCCCTTTGGTACGCATGGCAATCTGAATACTCCCTCCTTTAGACTGATGAGTAGACTCAAACAACCAAACATTGCCATGTATTTTCACAAGCCGATCTGTACTTTTACTCATGCTATCACCGTAAAGCCATTCTTTAGAACTTAATTTTCTATCCAATTTTTCGATTTCATTCATTTCATATTCACTGATCTCACCCCGCTCTATTGGCCTATTTAAGGCTTTCTCACATTTGGCAACATACACATCTATTAATTCTTGAAAAGTGGGTACTTCCGTCGTTTCTTCTTTAATTGAAGTCATAAATTGTCTGAGGCTGTCATATGTCATTTTTCTAAAACTACCATCAGGCAGGCTCAGGACTTTAGACATGGCCTCACTATCAAAATCAAAGAGGAAATTACCTGTCATGACCTCTGCATCTCCTATTGTTGCTGCTCCAGTTCCCACTATTTTTTTTCCGTCTACATGTACGTCATTTGGTGGGAAAACATAGGCATTGATGTCAAAACATCGGTATGTCTGTATCATTGGTCTTGTGAAAAGATCAAATCTGTCATCTATTTTGTGTGGAAGATTGTCTTTAGAAAAAACCCATTGGGCAAACAACTGATTTTCATCTAGATATACGGTTCCTCCTCCTGTTTCTCTACGTAAAACTGGCAAGCCTTTATCTTTGCAATATTTCATGTCTACCTCCCTCAAAAGTTCGCCATGAAAACCAATGCATACATAGGGCTCGCTAGACCAATTCAATACAATTGTATCGGGAGTATCTTTTTTTTTGGCATAAGCCAAGCCATGATAGATTGTCTGTGACCTCAGATAAGATACATTCCCTATATCAAGTAACCGTAAGGGCAAAACTTTTTCCGCTCTCTTATTTTTTTGATTATTCAATAATTATAAAACGTTTAGTTTCTAAACAAACATATTCACATCGGCTTCAGCAGCATAAGCCAAGAATGCCGCTGCACCTGCCACTTCAGCCTCTTCAACAAATTCTTCTTTGGCAAATCCAAATACGTCCATTGTCATTTGGCACCCGATGAGCCGTACATCCATATCTATACAGGCTTCTCGTAATTCTTCTATACTTGCTACACCTTTATTTTTAAACATCTTTTTCATAAGCCCTGTCGCCATAGATTCAAATCCAGGCACATTGGCCATAAGTACATTAGGCATATTCCAATTAATGCTTTGAAATCCTTCTGGGCCAAAAGGCATCTTCATTGGCATTGCAGGATTGCCGAGTGGAGACACTTCAGCCTTTATTTCTTTCTTTAAAAGAGGTAAGCCGTAAAATGTAAAGAAAACACCAACCTCCCAATCCATAGCAGCGGCTGCTGAAGCTAAAATAAATGGAGGATAAGCCCAATCCAGAGTACCTTTTGTAGCTACTAGTGCCAGTCTTTTTTTTCTGTCTTTTCCCTTAACTTCGGATGTTATCATAATTTAATGCGTTTTTTTTACTAAAAAAGTAAATATTTTTCCTTCATCTTCTTTTGCATCTAATAATTCGTGACCTGTTTGTTTAGCCCAAGCATACATATCAGGCATTGCCCCAGCATCAGTGGATATCATTTCCAAAACATGTCCTATTTCCATGTCTTTAAGTGCCTTTTTTGTTTTTACTACAGGCATAGGACACAGCATACCTGAACAGTCTAATTTTTTGTCAACATTAATTTCTGCCATTTCGTAATTTTTTATTTCCTTTTAAAACCCATCAGAGGAGTTACATTATTTTTGTTTTGTAATATATTTTTCTTCCATTTCGAGTAGATAAAAATTGCATTTATCCATCAGCTTTGTGAGATGGTGTGATAATACAGTTTGTTCTACTTTAATATTATTCATAATTTCAGCTACCGATAATGGGTTAAGATTCTCACGCAAACCCGATAATGTTTAACCTTATTGGATGGCTAAAGTATTGAGAATTTCTATTTTTTCTGCGTCAAATAACATTGTTGCAGTTTCAAGCATACTTGAAATATTTTAATAATGCTAATTGAGGTTCTCAGTGCAAAAAGCCACTGAATTCACCACTCTTTTATTTAGAAACCAACAAGGCATTTGGTTTAAAAGCTGCCTTCTTATTAATGATGTAATATATGTACATATGAACATGTATCAAAATTAAAGTAGGGATTTCTTTCAAAGTGGGGTAGAAAAATTTTCATTAGTAACAAAGTCCCTATCGGTTAAGGTTTTTAGAAATGCTAACAATTCGGTTTTCTCTTTAGGCGACAATTGAATGCCACCCTCACTTACGTTCTTCATTAATGGATCGAGAGTCTCTGAAAATTGTAAATTATCGCTATAAAAATCAATTACTTCTTCTAATGTTTTAAATCGTCCATCATGCATATATGGAGCTGTTAGTTCAATATTGCGCAAAGTGGGTGCTTTGAATTTTCCACGATCGTGAATATTCTCTGTTGCATTTTCCAAGCCCAAGTCAAGAATAATGCTATCTAAACCATTGTTGTGAAATTCATTATCGGTGAACAATGCACCACCGTGACAATGGAAGCAGTCACCTTTTTCTGTAAAAAAAATATCAAAGCCGTTTAATTCTTCATCGGTAAAGAATACTCCCATACCACCTATTGTCACTTTGTCAAATTTAGAATTGCCTGAAATCAGTGTTCTTTCAAATTGTGCCAAGGCTTTGGCTGCTAATTCTTTAGAGATCACACATGTTCCAAAAGCTTCGTAAAATAATTTAGGGTAGTCATTATGATCTGCCAATTCTGAAATTGCATTTGGCCAAGTTTCGTGCATTTCCACTGGATTTTCTACTGGTTCTAGTGCTTGATTCTCTAAGCCTTCTACTCGTCCGTCCCAGAATAATTTATTGGCATAGCCCAGATTGATAATTTGCATCGCATTGCGATCGCCAAGATCGCCATCAATGCCTTCACTAAATTGATCGGGATCTGTAAATCCATTTTCTTGCAAATGACATCCTGCACATGCAAGTGTGTTGTCTCCTGAAAGTATCGGGTCATAGAATAAAAGACGACCCAAGGCAACGCCCTGAATAGTCATAACATTATTAGATGGAATGTTCATTTTAGGTAATGATTTGGGTATTTCTAGAGAATAGGAAGATGGTGCATGTACCCAATCTCCTGGGCAATCAGGTTCTGGCATAGGTTGAGGCATTACAGGATCGTCTTTACCACATGATGCAAATAGGATAATAATTGTGCTATAGAATAAGCATTGAAATAAGTATTTCATAATCAATTTCAATTAATAAAAACTTTCATTTTGAATAAAACTACTGTCTGTCAATGATTGTAAAAAATGAACCAAATCTTTCTGTTGGCTTTCATCCATTCCAAGAGGGCGCACAATTTTACTTTTGTTGGGATGATTTGATCCTCCTTTGTTATAGTGCTGCACTACTGCCTCAAGTGAAGCTATTCTCCCATCATGCATATAAGGTGCTGTTAGCATAATATTACGCAAAGATGGCACTCTATATTTTCCTTCATCTTCGGCTAAAAGTGTAATTCTTTTTCTCCCAATATCGATAGGATATTGGTCTTGCACACCATTATTATGATAGCTATTATTAGTAAAATTAAAACCGCTATGGCATTCTGAGCAATTAGTAATCTCACTAAAAAATAAATTCATTCCTCGTATTTCACTTTTTGTCAATGCTTCTTTTTCATCATTATTAATGTACCGATCGTAATTGGAATATCCGCTAATTAACGTACGACAAAATGCGCCCAGAGCTCTTGCTATTGTGAAAGGATGTGGCAATCTGCCATAAGCTCTTAACGACATGTCAATATATACCTGATGGTTATTTAATCTACTTGCTGCTTTTAGAAGCGAAAAATCCATTTCGTCTTTGTCTTCGATAGGCACTACTGCCTGCATGTCTAACTTAACCACTCCTCCATCTTTATTCAATCTACCTAGATAGGCCACATTGGCCAAAGAAGGAACATTGCGAAATCCCAAACGTCCTTCTACACCTTGACTGATTTTGACTTTGTCAGCAAATGCCAATTCTTGATGGTGGCATGATCCACATGATATTGTAGAATCTCTTGACAATATAGGATCAAAAAAAAGTTTTTTACCCAGATCAATTCTCGCTTTCGTTAATTGATTGTCCTTTGGAATTATGGGTTCTGGAAAACCTTCTGGTATTTTCAAATGGTAAGGAGTCAAGTCTAATAAACTGGGTTTTTTAACTTTATTTTTCCATAGGAGTATGGTAAGGATAAGAAATATCAAAACAAGACTCATCCATATTACTTTGTTTCCCATTTTCTAAATATAATCTTTTGATTCCAATCCAGAAACTCACAAAATCAAAAATAATCTTTTTGTGAAAATCGTCAGTTTCCAGAGTGGACTCACTTTTCACATTTTATCCTTTTAGGAATTAAAAAAAATATTAATTGCAAAGAAATTTACAATAGATCTATGGCTTTACTTAAATTTCCTTGATATATTTTAGCAAGATCTACGTCATTAAATACATGAGTATCCGTTTGGGTACTTATATCAATTTCTATAAAAAGTTTTGCCAAATCAAATTCAAATTCAATAATATTATTTCCTTCTTTGATGTCACTATTCAGATTGTAATCAAAATTTGAAATGAACTCAAACATATCGAAATTGCCCAAGTGAAAAGCCAGTGGAGTTTCTGGTGTTCCATCTCCATCCGTATCTGACAACCCATCAACTCGTATATATTTATAACCGCCATTCCATCCCCAATGCATGCTTGGGTTTTTCATTGCTAGTGGATCATCAGTTGCTCGGCTCAGAAAATCTGTTTCACTCTGATCATTTTCAGCATCATTCACTCCTAGAGAAAACCGTACTGAGTATGACCCTTCATCTATTTTTCCTACAGAACTGGTAGTGAGGTCAGGTGTCACTAATAAAAACTTGTCATTCAGACTAACTTCGGCACCTTGCTGGGGATTAAAAACAATATTGCCTATATAAAAATTAGCAAATTTAAAACTAACGGCAGTGCCATTGACATTATAAATTTGGCCAAGATCAAGTGGTTGTCCATTAACAGTATAATTAAAACGAAATTCTACATCACCTTGTTTTACCTCTGGTTCATCATCATTTCCACATGAATTTATTAACAAAAGCAATGTGGTTAATATCACTACTATGGTCAGAGTATTGAGAGGTTTTTTCATTTTATTATTTTTATTATTAGCTATTAAAAGGCTGCATTTGAGTTATTTTATTGCTTGTTGCAGATTATCAGCTAACTGAGTAGCCTGATCGATTTGACTAAGACTGTGAATTTGAGGTGCCTCTACAATATCATATATGGCTCCATTCATATCAAAGATGTCTTTTACATCAATGACAAATTGTAAAGTTGTAGTTTCTTGAGCTTTAACCGTAAATTCAGACATGACTTCTTTTATTCGAAATGCCTCATTAGAACCTACATGTAGAGCTAGGTTCGTTTCTTTTGTACCATCTTGGTCCATATCAGCCTTTCCTTCTATTTTAAAAAATATATAGCTGTCCCAACTATCCCAGTATTCACCTGAAAAAAAAAGGGGATGATTTTGTGGGAAATCAACAGGTGATTTGGAGTTTGTTTGAGCCGGTACTCCTACACCAAAACGAATACCTGTAAAATCACCAGGCACCACATGTGGTATAGACAAAGTAGTGCCTAATAACGCCGAAGCCTTATCATCTTGATTTTCATTGATTTTTATTCGTTCGATTTCTAGGATTTCTTGTTCATTGGTACCATTGAAAATAGTGATATTAGAAAGAAATGCGCTTACTAGTGAAACAAGGAAAGGAAAATTAGGATTTGGATAGTTTAGATCACTAAAAGTGGCCAGAGTCTCTCCTTCATATTCTAGTCGAAAATTAAGGTTAAGGATTCCACGATTGGTAGGGTTGGCTTCAAAGTTTATTTTATGAGATGTTGAATTGTTTGACTGATCTGTGGCTATAATTGTTAATAAAAAACTTCCTCCTTCAGGAACATCAAGATCAATACTCAACGATATATTAGCAGATTTTGATTGCCTGTCTTCTTTTTGTTCATATTCTGTAATTCCAGATGTAAGATTTTCAATTATCACTTCTGTAGTCTTCAGTTCTACATCATCTGAGATAGAAGCATTTATCAATAGTGTTCCGTCTTTGATAATTGCGTCGCTTTGAGGGCTAGAAATTGTTATAATAGGAGATACCGCATCTGGTTCTTCAGTAGAGCATGCTCCCATGAGGAGAAGGAAAAAAAGCCCAAAAGATATTTTAAATTCGTTACTCATTACATTCTATTAATTATATCTAATTCTCTTGTTTAAAAAAACGTTTAACAATCCTATTTCGTGCAAATAACAACTCCAAAATATAAATTCCATTTTTCAAAAATGATATTTCTATCTCTCCTTCTTGATTAGGAAGAGAACCATTAGCAACCACTTGCCCCAATGTGTTAATAATGCGATAAGAAATATCATTTGCCTTGTTGTGCTCAACTTTAGCAGTAATAAAGTTATCAGCAGGATTGGGGAAAACAGTTGCATGTATTGGAGCAATCACTTCTTTAACAGGCACAGTGCCGTCGGCTGTTAAATTAGTAGTGAAAAGGCCTAAGCCTCCTCTTGAATTTCCTACAGTTACATCTATAAAGCCATCCTTATTGAGATCAGCAAGAGCAGGATGAGAAGTTTTTCCCAAATCTACTATTCCCCAATTATCATTAACGAGTTCAAATTGTCCTGAGGATAGCAAGTTGCTATTGATAATATATAATTCAAGTTGCCCTATTTCATTGCCAGTGGCCAAATAAGTTATTGAACCATATTCTAGCACTACTGGTGTGCTGTTACCTACTATTTCTCCTTGTTGTGCAGTTCCGATTTGGCCTAAAAAATTGTTGTTTGGTGACTCATCAACTTTACTATGAAACTCTGCATTACTGGTGCTTCCTTGATTGGGTAGATAATTAATATTTCCGTTTCGCTCACCAATAATTAGATCGGGTTTATTGTCATTATTTAGATCAGAAATAAAAGGTGCTGAAAATTGCCCAACATCTATATTTTTCCATTTGACTTGTATTTCTCTAAAAGAAAGAGGATTGCCACTTCCTGCAATGTTTTCAGCGTAGAACAAATTACCAAATCGTTCTCCTACTATTAAATCTAAATCACCATCGCTATCCATATCTCCAAAGGTTGGAGTAAAAGCATAAGATGAATTGCCAAATTGACTAAAATCTAGCCAATTGTCATCCACTAGTACAAAGTGAGGTGAACTTAGGGTGCCTATATTTTCGAATAAAAATAAACTGGGTTGAAACCGAAGATTTTTTTGCCATCGATTGTCATTACCAATTACGAGGTCAGTTAAGCCATCGGCATTATAATCTACAAAAGCTGGATGTGCTCCTGTACCTAGGTCAATCATATCTTCTATGAGGAAATTCTTCTTTTGTAACTCGAATTGAGGATTTTCATTGTCGGTTTCATTTTTATAAAACCAAGCAGATTCATAATCAGGGCCGTTGAGAGCGAGATTGGGAGCCGCAATAAGGTCTTTCATGCCATCACCATCCAGATCAAGATGGTAGATACTGGCAAAATCGGGAATAAAAACAGGAGTATTATAATTGGGAAACTTAGTGTCTTGCTCCGTAATCCAGGCTTGGGAGTGAGATCCGCCATTCATTGCGGCAATAATTCTTGGATTTGTAGCATCTCCATAAAACAATTCTTTGTCTCCATCACCGTCTAGATCAATGGTAGAAACGGTAGATCCTCCATGTATGGCCTTGGGGTCAACAGTATTCTGAGTAAATGCTACATCTTGGCAAGTCCTTGAATCAGTGCTTAGTGTTAATTTTTCTCCAGAAGAACCTATATAAAATTTCCCCCAGCAGTCATCTTCCAAAATAAATTTAAGATTATCGGCTGGCAGTCCTTCTTCAATTGACATATTCTTAAAAAAAGCAAGGTGGCTATCGCCCAAAGTGGTCAGAATATCCAAATCTCCATCGTTATCCAAATCATCAATAGCTGGTAAATCTCCTTTGTTAGTAGATATCACAAAAGTTTCACCTGAAACATCAGGGTAAGTCAATAAATCTAATTCAAAGGCATTAAATTTTACTCTATCAAATGTCAGAACATTATTTCTATAATTACCTTTGTACACCTTGATTCCTGCATTGCCTTCATCATCGGCATGGGCAAATAAATCCATGATGCCATCTTGATTATAATCTCGTAGTAAGGCAAAATTGAAAACTATTGGAAAATTTTTAGCGTAAAAAGGTTGGTAAATGTATTGTGGCTCCTGCTGAGTACCTTCATTTATGAAAGTGGAGTGAAAATTACTATTTCTGTCAAATATATAAAGGTCCGATTTTCCATCATTGTTTAAATCTACGGCAGAAAACTGAGGAGTGTTGAATCCTCCGGCCCAAGGGTTTATTAGTTCGCTATCGTTCATTATTACAGGAACAATGAGGCGCGAAAATTCTTGTCCTATTAGTGAATAGTTTAAAAAAAGAATAAAAATAAAAAAAGGGGAAAATTTCATGTTTCTATTCAATTAAAGCAAAAAGGAGGAAGTCAAACTTCTCCTTTTTGTCATTTTCTTTATATTAAAAGATTCTATCTTCCTGGAAATAAACCAATACCATGAGGATCGCTTTCAGAAAGAGAACCTATAGGAGTCACACCCATGGGAGTCTTAGTAGCCACATCAATGACTAGTACCCCAGGATTCGTTCCTGAATTGGCGTGTGGGCCAGTACGAGCATCTCCTCTTGTCGTTATAAATGCTCGATCCCCTTGTGGAGAAAAGAAGATCAAATCGGGTGCATCTCCTGTATTCTGAATAGTTTCTGTAAACTGCATAGATCTCAGATCAAAGATTCTGATGTTATCAGAATGCCGGTTAATCATCCATAATTCTCTACCATTAGGGGTGATGGATACACCATGTGCATCTAATCCGTCAGCACCAGTATCCATTGTGGCCAATATGTCATGACTAACAGAGTTAAACATATAAAAATTACCAGTACCACTGGTGCCTGAATTAGCAAACATTACATTGGAACCTGGAGGGCCGTTAACTAAGCCACATCCAGCGGGCTTAATTTGAGAAACTGGATAGGATTTCGTAACTTGCATAGAAGCTACATCAACAACGGCTAAGCCACCACCTCCTAATGTGACATAGCAAGATTTGTTGTCATATGTAAACATATGGCATATTGGTTTAGAAGCAGGATACTGTTCCAAATCAGGAAGAGCAGCTGCCAAATCCAATTCTCTACTAATAGTAAATGATTCATTATCTGCATCTACCATTATTTCTCTTAGTATTTTTTCGCCAATTGAAGCTACCCATACTCTTGCTCCATCCCAGGAAGGTATAGATGCATGTGAGCTTTTTCCGGTGGCTAAAGTTGTAATCACACTATAATCACTGGTACGTATTATTACCGTAGCTCCTTCTCCGCCTACACAGGCCACATATGCAAATCTAAAATCAGGACTAAATAAAACCATGTGAGGCTTTGATCCTCCTGCTAAAGCAATGTCTATTACTTCTTTGGTTTCCATTGTGTTTCCATCTAAAACAGTAACATTATTAAGTCCTTGATCGGTCACCCATAATTCAAATGGGAAGCCAACGGGGTCTGGAGTTACAGCATCGGTCGTACATCCCCAAAATAGAGAGCTCGACAGTGCCATAAGAAGTAAAAAAAATAAATTATTTGTATTTTTTTTCATAATATATTTTATTTAAAAATAATTATTATTGATCAATTATGAGTAAATAGCAACATTTGTTAAAATGAGAATCCGACGCCAAACTCCCATTGATCCATTGTTAAATCAATGGTTTGTTGTCCAGGAAACTCAAGTGGATTTCCTCCAGATACAGTATTTGACAATGCCCGAGTGATAAAAATGTTGACCTCTTTGCCATTGGCAAGGCCTTTACTGATGCCAAATGAAACATGGTTTTCTACGACTCCTGGAGCAAGTATGTTAAACAAAACTTCGCTATCTGGAATAGGTTGACCTCCTGTGGAAAAGCCAGCTCGTAAAATCAAATCATTCTGAACTGCATAATGAATACCAATTTTAATAACGGACATATCTTCCCAGCCGAAACCTGCTCCTGTTTCATTTCCGAGTTGTGCTGTTTGCAGATTAGGAAGTATAGGATTTGCAATTGATTTAACTTGGCTGTACAGTATTTGCTTAAAATCAAGTGCTATTCCAAGTTTGTCGAATTGTAGAGCGATCCCTGCCGTCCAGTTGGCAGCTATATCAAAACCACCTTGTTCGGCAAAAAGTCCAGAATATTTATCAAATTTTCCCATTTTGATTTTTGTTTGATAAGCAGCTCCTATAGAAATCATGTCATTAATTTTGCCTAGATATCCAACGCGTACTCCGAAACCTGTGGAAGCACTAGAACCGTTATTGGAAATATTAGCACCATTGCTTGAAAACTGCCCAAAAGCAAGTAGACCGTTGGCCTCAAAAGATTGATAAGCAAGGATAGGTGTCACTCCAAAAGAGTGATTGCCCGCAACTTTCATTGCAAAAGTGGGCGCTACAAATAGTTGTAACAAGTTAATCCCCGTAGTTTGAAATCCAAATACTGGAGCATCGTAATCAGTATTCATACCACCGTTGCCATAAATAGCAAGTCCTAGAGATTTAGTACTGTCTAATGCCCAACTGGCTGCCATCGAAGGAATAACAAATGCAGTAGTACCGCTTTCTACAGTAGTAGGATTTAACCCAAATGTGCCAGGTTGGAATGAAGGGGTGCCACTGACTGAGTATTTGCGATTGGGATTGAAAAGGGAAATGTTTATATCGTAACTTGTTCCCAGAAAAGCAAGAGAAGCAGGATTTGTAGCAACAGACAATGGACTAAGATATAATGCTATCCCTGCCCCAGCCATGGCTCGATATTGAATTCCAATACCATTGGAGAAATACCCATCTGTAGCGTTTATCTGCGGTGCCAATAAACCACAGCAAAGCAGAAAAGTTGCAGCAAGTTTTTCGATGTAATTTTTTTTCATTTTAATAAAAACTTTTACGGTTATATAATATATTATAGAAAACATGCAATTTTTGTTGATGCAAATAGTCTATGGCATCTACACATTTTCAAATTCTGACTTATTGGGAAAAATCATCAAGAATAAAGTGAATTCTTGGCGTATTTAAGTATAACTAAAATGCTTTGTCATCTTAAAGTATCCCAAATAACTTGGAATGATCAGTTTCTTATGATCATTCAAATATATGAACATATGTTAGTTTCCCAAGATAATATTCTTTTTATTTTGAAATTACACATATCCATATCTTTATTGCCGCTCATCAAATCGTTAATTCAACTTATATTGCGCATTAAATAATAGGGACAAAATTATTGTTTGGTACATGAATTAGAATTAATTCCTAACTCAAACATAAGACATTCACTTTGTGAATTGCTGGTACAAACATTTATACCCATGGCATATTATTTTTTTTGAGTTTTTAGATACTTTTTTCTCCAATTATTCTAATATTTATAAAGGCCCAAATGTGAAGTGTATATGTGAAAAAATATTTAATGACAACATCAATACGATGTTAATATCTTATGGCTAAAGAAGAAATGATATTGCTATTTCATTCTAAGAATAAAGATGGAATAGAAATAAATCTGAATAAATACAATTTATTTAAGGATTCAATTATTGAATTATTCTTATTTGAATCAGAAATTCCTGTTGACAAAATTTCAAAGAAGATTGGGCAAAAACTTTTTAATAAATTAGGAGATTAGGGTCAATAGAGATAATGTTAAATTATCCTAGATTTGGAGCGAAAGAACTATATCGAAAAGATACCACAGGCACAACCTGAAACATTTAGATTAAGGATGATAGTTTGTTCATTCAAATAACTATTTGAGATTTGGCATCTTGTGTCGTGTCAAGTGCTAATTGATGAGCAGGATTTCAATGTGATAATGGCAACCAACTAGTGCTCTGTCAAGTAAC
>JAZGFD010000048.1:0-5760 GCA_036479115.1 Saprospiraceae bacterium | reverse complement strand
TTCTCTAGACCCAGAAACGGATGTGTTATTTAAAAAATTTAATCTCCAACGAAAATCTCAAAGGATTGTAAATTATACTTCATTAGGTTTCTTTGCAGTTGCTAACATAGTAGGTTTAAGCCTTGCTTCTGGCCGTGATATTGGGGATTTGTACACTGGTTTGGCCATTTGGGTCATTGGGCACATGGCTGCAGTAGGCACTGCCATATTCGGCAACCTTATAGCTGGTATAGCGAAAGGAAATTATAAAAAAGAAATGCTCCATCGAGTCAACTCAAAGACTCTTAGTTCAAAAATACCACGGGTTAATTTTCAAGTTGGAGACTATGGCTTAGGACTTGCCATTCATTTCTAATTTTTTTCTTTTAAAAAAAAAGCTTTTGATAGTTTGGATAAATTCCACTCTTTAACCTTTTGAATTAGTTAGTACTTTTCTTCTTTGAATTGATAACAGCCATAATGGTGGTCAAGCTATTAGAAAGTGCATAAGTTCATTATTGATACAGGGCTTTGAGGAGAGGGTAATATTTGTCTGCTACTACTCAAGATCAATTAAGAAGAAAGTGACTACTCAGGTACCATTAAAGTTTGGACTATTTGCATCATAGTTGAGTGCATATTGAGGTTTCTTTTTCTCAAAGTATCACAAACAGGCCTTAGGGTACAAAAGACGTGTTGGCCTGATTTAAACATGCCAGATATTTGAACCTTGACCTTAGCCATTCTAATAGCACGTTTAAGAACCGATCTATGAATCCTGTAGGGATTTAATATTCGTAAGGTAATATTATTGTATTGAAGAAATTCGACCCTGTCGGGGTCGTATGTACCGATTATCCTCTATTTTTTATAATCATATGAACCCTTCAGGTTCAACTCTGGGTTACGTATTACTACGAAAATAGCTAGTGTCTATCAAAAAAATGTAATTTTTAAGTTCAAAAGCACACCACCTGAGTAGTCACAAATGAAATAAAAACTATTCACATTTAGTAAATTATGTGTTAAGAATAAATTGAGGTTGTCTTTGGTATAGTTTAAAACTCACAAATGGAGCTTTTTTTAGTAAGTACTCAATATTGTAATCATCATAGAAAGGCTGAAGGCCTTTGAGCTGAATAGCCAAGGGCAACGCTCTTAGTGGAGTAGCGATTGTAATGGGTTGGTAGCATTTTTGACCAAAAATACTGGCAAATATTTCTGGTCAACCGAGATATTGAGCACTTACAAAAATCCCACTATACACCTACCAGAGTAGTTACGACAAAAGAAGAAATAGACAACTAATTATTTTTATTAAACTTATACCTCCAGGCTTTTGCGGCTTTGACCATATTATCAATTTTTTCACTTTTAAAATTTACACTGAGTTCAACTAAATTATCTATCTGGTTTGTTCGATAATATATTATGGCTTGTGCTTCATTTTTTCTTATGTCCTTGGTTTTTGTCAGGTAAATCTGAGCAGAATCAAGTTCATTTTGAATTAAATAGATATGTCCAAGATAAAGATTCTTTAGGTCTTTTTTTGAATCAGTATTGTTCTGAACTGGAATAAGGAGTAGATTTTTTGATTTGTCAAAATGCCTTAGGTTATAATAGTAGATGCCCTCGTCAATTTTACTTTCAAATGTTGATGCTTTTGATCTGTTCACATTGTTTGATGTTAAAGGAGAATAATATGCTGTAAGAATTTTATCATGTGAATACCTCTTTTGCATTTGGGCATTAAAAAGATAAGCCAAAAGCAAAGCTCCTAAAGACAATGCCATAAATATCAAATAGCTCTTCAGCCCTTTAGGAAGCCCTCTCTCTTGACTATATTCTTCTTTTTGACCATCCTCCACTTTATCGAGCTCATTCATTACGCTACGTATATCCTGCTCCACAAGAAAATCCATTACCGAGTCCACTACATCGTGATCTTCTACAGCTTGCTTTAATACGCTATTATGTGACAATTCTGCTTCAAATATTTTGCGATCGGAATCACTTAAAATACCTTTTAAATAATCATCAATTTTTTCAAATAAATCTGTCATAACATTGATCTGAGTTCATTTTTTATTTCAGGATGGTCAGCTACGATAATATATAGCCTTTGCAAACATTGGTGTTTTTTCTTTCTAGCCATTCCTTCCGATTTGTAATCCATTTCCACGGCTATTTTTTTCATTCTTTCACTCGACGCCCATAGTGTTAGCACTTGTTGGCATTTTTCATCCAGCAAGCTGATTATTGATTGTAGCAGTTGTTTTTTCTCATTTGATATTAAGGTGGCTTCTATTGACTCTACTGTATCTTCAGTAAGCCTTTCTTCTATAGTCACCACATTCTTGGTTTTTGTTACCCTGTTAAGCCAAATATATTTTGCAGTACCGATTAGATAGTTGGTCACATTTGATTTTATTTCAAAATCGGGGCGATAGCATGATTTGATAAATCCTAAGATGGCATCGGTTTTAGAATCTATTGCCATTTCTTTTGAGCACCCCATTTTTATCAAGGTGCCTATTACAGCTTTGTCAATATCAGAACTTGTATAAAGCTCTTCTATCACTTTGTTACGTTCTGTTATTCCTGATCTTACTCTTTTTATTATGTCTTCTGCCAAAAGGTTTTTATCTTTCTTTTACTGTAACTATCTGGATATTTGATTTTAGAAAGCAGTCAAAGTAGTGATTTATTCTTTGACATTGTGTGCTGGATAAAAAAAGGGCGAGTTTCCCCACCCATTAAGTTTTCACTGCGGCATAAGCCTTATTGTGATTTGCTTCAAATTGTATTTCAAATATATGAAAGTAAATCACAACTTACACTAAGGATGCTTAGTCATAGGCCTTTTGTGTAACAAAAGGGACGATTTGAATATATTGTACTATAGTGTAACAAAAGCGAAAATAATTTATTTATATTTGAAAATGAAAAATTCTCCTTTTTTTTTGAAAAAAATATCATCTTATGAATATAATCAAATCCTTACAATTGAAAATTCACCAAAATGTATACTCAGGTGAGAAATCAATAACCCAATTGAGCAAAGAATTGGGAATCAACAGAAAATCAATTACAAGATGTGCTTCTGGAGGTAATTGTACCGCCAGAACGCTAGAAATATTAGTCAATTATTTTAAAATAAAACCTAATAATTTATGAGTAACTCAAAGCGAATACTAGGACTGGATATAGGTACAAATTCAATAGGATGGGCATTTATTAATCATGATTTTGATAACAAAACAGGTGATATCATTGATATGGGTGTAAGGGTCATACCTATGAGCCAGGATGCCATCAATGACTTTAACAAAGGAATATTGCAATCAGAAGCCTCTACCAGGACAGGTCATAGAGGTGTAAGACGACTCTATGATAGGGCAAGAAAAAGGAGAGATAGATTGGTCAAAGTGCTAAAGGTAATGGGCTATATCGATGACGATTTTGTGGTAAACGATAGATTTTCGTGGGCGTATGAGATTGGAGAGGATAATGTGAGATTCAAGTTTGAGGCCTCTTATCAAGAAATGGTTGAGATATTCAAATCCAGATATCCTAGTTTAAAAGGAGTTCCCCGTGGATGGACGATCTACTATTTGAGGCAAAAGGCACTAAGTGAAAAAATATCCAAAGAGGAATTAGCATGGGTTATCATGCAATTTAATACAAAGAGAGGTTATAACCAGCTACGCGGAGATACAGAGACTGATACGGTAATTGACAAGAGATTTGTGAGTGACCTTGTAGTAAAAATTAATGTTTCTGATGAAGAGGTGCGAGGTAAGATGAAGATGATCATAGAGCTTGAAGACGGTGTAATAGGAGAGTACATTGACAAGTTCATACCAGACTGGATAGGAAAGCAGATCGAATTTGTGATTACAGAGAAGACACTTAAAGATGGTGCGCTCAAAGTAACTCTGACAACCCCAGGAGATGATGACTGGACTCTGAGAAAGAAAAAAACTGAACAACTGATATCTTCTCAGAATGTCACTTTAGGAGCTTATATTTTTAATATTCTTCTTGATGATCCTATGGCTAAGATCAGAGGAAAGGCAGTACACACTATAGATAGAAAATTTTATAAATCAGAATTGAATAAAATCATAGAAAAACAAGGCGAATTTCATTCAGAATTTGATAATAAGTTATTACTGATCCAAGCGGCATCGGCTCTATACAAGAGGAATATAAAGCATAGAGAAAATCTGATTAAAAGATCTATGCAACAATTGATAGTAGATGATGTATTATTCTATCAACGACCTCTTAAATCCAAAAAATATCTTATATCAAACTGCAAAGAAGAAAGCTACAAATACAATACTTCTGAAGGATTTAAGACTAAACCTGTCAAGGGCATTGCTAAGTCCCATCCTATGTTTCAAGAATATAGGATATGGGGCATTATACATAATCTGAAGATATTACAGAGAGCATTACGATCTGATGAAGACAAACTACTTACCAATGTAGATGTAAGTGCTAATATACTGACCTATGAGAGTAAAGCTGAGCTATACAACCTGTTTTCAACCAAAAAAGAAATAAAGGAAAAGGATGTATTAAAACTACTAAATCTTGAAAGTAAGGCATATAAATGGAATTATGAAGAAGGCCATAAGTTTGAGGGAAAAACTACATTATTTGCCATCAAGAAAGCATTTAAAAACGAACCAAATGCCGATATAATCTTAGCTGATCCGTCAATTTTAGAAAATATATGGCACGCTCTGTACAGTCTAAGAGATAGCACGGATCACCTCAGAACGGCATTGACTCATGTATTATCTGATGTGTCATCAGAAACCATATCAGCCCTTCTAGCTATTGCTCCATATGATAAGAATTACGGGGCATACTCTAAAAAAGCACTTAATAAGCTATTGCCTTTAATGAGGTGTGGTCATCATTGGAATGAGGGGTCAATCGAGAATAATACGCTTACCAGAATTCAAAAAATTATTACAGGAGAGTTTGATGCTGAAGTGAGAGATACCGTTAGGGAGGCATTTACTGACAAAACTGATGTTCACGATTTTCAAGGATTGGCACCATGGGAGTCATCATATGTAGTGTATAACAGGCACAGTGAGATGTTGTCTCAGAAAATATACGCTCATCCTAACGACCTGAAAATCAATGAAATATTGCCACAAGGGGTACTTCGTAATCCTACTGTGGAAAAAATAATAAGAGAGACACTGCTATTGACAAGGGATGTATGGGATGCACATGGAAAGGCAGATGAGATCCATGTAGAGCTGGCTCGTGAAATGAAACTATCAGGAGAAAAGCGAAATAAACTTACCCAAACAAGAAACCAAAACTATGCAACAAATCAAAGAGCCAAAGCAATGCTGCGAGAATTGCAGAAAGCAAATGGTAGTATTAATCCATATTCTAAAGGACATTTAGAAACTTTTAAATTGTATGAAGAGACAGCCTTAAGTGCAACAGAAGAAATAGACGATAATATTAAGGCAATAAGAAGCAAAGGTGATCCTACTCCTAGTGAGATCAACAAATATAAAATGTGGCTAGAACAAAAATATCTTTCACCTTATACTGGTAGTGTTATACCTCTCAGCAAACTTTATGAATCCGGTTTGTATGAGGTAGATCATATCATCCCCCAGGCTCTGCATTATGACAATTCATTTTCTAATAAGGTAATATGTGAGGCGAAGATAAATGCAGAAAAAAGTAACAAATTACCCTACCAGGCTGTTATTGATTTTAATGGAAAAACACTGAAAT
>JAZGFD010000047.1:0-3705 GCA_036479115.1 Saprospiraceae bacterium | reverse complement strand
CAATTGGCACGATTGGGTTGAGTGAAGAGAAAGCGAGAGAAACTTATGGCGATGCGGTAAAAGTTTATCAAACAGATTTTGTACCGCTTTATCATCAGATGACACGCCATAAAGTTAAAACGCATATGAAGTTGATAGTGCTAGGTGAAGAAGAGAAGGTGATTGGCTGTCACGTGATAGGGCTGGGCGCAGATGAAATGTTGCAAGGCTTTGCAGTGGCGATTCGTATGGGTGCTACTAAGGCGGATTTTGATGATACGATTGCCATCCATCCGGTAAGTGCAGAAGAACTAGTAACAATGAAATAATCGCACAGAGCATCCATCTTTCGTCCCAGCTCGGCGTTGCTCCGATGCTCAATCGGTCACATACTTATTGTATGCTCCCTCTTTGCGCGTCGGTGCGCCTTGATCTGAAACGAAATATGGGCGCTCTGAGCGATTATTTGGATTCGCTTGAAAAGTGTGTCGTATAAATTTCGCGCCATGCGACTGTACATGATTGATTGTAATTATAGCTTTATATAGATAGGATATGTCACATGCAAATCAATGTGATTTCTAAATGTCTGATATAGAGAAAATTTCGAAACAAGCTCAATCATTTTACCAAGATAATCCATTAATAATTCTTGGAAGTGGGGCTTCCATTGCGTTTGGCATGTCAGGTATGCCTGCCTTGTCTCAACATCTAACTAAAGATATATCTGTAGATGATCTACCCACTAAAGAACAAGAGTTATGGTCTGATTTTTGCCAAATTCTAGATGGTGGGTTAGATCTTGAAAGTGCTTTACATCAAATCACATTATCACCAGAAATAACAAACAGAGTTATTGTTTCTACATGGGGGCTTCTTGCGCCTGAAGATTTAGATGTATTCAAACAGTCCATTAATGACCCTAATCTATTTGCCCTTGGGAAGTTGTTTAAACACATGCTTAGGAGTACTCAAGCAGAGCTAGATTTAGTAACTACCAACTATGATCGATTGGCGGAATATGCTTGTGAGCAAGAAAATATTCATCACTACACTGGCTTTTCTCACGGTTTTTCTAGGGTTCAAGTTGATAAAAATTATTTAAAGTGTTCCCGACAGGTGAATATTTGGAAAGTTCATGGCTCTTTAGATTGGTTTACTGATCCTAAAGGGGTTATTTTGGCATTAAGTAATGTTGATAAAATACCAGATGGATTGACTCCTTTAATTGTTACTCCTGGAGTAGAAAAATACAGAAGTACTCATGCTGATCCTTATCGTTCAACAATTCATAAATCAGACGACATTATTGATAAATCTAAAACTTATCTTTGTATAGGGTTTGGATTCAATGATGATCATATACAAGAGAAACTGGTCAATCGTTGCGCTAAAGAAGAAGCACAAATAATTGTAGTTACGCATAAATTATCTGATGCGGCAAAAGAGTTTCTTTTTAAGGGAGGTGTAAGTAATTATTTGGCCATAGAATCTGGAAATAGTGCAAATGAATCAATAATTTACAGTTCTGTACTTGATACTGAATTTGAAGTAGAGGCTGATCATTGGTCATTAAATGGTTTTTTAAAATTAATTTTTTAGGAGAGTAAATGTCTTTATTTGGGTTTGAAGATACAGATGCGTTAGGGAATGTTACATCTGTAGATACTTCCACAGTGATCGTTAATATCGAAGATGGTGAAAAATTAAAGCGGTTACAGGTAAATAGACTTGCCGTATTACAGAGCAGTAGACCAGGCCAACATTTGATTGGTTTGATTAGTCAGGTGACTAGAAAAAAGCTCTCAACTATTCAAATAGAGAATTCTGAATCTGATATTGAAGAATTAAACCTATGTAAAATTACATTAATAGGCTCTCTTTTAGATGCGGATGGCGAAAATAGAAATGTATTTAGACGAACACTTGAAAGTGTTCCTGAAATAGATGCTAATTGTTTTTCTTTAGAGGGAGATCATTTAACAGCATTCATGAGAGTTATATCTGAAGCTGAAAATGATGAAAACTCATTGTCACTTGGAAAATATACATTAGACGAGAACGCTACAGCATTTTTAAATGGAAACAAGTTTTTCCAAAGGCACGCTTTTATAGGTGGTAGCACTGGAGCTGGTAAGTCGTGGACTACAGCAAAAATTATTGAACAAGTTGCTGATTTGAAAAATGCTAATGCAATAGTGTTTGATTTACATGGTGAGTATTCTCCATTAGCAGGAGATGGTATCAGTCACTATAAAGTAGCGGGTCCAGCAGATATTGACAGCGGAACTACTCTTGCTGATGGGATTATATTTTTACCTTACTGGCTTTTATCATATGAAGCATTAGTGTCATTATTTGTTGATAGAAGTGATCAGAATGCGCCAAATCAAGCAATGATAATGGCAAGAGAAGTGAATGCGGCAAAAAGAGCCTATTTAGAGACTGGTGGTCATCAAGATATTTTAGATAACTTTACTGTTGATAGCCCTGTACCTTTTGACTTAACGACGTTATTAAATAGGCTTAACGAAATAAATACAGAAATGGTGCCTGGTGCGACTAGGCCAAAACAAGGAGAGTTTTTTGGTAAATTAGCAAGAATGATCGCACGTCTTGAAAACAAACTTACCGATAGAAGATTAGGTTTTCTATTTCAAGGAGGAGCGGATGTACAAGAGTTTGATTGGTTAAATAGACTTTCAGATGCATTACTTGGGAGTACAGAAGAAAAAGGTACAGGTGGTGTGAAAATTATAAATTTTTCTGAAGTCCCTTCAGATGTATTGCCACTAATGGTATCACTGGTAGCTCGCTTATCATTTTCTATTCAACAATGGACACCATCTGAATTGAGACACCCTGTAGCTCTTTTATGTGATGAAGCACACTTATATATTCCGAGCAGAAGTCTTGCAGATGCCACTGATAATATATCCATTGAAATATTTGAGAGGATAGCCAAAGAGGGTCGCAAATATGGATTGAGTTTAGTTGTTATTAGCCAAAGACCTTCCGAAGTTAATAAAACTATATTGAGTCAGTGCAGTAACTTTGTATCGATGCGACTTACAAATGCAGATGATCAAATGATGATTAAAAAACTATTGCCAGATAGTCTAGGTGGATTTAGTGATATATTACCGACCTTAGATACTGGTGAGGCACTTGTTGTAGGTGATGCCAGTTTGTTGCCTAGTAGAATAAGAATTGATGAGCCAAACAATAAACCAAATAGTGGGACAATTGAGTTTTGGAAAGAGTGGCAAGGAGAAGTACAAGCAGATAGGTTATCTACCGCTATTGATAATTGGAGAAAACAAAATATTCAATGAGGTTTAACGCGGAAGCCGTATGCGTAGGTTGGAAGAGCGAAGCGTCATCCGACATGACCATGATTAACTACCCAACAAAAACCCCAAAAGAGAATCAGAAACCCGAAACTCAACCTTCCGCAAATCATTAACAATATCTGTTATCTCATTATTAGAAAGTTGGCCACTTTTTTTAAAAACTAAAAGAATACCAATTAATCCAATGGTTTTAAGCCCAAACTCTGTGGCTACGCTTCTGCCTTTTTTCTCGTCAATGATTAAGGGCAGGTTTTCTTTTTTGGCTAAGAGTATTGATTCTGATTCGCCTAAATCTAAACGAATGAGTAATTGGGATAGGTTTTTATCATCTTCAATGGATTTGACTATTACGCGTTTTTCTTTAATAAACCCA